>NZ_JBEOSM010000002.1:0-470579 GCF_040302945.1 Microbacterium sp. NPDC096154
CATTTGACAAGTGCACGCTGTTGAGTTCTCAAGGATCGGATGCTCCCAGCCCTGCGACTCCCGCCGCAGCCCTCCGGGGCAACTTCTCTATCTTACCGCTTGCTCATTCGCTGTCAAATCCGACACGCCGTGTCGCTTTCGACCCGCTGAACTCGCGGAGACAACCTCACCAGTGAATCAGTCAGAACCTGATCGATTCCTGAGTGGGATTGTTTGTCGCCGACCTGGGGTGGGAACCTTCCGGCTCAACCTCACCGCTTGGCGGCGACAAGGGAATACATTACGCCGATGTGGGGGGTCGGGCAAACCACGTCGCCCCTCGGGCGTGTCGCGCCGAAGCCGTGCATGTCCACCGGGGTGCCTCGCCGCGCGAACCGCGTGCGGCGCCCCGCCGGCCTGTGCTGCGCGAACGAAGAGGCGGAGAATCACGCCATGACCGCCCCCCGCCTCCACCCCCGGCGTCGCCGCACCACCATCGTCGTGCTCGCCGCATGCGGCGCCGCCCTCGTCCTCGGTGTCGCAGCCGTCGCGTTCGGGCCCGCCATCTACCGCGACGTGA
Source organism: Microbacterium sp. NPDC096154 (assembly GCF_040302945.1). Classification (NCBI taxonomy): domain Bacteria; kingdom Bacillati; phylum Actinomycetota; class Actinomycetes; order Micrococcales; family Microbacteriaceae; genus Microbacterium; species Microbacterium sp. NPDC096154. The sequence goes on from NZ_JBEOSM010000002.1 coordinate 560, forward strand.
TCGTGGGCGCCGCACCGCCCGCACCCTCGCTCAGCCCGGGTGCGCCACCCGCAGCCGGCGCTTCGGACGCGACCGCCGTGCCGCTGACCGACCTCTCTGGTTCGTGGCACGCGTCCCCGGGCAGCTACGCGGGCTACCGCGTCGACGAGGTGCTCAATGGAACCGACGTCACCGTAGTGGGACGCACCGAGACGGTCACGGCCGAGATCCACGTGGACGGCCTGGCCGTCACCGACGCGCTCATCACGGTGGACGTGGCATCCATCGCCACGGACGAGCCGGCGCGCGACGGGTACTTCCGCGACACGGCTCTGCGCGTGAGCGAGCATCCGACGGCGACGTTCCGACTGACCGAGCCGCTCCGCGCCGAGCGCGCGCCCGCCGCAGGCCAGACCGCCACGGTCGAGGTCGCGGGCGAGCTGACCGTTCGCGGCGTGACCCGCGCCGCGACTGCAGAGATGCAGTCCGCGTTCGACGGGCGCACGGTGCAGGTGGCGGGCAGCATCCCGATCACCTTCGCGGACTACGGCGTCGAGGCCCCGAACCTCGGCTTCGTGAGCGTCGAGCCCGAGGGCTTCGTGGAGTTCCTGCTCGTGCTCGACAAAGTCTCGTAGCGGAAAGACAGAAGCCCCCGCCTTCCGGCGGGGGCTTCCTTCGGTGGACCCAGGGGGATTCGAACCCCCGACCTTCTCATTGCGAACGAGACGCGCTACCAACTGCGCCATGGGCCCGTGAACCTCGACCACATTACCAGACCTCCGCGGCCTCCCCGCACATCGGCGACCACCTCGGGCGCGCCGCGCCGTCAGGCGGATGCGCGGCGGGTGAGCAGGTCGCGCACGTGCGCCTCGATCTCGGCGTCGTCCACGTAGCCCATGCGCGCGTACGGCGACGAGGCTGCCGGCTCGGCGGCGCGCACATCCTGCTCCGCGACCCGCGCGGGCTCGACGCGTGCCGTCTCGATGCGCACGGGCGCAGGATGCAGCTGCTCGGCACGCGCGCGGAGCGCCTCCGCGCGGGCCGCCCGGTGCAGGGCCTCGCGGGCATCCGCCTCCGCACGTGCGCTCTGTGCGCGCGATCCCGCGGTCGTCGTGAGCGGTGCGGGGAGCCGGCGCGGCACCCAGCCTCGATCGGCCTCATCGATCAGGACGCCCGCAGCGCGTCGCCGTGCGGGAGCGACCGAGGTGACCGGCGCCGCCCGGCGCGCCGCCCGCGCCTGCACCGTCGCCATGCGCCGCAGCATCAGCGCGCCCGTCACGGCGAGCACGCCGCCCAGCGCCAGCCACAGGGCCCCTGCGCCGATCGCCAGCACCCACACGCCGACACCCGTCACCGCGAGCCCCGCGAGCACGAGCGCGGTCGCGACCAGCCGGACGCGACGACGCGCCTTCGCTCGGAGCACCTCGGGCGCGCTGCGCAATGCGGCAACCTCACGCCGCTGCCGCTCGATCGCGAGCAGATCCCTCTCGGCCCGCAGCCGGCTCTGCTCCAGCTTCAGGCGGCTCTGCTCGGCCTGCAGCTGACGGGCCAGCTTCTGCTTGGCGGCGGCCTCGCGCGCTGTGAGCTCGACGCGCACCTCCTCCGGCGTCTCGCTCGTCTCCGCGAGCACGCGCAGCGCCTGGTTCAGCCGCACCGCATTGCGCTCGGCCGCGTTGTACTGCATCCGGCTCTGCCAGGTGGGAAGCAGATAGACGAGCCACAGCACCGCGGCGACCGCCACGACCACGCCTCCGCCCAGCAGCTGCCCATCCATGCGCTCCACGGTAGGCGACGCGCCGCCCCTGACACGTGATGCCGCGCGCGTGTCCGCGCAGGATGGGGGTGGCGTGTCAGCCGGTGACCCGGTCAGCGGGCGGGATGTCCGCCGCGTGCTGCGGGGCGCGCCCCGTGATCCACCGCTTCAGGACGCCTTCCGGCACGTCCTCCGTGGTGAGTGCGAACGCGTAGTGATCGCGCCAGTCGCCGTCGATGTGGATGTAGCGCCGTCGCAGGCCCTCATAACGGAACCCGAGCTTCTGGACCACTCGCAGACTGGCCGCGTTCTCGGGACGGATGCAGATCTCCATCCGGTGCAGCTGCAGCTCGCTGAAGCACACATCGGTCGCCAGGGCGACCGCCGTCGGCGTGATCGCACGGCCCGCGAAGCGCTCGCTGACCCAGTAGCCGATGGTCGCCGAGGAGAGCGAACCCCGGGCGAGACCCCAGACGTTCAGCTGACCGGCGACCTCGCCCTCGTACTCCATCACGAACGGCACCCCCTGGCCGTCGCGATACTGCTGCAGCAGTCGCCGGATGCTCCCCCGCATGTCGAGGGGCGCCGCACCACCGGGGCTGGTCGCTTCCCACGGGCGCAGCCAGGAGCGGTTCGTCACCAGCTCGTGCTGCAGAGTGCGCGCATCGCGTTGACGAACGAGCCGGATGGAGATCGGCCCGTGCTGACGCGGGGCGAGGCCATCCATCCGGCTCCTTCGAACGCCGTCGAGAACGTCGTCCACCGTCACAGAGTGGCGGCGAACTCCTTGAACCACGGGCGCAGCTCGGGACCGAGGTCGGAGCGGTCGGCCGCGAGGCGCATGATCGCCTTGATGTAGTCGACGCGGTCGCCGGTGTCGTACCGGCGGCCGCGGAACACGACGCCGTACACGCCAGGCCCCGCGGGGTCGGAGGCCACCTCCTGCAGAGCGTCGGTCAGCTGGATCTCGCCGCCCTTGCCGGGCTCGGTGCGCTCCAGCACAGGGAAGATGTCGGGCGTGAGCACGTAACGGCCGATGATCGCCAGATTCGAGGGGGCGTCCTCCTTCGCCGGCTTCTCGACGAGGCCCTTGACCTTGACGACGCCCTCGGTGTCGGTCTCCTCCACGTCGGCGCAGCCGTACAGGTGGATGCTCTCGGGGTCCACCTCCATGAGCGCGATCACCATCGCGCCGCGCTTGGCCTGCTCGGCGATCATGGTCGTGAGCAGCTCGTCGCGCTCGTCGATGAGGTCGTCGCCCAGCATGACCGCGAAGGGAGCGTCGCCGACGTGGGCATAGGCGCGCAGCACCGCGTGCCCGAGCCCCTTCGGCTCGCCCTGACGGACGAAGTGGATGTCGGCCATGTCGCTCGAGGCCTGCACGCGCTCGAGGCGCCCGTGATCGCCCTTGTCGAGCAGCTTGGTCTCGAGCTCGGGCACCGAGTCGAAGTGGTTGGCCAGCGCGTTCTTGTTGCGGCCGATGATCATGAGGACATCGCGGATGCCCGCCGCGACAGCCTCTTCGACCACGTACTGGATGGCGGGCTTGTCGACGACCGGCAGCATCTCCTTGGGAGTCGCCTTGGTCGCCGGGAGGAAGCGCGTGCCCAGACCGGCCGCGGGGATGACTGCCTTGATCTGCGGGGGATGCATTCCTTCATCGTAGGTGACAAGGCGTTATCCGCCCGTGATCCCGCGAAAAGGTTCTGCCGCGTCGTCCCACCCGGCGGTGCAAACCCCCCGCACCCCTAGACTCGTCGCATGTCCGACGCGCTCGATCAGTCCAAGCGGGCGCTGCGCGCCGAGCTCCGTGAGCGGCGCCAGCAGCTGTCCGACTCGCAGCGCGAGACGGCCGCTGCGGGCATCCGCTCTCAGCTGGAGGCTCTCGTCGCGTCTCTCGGCGCGCGCAGCGTCTCGTGCTTCCTCTCCTCCCCCACCGAGCCCGGCACGCGACCCTTCATCAACGCCGCGATCGACAGCGGCGTCCGGGTGCTCCTGCCGGTGATGCGCGAGGACGGACTGCTCGACTGGACGGTCGCCTCCCCCGGCGGCGAGGAGGTGCAGAGCGCGCTGGGCGTCCCGGAGGCCGTGGGCGAACTGCTGGGACCGATCGCGGTGAACGACGTCGACCTGATGATCGTGCCGGCCGCAGCGGTGGACCGGTCGGGGATGCGCATGGGCTGGGGTCGGGGGTTCTTCGACAAGACCCTCGGTTCGATGGACCGGCGCCCGCCCGTCTACGCGGTCATCTATGATTCGGAACTGGTCGACAGCGTGCCGCGCGACGTGCACGACCAGCCGGTGACAGGCGTCGTGACGCCGACCCGCACGGTCACATTGCCGACCGATCACTGACGCCGTCTCGGCCGCCCGCTGCCGGGCGCGAGCCGGCGCCGCTCCAGCCACCCAGATCCGACGAGGTCTCATGCCCACCTACGCCTATGCCTGCAAGTCCTGCGGACACCGTTTCGATGCCGTCCAGTCCTTCAGCGACCCCACGCTCACCGAGTGCCCCGAGTGCCGCGGCGAGCTTCGCAAGGAGTACGGCTCGATCGGGGTGACCTTCAACGGCTCCGGCTTCTACCGCACGGACTCGCGCGGGTCGTCCGGCACGGGCACTTCTGCTGCTGGCGGCACCTCCGCCCCTGCTGCATCATCGAAGCCGGAGGCGTCACCCGCAGCGGGCGCGTGACGACGGATCCGAGGCGTCGGCACGCGCGCCGGCAAGAAGGGGGAACCAGCATGCTTCAGGGCTTCAAGGACTTCATCACCCGCGGCAATGTCATCGATCTCGCGGTCGCGGTGATCATCGGCGCCGCGTTCACTGCGATCGTGACCGCCGTCGTCGACAACCTCGTGAACCCGCTGATCGGCGCGCTGGTGCCCTCCGGGGATCTGGCGGAGTGGGTGATCCCGGTGCCGGGTCTGTTCGCGACGGCGAACTTCGGCATCGGCGCGATCATCTCGGCCATCATCAACTTCCTGGCCGTCGCCGCGGTCGTGTACTTCCTGCTGATCGTCCCGATGAACAAGCTCGCCGAGCGGCGCGCCGCCCGGCTGGGCGTGCAGGAGCCCGAGGCGCCCTCGGCTCCGACGCAGGAGGAGCTGCTCGCGGAGATCCGCGACCTGCTCGCCTCGCAGAACCGGGGCTGACCCGCTGCCTGCTTTCCGAAGGCCGCTCCGATTCGTCGGGGCGGCCTTCGTCGTGTCGGCCGTGCCGTCCTTCAGTAGTGCGGGGGAACGTCGCCGCGCAGCCGGTCGTCGTTCGGTCCCTTGTCCCCCGCTGCCGGAGCAGGCGGGGTCGCGCCGCGCAGCGTGGCCTCGGCCTCGGAGTCGCTCAGCGTGCCCTCGACCGGGGTGAGCTTCGCCCGTCGCGCGCCGCGCACGCGCACGACGCGCTGACGCGGCGGCTCATCCTGCCGCCCCGCGCCGTCTTCCGTCTGCCCGCTCACATCGTGAGCGGCTGCGTGTCGCCGTCGGCACGCTGCGCCTCGGGCGAGACGCCGAGCACAGCCGCGATGCGTCCGGCGACGGCCGCCGGGTCGCTGTACAGGTCGAACGCGTGCACGCGCACGTAGTGCCAGCCGAGGCGGCGCAGCACGTGCGGGCGCAGACGCAGCGACTCGCGCAGCGACTCGCCGCGCGACTCGGGGTCGGGCTCGACGACGACAGCCTTGCCACCGTGCTGCGCCACGAGCGGCAGCAGCCCGCGGTAGTCGACGTCGACAGCAACGCCGAGGCGTCGCAGCTCGCGCGCGAGGGCGAGCGTCAGCGGGTCGGCGAGGTCCTCGAGGCGGGCGTCGCGTCCGCGCGCCGCGATCGCGCCCAGGATGCCCATCAGGGTGGCGGCGCCATGCTCGAGCCGGCCCTCGTCGTAGGCGGACGGACGGATCGAGGAGACGATCACCATCGAGCGGCGCGCCCTCGTCATGCCGGCTGTGAGCAGACGCTCTCCATCGGGAGTGGAGAGGTCGCCGAAGTCACTCAGCACACGGCCGTGACGGGTCAGGCCGTATCCGACCGAGAAGATCACCCGGTCTCGACTCTCCGCCGTCGCCTCCTCCAGCGTGAGCACCGCAAGCGGCTCGGCCGTCTCCCGCGCCACGAAATCGGCGACATCCGCCCGTCCGGCGAACGCCTCCGTCACCGCATTGCGCACGCGCTCGGCATGCCGACGGCTGGGCGTGACCACCATCAGCGACTCGTTCGGGCGGTTGACCGCGTGCTCGACCACGAGCGTCACGACGCGGGCCACCTCGGCGTCCGGGCTCTCGACGGATCCCGTCACGGGATCGGGAGCGCCCGACCCGCCCTCGACGTAGTCGACCGACAGACTGCCGCGGCCCAGGTACGAGCCGGCCCAGGGCAGAGACACGATCTCGCCACCGTAGAAGGCGTCGTTCACCAGCTCGGCGAGGTCCTCGCCGCCCGCGCGATAGCTGCGGGTGAGCGTCGCCACCGGAAGGATCTCGGCCAGGCGCTCGAACAGGCTGTCGCGCTCGGCGGCCGCGCTCTCCGACGGCTCGCCGGCCGCCGCCACGACGAAGGGCGTGGGGCGCTGCGTGACCGGGTCGCCGAAGGCGACGACCTGACGCGCCCGTCGGATGGCCGGCGCCGCCTCGGTCACGTTCACCGCGCCCGCGTCGGCGACGATCACGACATCGAACGCCGGGTCATCCGGAATCGTGGGCACCTCGTACGGCGACGCGATCCAGACGGGCGCCAGGATGCGTCCGAGCGTCGGGGCCGCGCGCTCGAGCCCGGCCGCGGTGATCTGGCCCTGGGTGAGCGCGTGGCGCAGCGCGCGCGACTCGTCGGGCTCGTCCACGATGCCGATGCGCCACTGCGCGGCGAGCTGCCACGCGAGCAGCGGACCGGATGCCGCGGCGTGGGCCTCGTCGACCAGCCGGAAGTCGCGCTCGAGGCGGTCGACGACCGAGGTGTTGGCGCCGAGCAGGGCGCGATCGCTCTGCAGCAGATGCTCGAGCACCGACTGCCACCACGCGAACTCGAGCTCCTCGCCCACGCGCTCCTCGTCGACGTGACGCACCGACAGCTCGGTCAGGAGCGGCTCGAGCCCGAGGCGCGCGAGCTCACCGCGCAGCTCGGCGCGCTCGACGATGTTGTCGAAGACCTCGGACTCGGCTGCCAGGCCGGCGAGGGTGCGCACGAGGCGCTGCACAGGCATGGCCGCGAGCCGCGTGCCGCGCCCGAGAGCACCGTCGAGCTCGGAGAGCTCGGCCTCGACGCGCTGCCACTCGACCTGGACGTCACCGAGCCCCAGCGGGATGTCCGGGATCGTGCCGACGTCGACGAGCTTCTGCCACTGCGCCCGCTGGTGCTGGATGCGCACGAGCGCGTCGTGCATGTCTCCGATGTGCACGCCCGGACGCAGGTACTCCTTCGCGAGCCGCTTGAGCCGGCGGCGGCCCGCACCCGTCATCTGCGCGTCGCGGCGCGGACCGTACGCCCGGATCATGTCGGACAGGGGGCGCTCGAACACCGTCGGGCTGAAGCGATCGAGCGAGTCGCGGATGCCGTGCAGCAGACGCAGGAACTCACCGAGCTCGTCGATCGTGGTGAACGGACGCATCCGGGTCTGGGCGATCAGCTCGTACCCGCGCTCGAGCAGATCCGGCACGCTCTTGCGCTGCAGCTTGCCGGCCAGCTCGTGCGCACGGCGTGCTTCGTCGGTGGTGGCGAACGTCACCCCGTACCAGGGCGAGTCGTCGGGGCCGACCTTGAACTCGCCGAGGCGAGCGGCCAGCGCCAGGGTCGACGCGGCATGGCGGCGGTCGCCGGCGAGCGCCTCGAGTGCGCGACTGCCGAGGCGCGCGGAGGTCGAGGGGGGCTCGGGGAGCGAGGCCAGCCTGGTCAGGGCGCGTACGGCGTCGAGCACCGAGACGCCGAAGGCGTCGTGCGTCCGCGTGAGGGAGCGACGGTAGTCGCGCAGCACGGTCCGCAGGCGGACGAGGGCGTCGTCGATCTCGGCGACCTTGGGCTGCGTCGCCTTCTCGTTGCGGCCGATCGCCCTGATCAGGTCGCGACGCAGATCGGACGGCGACACGGCGAGGCCGTCCAGGCCGATGCCGGCGAGGCGATGGCGCACGCCGTCGAGCGTGGATCGGCGCGCGCTGACGACGAGCACGCGCTTGCCGGCGCGCACGAGCGACCCCACCGCGTTGATGACGGTCTGGGTACCGCCCGTGCCGGGGAGCGTGTGGACCACGAGCGATTGTCCGGCGACGATGCGGGCCAGCACCGCCTCCTGCTCGGCATCGGCGTCGAGCAGGAGGGTGTCTGCCGCGGGCGCGCGGTCGTCCGGGTTCGGAACCGCGGGAGCCTTGGCCTCGGCGTCGAGCGCCGCGAGGTCTTCGGGGTGCCCCGCGAGCGCGTTGAGCAGCGGGTGGTCGAGGTCGGTCAGATCGCGCGCCATCGCGCCGCCGACGTCGGCGAACGTCGAGACGATGAGCCGCGGGCGCACCGTGAAGGTGTCGACGTGGGCCAGCGCGGCCCGCAGGTGGTCGATCACGGGCTGGGGCTTGAAGACGCCTTCGTCATACGCGAGCGCCGCGAGGGAGTCGCCGTGGAGCTCGACGCCGAAGTGGTCGCGCGCCGCGCGCACCAGCTCGGGGTTCACCTGGAAGGCCCCGTGCAGCTTGAGCTCGAAATCGCTGTGGTGCCGCCGGATGGCCAGCGGTCGCAGCAGGACGGGTGCCGCGAACTCCTCGTCGGCGACGCGCCATACGGCCATCCCCACGGCGAGGCGCACGGCTTCGATGCCCCGCACGGTGCGCAGCTCGAGGTGCTTGGCGGTGATGCGCTCGGCCGCGATGCGCGCGGTGCGGAGGGCGACCTCGTCGCGGAACAGGTTCGACAGCAGCGTCGACTTGCCCGTGATGAACTGCGGCAGGCTGCCCGGATGGGCCTTGGTGATGTCGATGCCCGCCTCGGCGGCCTCGCGGCCGTCGGCGCCGAGCGGGTAGTGCAGCAGGGGCGAGAGGCCGCCGAGATCACCCGCCACGGCGCGCACGCGCTCGCGCTCGGGATCGGCGACGTGCGCGATCACGAGACCGGGCTCGGCCATGCCGAGGTCGGTCGGGGTCACGATGGTCCCCGTGTCGTCCGCGGCGACATGGTCGACCGCGGCGCTGCCTTCTGTTCGCCACACGTGAGTCAGGGTAGGCGCGCGACACGCTGACGACGCGCGGCGCCCCCGGAGTTTCGCCGGATTGGATCGAGCGCGTGCTCCCGCTGGGCGGGCCGGCGGCGCGGGAGCCGCACCCGCGGGGCGGGCCGGCGGCGCGGGAGCCGCATCCGGACGGCCGCGACGCCTCGTCCACAGGACGCGCGCATCCCTCGGCGCATCCTCGCCGCACCGCCGCGCCGCCGCATGTCGCCGGTGCACCCCAGGATGGAGGCGTGACCCTCCGCTACGACCTCGCCCCGACGCCTGTGGGCACCGCGATCGCCGTGCTCTCTCCCCTGGGCCTGCTGGCGCTGCGCGTGACCGCGGACGACGACCGCTGGGTTCTCGAGATGCTCGCGCGCGAACACGGCGTGGTTCCCGACCACGCGCCTGGGGCGGGCAGCGACCTCTTCGCCCAGCTCGATGAGTACTTCGGCGGCGCCCGACGCTCCTTCGACATCGAGCTCGACTGGGGTCTGACGAGAGGGTTCGCCGCCCAGGCACTGCGGGCTGTGTGCGACATCCCGTACGGCGAGACCGCCAGCTATGGCGAGGTCGCCGCCATGGCCGGTCGGCCGGGTGCCGCACGGGCGGTGGGCTCCGCGTGCCGCGCGACGCCGTTCTCGCTCGTCGTGCCGGTGCACCGCGTGATCCGCTCCGACGGCTCGCTGGGCGAGTACGGATCCGCACCGGAGGCCAAACGCTTCCTGGTCGACCTCGAGCGGCGCTCATCCCGGTCCGCCGCGTCCTCACCCGCCCGCGAACGGAGCCGCCGAACATGACCGATTCCGACAGGATCGATTCCGCCATGACCGAGCCGAAGATGACCGCGCCTGAAGCGACGGACGCCGAGCGGGTCGCGGGTCCATCCTCCGAGCTCGTGGTCGGCCCCGATGGCCTCGCCCGCCCGCTCTGGGCGGCGCGCGATCCGCTCCTCCAGGCGTACTACGACACCGAGTGGGGCATGCCCGTGCGCGACGAGCGGGGCCTGTTCGAACGGCTCAGCCTCGAGGGCTTCCAGTCGGGGCTGTCGTGGGCCACCATCCTGCGCAAGCGGCCGGCGTTCCGCGCGGCCTTCGCCGACTTCGATCCTGACACGGTCGCGGCGTTCGACGACACCGACGTGGAGCGCCTGATGCACGACGCCGGCATCGTGCGCAACCGCGCGAAGATCCTCGCCACCATCGGCAATGCCCGGGCGACGGTCGACCTGCGGGAGGACGGCGGCCTGGCCCAGCTGCTGTGGCGCTTCCAGCCGGCTCATACGCCGACGCCGCGCACGCTGGCCGAGATCCCTTCATCGTCGCCCGAGTCGGTCGCACTGTCGAAGGAGCTCAAGCGCCGGGGCTTCCGGTTCGTCGGGCCGACCACGATGTTCGCGCTCATGGAGGCGGTGGGGATCGTCGACACGCATCTGCTCGCCAGCCACCGCCGCGGCACCAGCGGCGTGTGGACGGCGTGAGCGCCGCGAGCGGAAGACGACCGAGCGCCGGTCGGGGCGAGTAGGCCGCCCCGGCCGGCGCTCGGCATGTCGCCTCTCGGCGACGCGGTCCCTAGTGCTGCACCGCCTTCTCCGCGCCGTGCCCGGTGAGCGAGCGCACTTCCATCTCGGCCGCGAGGCGGGGGTCCTCGGCCCCCTTCTTCGAGGTGAGCGAGCCGATCCAGCCGAGCAGGAAGCCGACGGGGATCGACACGATGCCGGGGTTGCTCAACGGGAAGATCGCGGTGCCCTCGCCCGTCTTCAGCACGCTGGTCTCGCCGCCGAAGAACACGGGCGACAGCACGATCAGCACGATCGCGGTCAGAAGGCCGCCGTACATGCTCCACACGGCGCCGCGCGTGGTGAAGCCCCGCCAGAACAGCGAGTACAGGATGGTCGGCAGGTTGGCCGACGCGGCGATCGCGAACGCGAGCGCGACCAGGAACGCCACGTTCTGTCCCAGCACCGCGATGCCGCCCACGATCGCGAGCGCTCCGATCACGAGGATCGTGATGTTCGCGACCTTGCGCTCGTCGCGCTCGGTGGCCGTGCCCCGCTTGATCACGCCGTTGAAGATGTCGTGCGAGAACGACGCCGCCGCCGTGATCGTGAGGCCGGCGACGACGGCCAGGATCGTCGCGAATGCCACCGCCGAGATGATGCCCATGAGGACCGGACCGCCGAGCGCCTGCGCGAGCAGCGGTGCGGCCGAGTTCACGCCGCCCGGCGCGCCCGCGATGGTGTCCGGGCCGACGATCGCGGCCGCGCCGTAGCCCAGCACGAGCGTGAGCAGGTAGAAGAGGCCGATCAGCATGATCGCCCACACCACCGAGCGACGCGCCTCCTTCGCGGTCGGCACCGTGTAGAAGCGCATCAGCACGTGAGGCAGGCCCGCGGTGCCCAGCACGAGCGCCAGGCCGAGCGACAGGAAGTCGACCGGGTTCGTGTACTGCAGGCCCGGCGCCAGCACTGCCTCGCCGTGCGGCGAGTTCGCCGCCGCATTGCCGAGCAGGTCGACACCCTGCAGCACCAGCACCCAGACGGTCATGATGATCGCGCCGCCGATGAGCAGGAAGGCCTTCACGATCTGCACCCAGGTCGTGCCCTTCATGCCGCCGATCAGCACGTAGCCCACCATGAGCACGCCGACGACGGCGACGACCACCGCCGTGCCGACGCGGTCGTTGACGCCCAGGAGCAGTGAGACCAGGCCGCCGGCACCCGCCATCTGCGCCAGCAGATAGAAGAAGCAGACGACGAGCGTGCTGATGGCGGCGGCCATGCGGACCGGGCGCTGCTTGAGACGGAACGAGAGCACATCGGCCATCGTGAACTTGCCGGTGTTGCGCATCAGCTCGGCGACGAGCAGAAGCGCGACCAGCCACGCGACGAGGAATCCGATCGAGTACAGGAAGCCGTCATATCCGTTGACGGCGATCGCACCGCAGATGCCGAGGAATGACGCCGCCGAGAGGTAATCCCCGGCGATCGCGAATCCGTTCTGCGGACCGGAGAACGAGCGTCCGCCGGCGTAGAAGTCGGCCGCGGTCTTGTTGTTGCGGGCGGCGCGGATCACGATGAACATCGTCACCGCGACGAACACGCCGAAGATCGCGATGTTGAGGACGGGATCGTTCTGGACGGTCGATTCGGCCGTTGTGAAGACCGCGTTCATGCGCCCGCCTCCCGCTTCTCGAGATCCTCGCGGATGGCGGTCGACTTAGGGTCGAGCTTGTTGTTGGCGAATGCGACGTACCAGAGCGTGATGATGAGCGTCGTCACGAACTGTCCGAGTCCGATCAGCAGGCCCACATTGATGTCGCCGATCACCGGCTGCGCCATGAAGTCCTTGGCCCATCCGGCGAGCAGCACGTAGATGAAGTACCAGATCAGGAAGAACGCCGAGAGCGGGAAGACGAATGAGCGGTGCGTCCGCTTCAGCTCCCGGAACCGGGGAGAGTTCTCCTCGGCGATGTAGTCGATGCGTCCCGTTGCTGGGGCGCCGGGGGACGTTTCTGTCACGAGGCCTCCTTGCCACATGTCCTCCGCAACGGCGCTTCACTGCGCCGCACGCGCACCACCAGCGCACACGCAGCGCCGGTGGTAGGTTCGACGCTACGAAAGACGGCGAAGCGGCCGTCACCCCCGAAAGTAGGTAGCCGGTTGCCCCTGCCTGAGCACCTCGCCGACGACCGCAGGCTGGTCGCGGACGCCGTGCGCGAGCTGGCTCGACGCACGAGATTCCCGATCGCGTTCGGAGGCCTCATCGAGGACGGCACGGCGCACATGTCGGCCTTCCTCGGCAACCACACCGACGCGCTCAACGGCCTCTCGGTGCGGCCGGAGCGCGGGCTCGGCGGACGCGCGATGGTCGAGCTGCGGCCCCGTATGACGGGCGATTACCGCACCGCTCGGCAGATCACTCATGACTACGACGGCTACATCCTCGGCGAGGGCATCGGCACGCTGATCGCCGCTCCCGTCGTCGTGGCCGGCCGGCCCCGTGGCGTGCTCTACGGCGGCGCGTGGGGCCGTTGGAACATCGGCGGCGTCGCCGCGGCGCCGGCGATGCGCGTCGCCGACGATCTCGCGCGCGAGCTCGCCGTGCGTGACGAGGTGCGCCGGCGGATGAGCGACCTCCCGACGCCCCAGCAGGCCGATCCGCTCTCCCCCAGTCACCGCGAGGAGCTGCGCGAGAGCTACGCCGAATTGCGCGCGATCGCCGCGGAGATCGACGACGCTGCCATCCGCGCCCGGCTCGCCGACGTCGAACGCCGGCTGGCGGCCCTTTCGGGATTCGCCGAAGCGCCGCAGACGGAGCCCGCCCCCGAAGTGCGCCTTTCTCCGCGCGAGATCGATGTGCTCGCCCGCGCGGCACTCGGCGAGACCAATGCCCAGATCGGCGCCCTGCTGGGACTTCGCGAAGGAACCGTCAAGGCGTATCTCAGCGCCGCAATGGCGAAACTCGACGCGTCCACTCGCCACGCCGCGGTCGCACGAGCCCGCAAATGGGGACTTCTGCCTTAGCACGCCGCCCGGGCAATTCCGGCATTTTCCACAGATGCGGCAGTGGGGAGATGTCTCCCTGAAATATCCCACTCAAAAGGACTATCATCACGGCCATGGCCCGAAAGATCGTTCACCAGCTCGTCGATGACATCGACGGCACCGTCCTCGAACCCGGTGAGGGCGAGACCGTGCTCTTCTCGCTCGACGGCAAGAGCTACGAGATCGACCTGACCGCGGAGAATGCGCAGAACCTGCGCGACGCCTTCGCGGATTACATCTCGGCCGCCCGGCGCATGTCGTCGGGCGCTTCCTCCTCGTCCGCTTCCCGCGGACGCCGCCGCGGCGGGCAGACCGACTACGCGCCCATCCGCGAGTGGGCGAAGAAGAACGGCTACACGGTCTCCGAGCGCGGCCGTGTTCCGGCCGCCATCATCGAGGCGTACGAAGCCGCCAACTGATCGCGAACGCGACTCTCCACGACGCCCGACCCCCAGGTGTGTATTGCCTGGGGGTCGGGCGTCGGCCTTGATATCGCTCGGGATTCTCGGAATCGTGGCCGGTCCCGAGGGAAGGAGAGCCAGATGCTCACGCTTACCGAGAACGCCGCGGACGCCGTCCGCACGATCGTCTCCCAGACGCCGGATGCCCCGACCGCGGGTCTGCGCATCCAGGGAACCAGCGCGTCGGTGGAGGGCTACGCGCTCACGCTCGCCCCGTCGCCCGAGCAGGGCGACACCGTGGTCGAGAACGGAGAGGCCCGTGTCTTCCTCGAGCAGGTCGCGGCCGACGAGCTGGACGACAAGGTGCTCGACGCACAGGTCACCCAGGAGGGCGTGCGATTCGCCCTCGCTCTGCAGCAGTAACGCGCCAGACGCGTCCACGCGGCGCCGCCCGGTTCCTTCCGGGCGGCGCCGCGTCATGTCTGCGGACGCCGCCGGTTAGACTGGCCGAGCCAGCCTCTGTAGCTCAATGGAAGAGCAGTTCCGTCCTAAGGAAACGGTTGGGGGTTCGAGTCCCTCCAGGGGCACCGTCTCATTTTCTCTCTGACCAGGATTCCTTCTCGGTGGCGCCAGACGTCGGCAGGCGGAAACGTGCGGGTCCGATACGGGCGGTTAGGCAGGGAATCGCTGCTCGAGACCCGAGCGCGATAGGCCAGGATGGGAGAGTTCGCGGCGCCGCAGCCGCTTGTTCGTTGCTCTACAGCAGGAGTGCCCACCTGTGGTGAATCACGTCGCCTTCATCTGGAACATCGCGGAGTCACTTCGCGGACCGTTCAAGCCCTCGGAGTACGGGTCGGTCGTCCTGCCGTTCACGGTACTTCGCCGCCTCGACGCCGTCCTCGCCGATACGAAACCCAGTGTGCTCGACGTTGCGAAGTCGATCGAATCGCTTCCGGGGATGCTGCAGGCGATCAAGCTGCAGGAGGCATCCGGTCATCAGTTCTACAACACCTCTTCGTTCGACTTCGCCAAGCTCGTCGCCGACCCGGCCGACTTGCGCGCGAACCTGTCCGCCTATCTGGCGGGGTTCTCGCCGAACGTGCGCGACATCTTCGAGCGGTTTGAGTTCGACAAGACCCTCAACAAGCTCGCGGAGAAGAACAAGCTGTTCGCGGTAACGGAGAAGTTCGCCCAGGCCGACTTCCATCCCCGGACGGTCAGCAACATCCAGATGGGGCTGGTGTTCGAGGAACTGATCCGGTGGGCGAACGAGCGCTCCAACGAAACCGCCGGCGACCATTACACCCCGCGCGAGGTCATCTCGCTGATGGTGCAGCTACTGTTCGCGCTCGACGACGACGCCCTATCGAAGGCGGGGGCCGTCCGCTCTATCTATGACCCGACCGCCGGCACCGGCGGCATGCTATCGGTCGCGGACGAGCACCTGCGCAAGATGAACCCGGGCATCCAGCTGAGCTTGTACGGGCAGGACTACAACGACCAGTCGTACGCGATCTGCAAGGCCGACATGGTCATCAAGGGACAGGACGTCGACAACATCGCCCTCGGCGACACCCTCACCGAGGACGCGTTCGAAGACAAGAGGTTCGACTACGGCCTATCGAACCCGCCGTTCGGTGTCGACTGGAAGGACCAGCGCCCTTTCGTCGATGATGAGCACACCAAGCTCGGGTTCAACGGTCGCTTCGGCCCCGGCACCCCCGCGGTGAGCGACGGCGCGATGCTGTTCCTGCTGCACCTGGTGTCGAAGATGCGCAAGCGCGAAGACGGCGGCTCCCGCATGGCGATCGTGCTCAACGGATCGCCGCTATTCTCCGGCGGCGCGGCCGGCGGCGAGTCGAATATCCGCAAGTGGCTGCTCGACAACGACCTCGTCGAAGCGATCATCGGGCTACCGAAGGACATGTTCTACAACACCGGCATCTCCACGTACATCTGGGTGCTCACCAACCGCAAGGACACCGAGCGCAAGGGCCGGGTACAGCTCATCGATGCCCGCGAGATGTTCCGCAAGCTCCGCAAGGGTCTCGGTTCCAAGCGCAATGAGTTGTCGCCGGAGAACATCGAGACCATCGTCAGCCTGTACGCGGTGTTCGAAGACGGCGAACAATCAAAGATCTTCCGCAACGAGGACTTTCTGTACCGCACCATCACCGTCGAGCGCCCGCTCAAATTGAACTGGCAAGCGAGCCCCGAGCGCATCGACGCCGTCATGCGAGCCAAGGCGGTGCAGAAGCTGAGCGAGACGGATGCCGGAGCCTTGCGCGCCGCCCTCGACCGGCTCGGCGCCGAGCGGGTGTGGAAAAACCGTGACGATTTCCACAAAGCGCTCAAGGATGCCGCGAAGGCCGAGGACCTCGCCCTCCCTGCCCCGCTGCTGAAGGCGGTGACCACCGAACTCGGCGAGCAGGACGACACCGCCGACACCTGCACCGACGCAAAGGGCAACCCCGAACCGGATGCCTCGCTCCGCGACACCGAGAACGTGCCGTGGCACGAGGATGTCGACGCCTACGTCGCCCGCGAAGTCCTCCCGTACGCGCCCGATGCGTGGGTCGATCACGCCAAGACCAAGGAAGGCGCGGAGATCCCCTTCACCCGCCATTTCTACCGGTACGTGCCGCCCCGCCCGCTCGAAGAGATCGACCGCGACCTGGAGCGTGTCATGAACGAGCTGCGCGCAATGCTCGCCGAGGTGGAGGGTTGAGGATCCAGTCCGAGCTCCTCGAGGCGCCTCAGGTCCCGCTGCGTTACTTGGTGCGGTTCAACCCTCGCCCAACGGCGATGAATAGCGACGAGTCTTGCTATCTCCCGATGGAGGCGATCTCAGAGTTCGGTGCCATCGATTCGTCCAGAATGCGCCCCACGACCGAGCTCGCGCAGGGCTACTCGTTCGTCGCGGACGGCGATGTCGCGTACGCGAAAGTCACGCCATGCTTCGAGAACGGCAAGGGCCTCCGAGCGGCAGGACTCCCTGGTGGATACGCATTCGCGACCACCGAGATCACCGTGATGCGCCCGTCCCGACAGCTCGACTCGCGGTACCTCTCCTGGGTTCTGCAGTCCGAGGACTTCCGAGCACCAGGCGAGGCGCACATGAGCGGGGCGGGTGGGCTCAAGCGTGTTCCAGAGTCGTACGCCGCCAAGTACCGCGTTTCTCACCCGAGGGTCGAGATCCAGCGGGCGATTGCGGACTATCTGGATCGGGAGACGGCGCAGATCGACGCGTTCATCGCGAAGAACGAGGAGCTCATCACCCTCCTCGCCGAACGCCGCGCCGCGTTCATTGACCACGCTTTCGAGCGGCTGGGCGCAGGGCCGACGCGGCTCAAGTACTGCGCTTCGATTCAGACCGGAGTGACGCTCAGTGGCGACGGAGACCCCGCGGATCCTGAGTGGCCATACCTGCGCGTGGCAAACGTTCAAGTCGGTCGAGTCGACCTGGACGAGATCAAGACAATCCGAGTGTCGGAAGCCAGAGCGCGTCAGTCAATGCTGAGCGAAGGTGATGTCTTGATGACGGAGGGTGGCGACCGCGACAAGCTCGGCCGTGGCGCGCTGTGGTCGGGCGAGATCAAGCCCATGCTTCACCAAAACCACGTGTTCGCCGTCAAGCTACGGTCGAACCTTGACGGTCGATTCTTGATGCGATGGCTGGATGCGAGCCCGTCGCGCCGCTATTTCGAAACCACCGCCGTGCAAACAACGAATCTCGCCTCGACGAACAAGACACTCGTCGGGAACCTGCCCGTGCCCTTCTGCTCTGTCGCGGCGCAGCTCGAGCTGGTGGGAGCACTCGATCTGCGCCTCGAAAGGCTCGACGCGGCCGTTCGCGTTGCCGAACAATCTGTCAGACTCGCGCGTGAGCGCCGTGCCGCGCTGATCTCGGCCGCGGTGACGGGGAAGATCGACGTGGGGGTGGCCGGATGAGTGGTGTTGCTGGGGCACATCTGGAGTCGGTGCTGGAGGCGGAGATCGCCGAGCATCTCGCCGCGAACGGGTGGATGTATTCGCCGACCGACGAGGGCTACGACCGAGACCTCGCGCTGTTCCCCGAGGACGTGCTCGGGTGGCTTGAGGATTCGCAGCCGACCGAGTTCGCAAAGGTCGTCCGCCCCGCTGACAGCGACGTCCAGCGGGACGCGGCGCGGCGCAGCATCCTGAACCGTCTCGCCAAGTCTCTCGATCTTGATCCGCTGAAGAACGGCGGCACGATCCGGATGCTGCACGACGGCTTCTCGATGGTGCCGCTGCACGGAGGTGCGGTGAGGTTCCGCTTGGCGCAGTTCCGGCCGGCGACGACGAACAACCCCGACACGCTCGAGGCGTACGCGAAGATGCGGGTGCGGGTGATGCGGCAGGTGCACTACTCAGCAAAGCACCCGCACAAGGCGCTGGATCTCGTCCTGTTCGTCAACGGCATCCCGGTGGCGACGATCGAGCTGAAGACCGACTTCACCCAGGCGATCGGCAACGCAGTCGCCCAGTACCAGTTCGACCGGAGCCCGGCGGGTGAGCCGCTGTTCGCGTTCGCGAAGCGGTCGCTGGTGCATTTCGTGGTCTCCAACTCCGAGGTGCGGATGTCCACGCGCCTCGCCGGCGCCGCCACCCGCTTCCTGCCCTTCAACAAGGGCGCGGATGAGGGCGCGGGCAACCCGCCGAACTCGAACGGCTCGGCATCCTCCTACTTCTGGGAGGAGATCCTTCAGCGCGACACGTGGCTGACGCTGCTGGGGTCATTCGTGCACCTGCAGGTCGAGACCGACGTCGACCCGGACACGGGCAAGAAGACGCGGTCAGAGAAGGTGCTGTTTCCGCGGTACCACCAGTGGCGGGCCGTCACGCGGCTGGTCGAGGCGGCGCGGGCAGAGGGGCCGGGCAACCGGTACCTGGTGCAGCACTCCGCGGGGTCGGGAAAGACGAACTCGATCTCGTGGCTCGCGCACCGCCTGTCGCAGCTGCACGATGACCACAACGAGCGGGTGTTCGACACCGTCGTCGTCGTCACCGATCGCACCGTTCTGGACAAGCAGCTACAAGATGCGATCGCCCAGTTCGAGAAGCAGGCCGGGGTGGTGCAGTCGATCACGCGGGAGTCGGGCGAGTCGAAGTCGAAGGAGCTCGAGGCAGCCCTGGTGGGCGGCAAGAACATCGTCATCGTCACGATCCAGTCGTTCGAGGCGCTGATCAAGGCGGTGCAGACCCTGCCGGAGTTGCAGGGTCGCCGGTTCGCGGTGATCGCCGACGAGGCCCACTCGTCGCAGACCGGGTCGACGGCGGGTGCGCTGACGAAGGTGCTGTCGCCGGCGGAGCAGGCCGCGATCGCCGAAGGCGCTCCGATCGACTCGGATGCGTACCTGCAGTGGGCGATGGAGGTCACCGCCTCCGCCCCGAACATCTCGTACTTCGCGTTCACGGCGACCCCGAAGGCGAAGACGCTGGAGCTGTTCGGTCGAGTACCCGAGGGTGGCGACCTGCCCGAGCCGTTCGACCTGTACGCGATGCAGCAGGCGATCGAAGAGGGGTTCATCCTCGACGTGCTCCAGAACTACACGCCCTACAAGGTGGCGTGGAAGCTGCAGCATCCGGATTCCGAATACGACGGTGCCGGCGAGGTCGACGAGTCGACCGCGGTAAAGGCGCTGGTGCAGTACGTGCGACTGCATCCGACGAACATCAGCCAAAAGGCGAAGATAGTCGTCGACCACTTCCGCACGTTCGCGCAGCCGCTTCTGGACGGCAAGGCGAAGGCGATGGTCGTCACCGGGTCGCGCAAGGAAGCGGTGCGATGGAAGAAATACCTCGACGCCTACATTCAGGATGCCGGGGTGCAGGGCGTGCGCTCGCTGGTCGCGTTCTCGGGAACAGTCGATGACCCGGAGGACGTCGGCGAGGGGCTGACGGAGCGGACCCAGAACCCGGGAGTGCAGTCGGATCTCGCCGAGGCGTTCAAGCCTGCAACGTTCAACGTGATGATCGTGGCAGAGAAGTTCCAGACCGGGTTCGACCAGCCGCGCCTCGTCGCGATGTACGTCGACAAGAAGCTCGGCGGCGTTCAGGCCGTGCAGACCCTGTCGCGGCTGAACCGCACCTACCCGGGCAAGGACAAGACGTTCGTGCTCGACTTCGCCAATGAACCGCAGGACGTGCTGGATGCGTTCCTGCCGTACTACCGGAAGGCGACGCTCACCGCGACAACCGACCCCAACCTCATCTACGACCTCGTGGCCAAGCTCGACTCGGCCGGCATCTACGCGATGGCCGAGGTCGAGCAGGCGTTCGACGCCGCCCTTGCTGGCGGGACGAACGCGAACTCCAAAGTGTCGGCGGCGACCGCGCCGGCGGTGGACCGGTTCCGCACCCGGTGGGTGAACGCGATCCTCGAAGAGGACGAGGCAGAGCAGGACGAACTGCGCCTGGTCAAGAGCGACATGGCCCAGTTCGTGAAGTTCTACGACTTCATCTCGCAGGCCCGCAACCTCGAAGACACCGACCTGCCCCGCCGGCACTACTTCTTCCGCCGCATCCTCCCGCAACTGTCCACGGCGACCCTGGCGGAGCCGGTGGACGTCTCGCAGGTGCATCTCACCGGCTTCAACATCAAGGCCGGCGAATCGGTCAAGCTGAACCTGGAGCAGGGGCCGGGTCTCGACCCGATCACCGCGATCGGTTCGGGGGCGATCCACGAGAAGCACCGCAGCGCGCTGGAAGAGATCATCCAGAGGCTCAACGAGCGACTCGGCGACAAGTACGGTGTCGGTGTCATCGACATCACGATGAACCACATCGTGGGGAAGCTGGCGCTGGATGTCGATCTCGCGCGGCAGGCCGAGGTCAACACCCCGCAGCAATTCGCTGAGTCGCCGGCCCTGCCGAAGGCGTTCCAGAAGGCCGTCGTGGAGGTTCGGGAAGACACGCCCGCGTTCATCGATGACTTGCTCGGCGATAGCGGTCTCTTCGCGGAATTGGGCAAGGCTCTGCCTGCGATGCTGTACGACTACCTGAAGATTAAGGGGGCGCGGCTTGGCTGACCTCAAACTGTTCCGGGTCATGGCCGGTGTGGCGACAGAGCTTCAGAGCACTGCAGTGGCATTTGAGCGGTCGCTGCAGCAGCTAATCGAGCGGAATATGGAGGAGATGTTCGCCACTCGATTCCTCGCGAGCGAGTTCTCCACGGGCAGCCGGCACGGCGGTCGGATCGACTCGCTCGGCATTGATGAGAACAACTCCCCGGTCATCTTCGAATACAAGCGCGCGACAAACGAGAACGTCATCAACCAGGGCCTCTTCTATCTGAACTGGCTCCTCGATCACAAAGCCGAGTTCACGCTCCTCGTGATGGAGAAGCTTGGCCCGGAGGCCGCGCAGGCGATCGACTGGCGTGCACCGCGGCTTGTCTGTGTTGCCAGCGGCTATACGCGGTACGACGAGCATGCCGTCGAGCAGATCAACCGCTCGATCGACCTCGTCACGTATCGCGACTTCGGCGGCGAGCTGTTCGCCCTTGAACTCGTCCACACATCGCGGGTCGAGCCGCAGTCAGCGTCCGATGCTCCGGGCGTCGCACGCGGCAGCCAGGGGAAGACGGTGAGCGAACTCCTCGCCCAGGCGTCCCCGGAACTCACCGCGCTCTACGAACAGCTCGACGCCTACCTCGTCGCTCTCGGCGACGATGTGTCGAAGAAGGCAACCAAGCAGTACTTCGCCTACCGCAGGCTCAAGAACTTCGCCTGCGTCGAAGTGCATCCGCAGTCGCGCAACCTTCTGGTGTATCTGAAGGTCGACCCCGACGATGTCGAACTCGAAGAAGGCTTCTCGCGCGACGTCAGGAACATCGGGCACTTCGGTACCGGCGAGCTTGAGCTGCGGATCTCGAATCAGCGCCAGTTGGATCGAGCGCAGAGCCTCCTGCAGGCCAGCTACGAGAACAGCTGACTCCGCCCGTCAGCCGGTCGTCGAGCGTCCGGATGGTGGTCTTGATCATGCGGGTGCCCAGGGCGGCGGCGCCGCGAGCACGGCGGCCACGTCCGCGAGGAGATCGCCCGCATCGAGATCGTCGAGATATGGCATCGACGCTCGCGCGCACTCGACCCGCACATCTACCGTCACCTCTGGCTGAACATCAAAATGCTCGGCGCGGACGGCAAGTGGTCGAACCTCGACTCGCGGGGTCGCGATGAAACTGCACACCGTCGTCAACGCCGAGGGCGAGCTCGCCGCCCGCACCGATCCGGCCTGGCTCGCCGCGCTCGCCCGGCGCGGATACACGCTCGGCGACACAGGTGAGATCGCCGAACTCGCCCACGCCGTCCGGCCTGTCTCGCGTCGGTCAGCGCAAATCGAAGGCAACCGCGCGCGCCTGATCGAGGAGTGGTCCTCGATCCACGGCCGATCTGCGCCGAGCGTGGAGGTGCTGCACCAGATCGATCGGCGCGCGTGGGCAGTGGCGCGTCCGAACAAGCCGGCCGATCTCAACGAGGCGTCGTGGGCGGCGCGTGTGCGCGACGACGTCGCAGCGATCGATCCGAGCATGATCAGCCCGCGCGCACCCATCCCCATGGCCGCAACGAGCCTGCATGCGGTCGACCTCGATCTGCTCGCTGCACAGGCGATCGTCGACGCGGACGAACGGTCCACGTCGTCCGGCGGGAGGTTCAGCATGTTCGACATACGCGCAGGCGCAATACGCGCGCTATCGCGCACGGGCATCGTTGCGGAGCGCGACCGGCTCGATGACATGATTGCCGAGATCCCGGAGCGTGCCACGCGTTCCGTCTATCGGCTTATTACGGAGGATCCGCCGGCGCACGTCAAGGCGTTCATGGCAACCGAGACCCTACGCGCCAAGGTGCGTCTAGCCGGCCGCTTGGATGTGCTCGCCCGGCCGGGCCGCTCCCTGCTCCCGGGCGGGTTGCGCCGGCTCGGAACGAACGAGGATCTGTCGGCACTGGATGCGTCGCAAAGCGTTGCTGCGTGCGCCATAGCCGGCACGGACGGGATCGTGACGGTGACCGGTCCCGCCGGCACGGTCAAGACGACGATGTTGCGCGCTGCGTCCGTGGCGCTCGTGTCGCAACAGCGACGGATGTTCGTTGTTGCTCCTGCGCGAAAAGCGGCATCGATGGCGTCTCGCGAGGTCGCGGCCGCGGCATCCAGCATTCATGCCCTGCTTTCGGGTCACGGCTACCGATGGGGCACCGACGAGGCCGGAGCGAAGGTGTGGACGAGGCTTCGAATGGGAGAGATCGATCCCAGCACTGGCGTCGTATACAGCGGACCAACCAAGTCTGTGTTGCGTTCTCGCGATCGGATCGTCGTCGACGAAGCCGGCATGGTCGACCTGCTGACGGCGAACGTGCTCGTCGAGCTCGCGATCGAGCAGAGTGTCGGGCTGGCGTTCGTGGGTGACACGCATCAGGCCTTGCCGGTCGGACACGCGGGCGCGATGGGCACTGCGATCCGGCACGCGAACGCTGCGGTCGAGCTCGACACGGTGCACCGGTTCCGCGATCCCGGTTACGCGGCGCTCACACTTCGGCTCCGGGATGCGGGTGATCGCGAGCGTGCGCTGGTGGTGGCGGGCGAGCTTGCCGAACACGGTCACGCCGCTCGGGTCGATCATCACGACGCGGCTCGTGAGTGGATGACCGACGCGTACTTCGAGCGGCACGCGCGCGGCAAGCGGGTGACGCTGGTGTCTGGCACGAATGCTGAGGCGGATGCCTTCAACGACGCCATCCAGCAGCGGCGAGTCGATCGGGGCGAGCTTGACGTCCACGTCGCCGCGTGGGGAATCGGGCAGCAGCGCATCCTCGTCGGCGACACCGTCCAGACCCGTCGCAACGACCGCCTCACGGGAGTCGAGAATCGCGCGCAGTGGATTGTGCGCGACATCCGCGATGAGTACCTGTCTCTGTCTCCGTGAACGACAGCGGCGAGGTGGCGCGGGTGTCCACCGAGTACGCGCGCGAGCACCTGCAGCTCGCCTACGCGTCCACCGTGCACGGCGTGCAGGGCGACACCGCCGATGCGTCAGTGGTCGAGCCGGATGTCGATGCCGCAGGGCTCTACGTCGGCCTCACGCGCGGGCGGCTGCACAACGTCGCGATCGTCGTCGCGCGGACGGACGCTGCGGCCCGCGAGTGCCTCGCCAAGTCGATGCAGCGCGGCACTCCGGAGCTGACGATGCAGGATGCTTTGCGCGCGGCCGAGGCTGAGGTGCGGCGCGCGACAAGAAGCCGCGGGGCGGCGATGGCAACGGGGCCGGTTGCCGGGGCGCCGAATGCTGGGCGCGGGATCGGGATGTAGGCGCTCTGTGGTCGGGCGCTCATCGACGAGAGGCTCGCACGGGCTTTTCGGGCGCGATGGGCGCGGGTTTCGACCTCGCCCACAGAATCTCCTCGCGCGTTCCGCGAACGACCCGCTTGCGGTCGCCGACGACCTTCGCTTGATCAGGTGGTTGTCGGGAGAATTGCTGCTGCGATCTTGGCGGCGATGTCCTGCACACTATCGCGGGCAGTCTCGAAGCCGGCGAGATCCGGGAGGATGCCGCTGTACTCGGCGACCTGCTCGAAGGTGACGTTGTGTAGTACGGGGATCAGGGTCTCCTGTGCAGGAGGGCTCCGAGCTCGCGCTCGGTCCAGAAACGACCTGTCAGGTATGCCGGCGTGAGCAAAGCGATCCTGCATCGGGCCGACCGCAGTCCCTTGTCCATCTGGAGGGCCTGACTTTTGCCGGCATAATCGCCACCTCGTCGAACCACACGGAAGCACCAAGGAGTTCCAGCTCAGCGCGAAGCGTGACCCCGACCTCGCTGCCGTCGATTCGCGCATAGCTCAGGAACGCATCGTGATCGCGTTCGGGGTGTTGCGCTGCCCGCTGCTGCACGCGGTCGGCTAGATCTTGCTCGGCGGGGGTGTATCGCGGTCCGGAAGCCGCAGACCGCAGCTGGCGGTTCAGTTCGGAGATCGTGGTCCGATTGCGCGCGTTCGTCTGTTCGTTGTGGGTGTTCACGCGCTGGTTGTGGGCATTCACGCGCGCGACTTCGGCGTTGTATGCATCGACTCGGCGCTGCTGAGCTTGAAGGACTTGGCGGTTGTGCTGGTCGACCTTACGGTTGTAATCGTCCACGCGTCGCTTGTTCTCGCGATTGACTCGGTCGAGTTCGGCTTTGATCTTTCGCTCCGCCTCGCGCTGGGCAGCACGAATCTTCGCCTCAATCTGCGATCTACTCAGTCTGGCCATCTGAACTTGCCCTCCGTCGTACGGACACTCAGAATAGGCGCACCCTCCGACATCCCTTCCCGCTAGCGATCCCGTTTGAGGTTCCCACGTTGGCCGCTCCGCGAGACGGCAGCATCGAGTCCGCTCGACCACCGGAACGGGCAAGTCCGAGGTGTCGCCGGTGTCGCCGAGCTCACCGCGACGCGCTGACGGGGCTACAGCGGTACCGGCGTCATCGATAGCGAGGGTCGCCTGGTCCGGATGAATGACGGCTACCGCCGCAACACGTCTCGAGCATTGTTCGTCGCGCGACCGCTGTTCACGTCCACGGTCGGCATCCTGCGCGATGAGGTGGTGGAGCATTCGACGTCGCAGCGTTAGTTTCAGATCCACATAGAGAGCCCCGATCGCCACTCGGTGACGGGGCTTCGTGCCGTCCGGGCAATGGCGCGTCAGTACCAATCCGAGTCGACGCTGCCGTCGAAGAAGTGCATCTGAGTCGCCGTCGCGGGGTCTATCGTCACGTGGTTCTTCAGGTACGCAACGAGCTCGTCGAGCTGATCAGCATGCGCTTCCAAGAAGTCGACGATCGCCCATGACAGCATCATGTCGCTTCGATTGTCATCCTTATCAACAGCCTGCTTGACGAGTGCGCCGTGGCGTTCGAGGAGGATCTCGGGCAGTGGTCGTCGCGCACGCTTTTCGGTGAGCTCGTGAGATAGATGCCACGCTTCGAGCAACCTGATGTTGGCTTCGTGTTGATCGTCAAAGGCGCGGAGATCACCCCACTCGCCGATGTTCTCGTAGGCCGCGCGAAGCCCGTCAACAAGCCGGACGACGGTGCCGTCCCAGCGCAGGTAGCCCCATAGGCCATATGAGTCGCCATCGAGGGCTTCCACCGCCAGGGAGAAGTGCGGCACAAGTTCTATCCACTTATCATCCCGATACCCGTGAAGAAGAGCCTGAAGGAAGTCGTGGTTGTCGTACACATTGGCGCTGATGTCCCACTGTGGCGCGGTCACCTCGAGCTGGTCGAGCCAGAGCCTGGCAGGGGCGACCCAGCCCGGTGAATCGGCGATCACCTTGGAGATGGACCCGCGGAATCCGGCCCACTGCGTAGCGTTGGATGTTCGCGCTCTCCCGTTGAAATGGTGAGCCGAGAGACCGCCTGTCCAGCCTTCGCATGCCTGCAGCAGATCCGCTTCTGGGAAGAGATCAGCGTCTTCAAAGACGCCAGAGCGCTCGACCAGGTCGACCTGCCAGCCATGGCTGTGGACGAGCGAACCCACCTTCTCCGGGTAACAGACGTTGAGCGGATGGCCCTCGCATTCCATCCCGAGCAGCACGAGCTCTTCCGTTGTCATCTCATCGAGGTCTTCGTCGTCGAAGTCCAGTTCCTTGCGTAGCACGTCACTCATCGGATCGCGCGGATCGTCCGAGAGGACCGTGCCGAGTGCCAGCACGACGATGTGCGCTCCGTCCAGAGAAAGATGCAGTGCGACGAAGTCATCGATCTGCAGTTCACGCAGCCGATCCTTCACTGCGTCCCAAGAAGCAGAGAGGTCATCGACAAGATCCCCGTCGATCCGTCGCTGCGCCGCGGTGAGGCTCCGCGGCGTGGAAGCGGCAAGTGCTGTCACTCTTTGTGCTGCCTTCGGCGTCAAGCCGTCGGCCTCCAGGTCGAGCTGAAATCCCCTGAGGTCGAAGTCGCTGTGGTGGACGTAGTAGCTGAACGGAACCAGGAGCTCGTGCCAGTCGGTCGATACGACGATCGCCCTGATCATCTCCGGCGGGAGTCCCTTGTCGCGACCAAGCAGGTCGACGTACTTTCCAACCTCATGCATTGCCTGCCGAGATGTCGAGATCGCCTTCTTAAGCTCGATGACGACAAAGGAACCCGTCGAGTCGCGGGCCAGAATGTCCACGAATCCGTCGGCGCCGTGGGCGTTCCGAACGTGATAGTTATTCGCCACGTGCTGCAGACCAGGCTCAATCAGCGAGAGCCGAGTCGCAAGCTGATCTCGAACATCGTTCTCGGAAGCAGTCACGTCGGAACACTACTGGACTCGGCGCAACCCGCATCAGCTTGCCCATGTCCATCCCCCGACCGAAGGTCGGCAAGGGATTCTCCTGCCCGAAAGGCGCACGGGACGCCGAGATACCGAGATTATTGGCGGGTGACTCCTCAGGACTCTCTCGACACGATCCGCGCCACATATGACGACCTCGACGCATGGCACGCTCGGGGTCAGAAGATGCCGCCTGAGGAACCGGAGCGGGGCAGCGCCCTCGCAGCCGACGACACAGTGTTCATCTGGCACCGCATCAGCGAGACCTCTCGATTGTCGTTGCTAACCGCTGGCGAACACCTCCGTTTGGCGAAGACCTCTATCGAGGCTGGGCAGGTCTACCCGAGCGCTCACTTCACGGTGATGCGCACCGCGCTCGTGTGCGCATCACAGGCCGTGTGGATTCTCGCCGCGGACGCGGCCGAGCGGCAGGAGCGCGGACTCACGCTGATCGGCGAGATGTACACGCAGCTGGCCAAGTACGACGAGGAGCAACTCAAGCTCCCGCTGAGCGCAAGCGAGAAGACGGAGTGCAGGATCACCTCGCGTGGTGCAAGTTGCGATTCAGTCAGGTAGTCGGGGCGAGACACACGAGGGCGAAGTTCATCCAGACCGACGTCATAGCGTGGGCGCTCGATCACCAGTTCCCCGACAATCGCCGACGAGGCGCCGGCCGACTGCTCTGGCGCCAGATGAGCTCCGACGCGCACGGCCTCGGGTGGGGCATGTACCAGCGGGGCTCGACGCTGAAAGCCGACCGTCGGACGGGCCTGGGTGTAGGCATGTCGGGCGGAGGTCTTGAATTCATAGCGGAGCCGTTCGTCGCGATCCACCAGCTGCTCAAGGAAGGGTGGTCCCTCTTCGACCGCCTCTGCGAGGAACCGGCTTCCTGACTTATTGGCAGACTCGCCACCTAGCGAGTCAGCAACGACGGGCCTCGCGACGCTTGAGGTCGGGCAGCAAGCTGGTTCGGCGGCAGCTCTGGTTGACCGCTCATGGACCGGTTCGCGGGCGGCGGGAGTGCCCCACACACCCAGAGGACCAGGGTCTTCCTGTCGCCTCCAACTGTTGCGTGCGAGGCAACCCTCATCCAGGGAGGCATGTTTCGATCAAGTCCCTCGGCGCGCACCGGATAAGCCACCGATTGTGGTCGGAGGGATCGCCACGAACGCAGCGTGATCAAATAGGGCCGCAGGAACTGCGCTTCCCGCTCGCGCCTTCCGCTCTCACGCCAGTACATAGCGGTACTCTCGCACTCATGACGGCAGAGCAATCATCGCCCTTTCCTACCCTGGTAGCTCTCGTCCTCCCGTCACTGGTGCCGGTGCCGCCGTACCCCGCCACTCCGCGGGAGCAGAAGATCTCCGAAGTCGCGAGGGAACTTCAGAAGACAGCCGGCAATTCCGATCTCGCCGGGATGGGTGCCTTCATCCACCTCGGGCCAGAGTGGGTGGATCAGATTGCGGAAATTCTGGGTCGTATCGGTTCGGCCGGCGAGCAACTCGCTCTTGCGCTTGCGACGAACAGAGACGCCCGGCGTTGGACCGTCGCGGATGCGGCTACCTTGGATCCGCAGCACGCGACGATGGGGGTGCGCGCGCAAGCCGAGATGACAGCCATGTGGACTCTCAGCGCCGCACACGGGTTGGCCAACGCGCTTGTACGGCTACTCCGGTTGAACGATGCCGCCCGGACGAGCATCGACGCCTCCTTCCCGAAGGCTGGAGGATTTCCACCGTTCAGCGAAAATCCCTCGGCATGGGTCTCCTTCGAACCGAGTGTCATGAAGGCAACACGCCAGGCAGCGACAGCGTCCCAGTCGCCTGCGACAATCACGGTCGCCAAGACACTTTCCGATCTCTTCGGCGACAATCGGTGGGCGAAGTTTCTCGAGCTCCGAAACGTCGGTTTCCATCGGTGGCGTCCGCAAAGCGTCGACGGCGGCACTCCGAAGGCGTCCTCTGTGACTGTGTCAGGCAGCGGCCACTCCATGGAAATTGGTATTGGACCCACGAATATTGCGCCCGACATGGCCGCAACTCTTCAGATCGCAGAGGCCGGGCTCGACCTTTTCAGCTCGGCTGCGAAGACAATGGACGACAACGTGCATGCAGCCATCAACGAGCTCAGCGGAAAGCCGATATTTCAGGTTTGACTTCTCCCCCTAGTTCCTGGAGTTGTCAACGTGTCCGGGTGGAGCATCCGCCGGAGCATCGGAGGGCCTTCGATCGGGCGATGACTCCAAAGCGGCGTGCCCAATAGCGTTGTTGGGTGTCCACCCGCCCCACCCGCCGCATTCTTCGCCTACGCGTCTCGATCGTGGGCTTGGAACCGGAGATCTGGCGCACGATCGACGTTGATGACGGCTTGTCGCTCGCCCAGCTACACATGGTGCTGCAGGTGGCGTTCAACTGGTTCGACTCGCACCTGCACCGCTTCTCCGAGGACGATCCGTGGGTCCGGACCAACGGGATCCCGCGCATCGGGCGGCAGCCTCGGGCGTGGGTTGATGCCTGGTCGCTGACAGAGGTCGAACTCCAGGGCGAAGAGGATGAGGCCGAAACGACCATCGGTGAGGCAATGCAGCACGACGGGCCGCTGTGGTACATCTACGACCAAGGCGACAACTGGTTGCACCGCATCGATCTGATGGATCGATGTCGCGAGACCTGACGAGTTGCTTGCCGCAACTGATCTCGGGGGAACGGCGCGCGCCGTTCGAGGATTCCGGCGGCCGAACCGGCTACGAGGAGATTGCCGCAATCCTCGCCGACGATTCGCATCCCGAGTATGGATCGACGAAGGCATGGGTCGCCACGGCAGTCGGACGTGGACCACAGGTGACCTCGAGGATGCCGATTTGGATGGCGCGCGCGGTGAGCCTGCCGCACTCTTCAGGCCGGCGGCATCCGACCTCTCAGGACTGGTGGATGCCGCCACCGGTGTGACGCACGACTCGCCTATCGCGCAATTCGCGTCGGGTCTGTCCGTGCCGCTCCGGTCGAACCTGCGCCGGCACCTTCGGCGGGGAGGAGCGCTTACCCCCGATCCGCTGCGCGACGAGGATTTCGCCGAGGCGGTAAAGCCGTACGCCGGGCTGATCGAGCGCATCGGCGTCGACGGGCTGACGTTGACCAAGGCAGGGTGGATGCCGCCCGCCGTCGTGCTGGAAGGGATGACGACGCTCGGCTGGCGCGACGATTGGATCCGCGAAGCGAACCGCGAAGACCTCACCTGCCCCATGCGCGATCTGCGCGCTTCGGCCGAACGACTGCGTCTGGTCCGCAAGCTCAAAGGTCGTCTCGAATTGGTGGGTCGGGCGCGCCCGACGATCGGGCGGCCTGCGACGCTGGCCGGACAGATCGCGCGCATGCTCCTGCGTCAGCGGATGACGGAAGGTCAGCGCGTTGCCAGCACGGCATTCGTCATCGGTCTCGCCGACGAGAGCATCACGACACGACGTGATGCGGAAGGCCAGGAAATCGAACTCCTCAATGAACTCGGATATGTCGACGCACAGGGTCGAGAACTCGACCATCGCTGGTTCTCCGCGCTGACCGAGCCGGTACTCGACGTACTCGAGGTGGTCGGTCTCTGGCGCTCGGGCCGCCGTCGGCGAGACGTCCCACCCACGGACGCCGTTCGCCTGATCGCGCGCCTCGCGCTCAAGTAGCGCCGTCGGTGCCATAGATCGCCACCACCGCAGGACGTCGAACTGTGGCTCGACAAGCACACCTTTTCCCGGGGACCGACCAGCAGCTCAACCGCAGGGCCGCCCGGGGAGGACGCGAGCCGTCGGGGGTCCATTCCGGGGCGAGGCCAGCGATGGGTTACTTGAGCACATTGCACGGCGAAAGCCCCGGACGTTGCCCCCAGCTTATCAATGTGCTCATTTGCTTCTCGTTGCCGCAAGAGCGAATCGTGGGCGCTGGACAGCCTGCGTCTCCGATGCTCCAGAACGCTGATTTTTCAGCGATTCTGCCCACGATTTACCCGCAAACCGTTTGCCGGAGCACGTTTCGTAGAGTTGCGCGATGTCGTCCAAGCTCCTCAAATTCCGCGTAATTCCGCGGTCCTTGCCGGTTGGTGCCCGATTAAGCAATATGCTCAGTCGTGTTCGAGTCCCTCCAGGGGCACGTCACGTGCCGCTCACGGCACCACGTAGCCGGCCGCTCGGAAGAGCTCGTACCACTCGGCGCGGGTGAGAGGCACCTCCGACCCCTGCGCCGCGGCGGCGACGCGCTCGGGCGTGGTGGTGCCCAGCACCACCTGCATCCGCGCGGGGTGACGCGTGATCCACGCGACCGCGATCGCCTCGGGCGGCACGCGGTACGAGGCCGACAGGCGGTCGATCACCGCGTTGAGCTCGGGATAGCGGTCGGAGCCGAGGAACGGCCCGTCGAAGAAGCCCGCCTGGAAGGGCGACCACGCCTGGATCGTGATGTCGTGCAGCCGGCAGTAGTCGACGATGCCGTCGTCGCGCACCAGCGACTGTTCCAGTCCCTGCATGTTGGCCGCGATGCCCTGCGCGATCATCGGCGCGTGGGTGATCGACAGCTGCAGCTGGTTGGCCACGATCGGCTGGGTCACGGACTTCCGCAGCAGGTCGATCTGCCTGGGCGTGTGGTTCGAGACGCCGAACGCGCGCACCTTGCCGGCCGCCGCGAGGTCGTCGAACGCGCGAGCCACCTCATCCGGCTCCACGAGGGCATCCGGACGGTGCAGCAGAAGGATGTCGAGGTAGTCGGTGCCGAGCGCCGCGAGCGAGCCGTTCACCGACTCGACGATGTGGGCGTACGAGAAGTCGAAGTAAGGGCCGTCCTTGACGATGCCCGTCTTGGACTGGATGACGTACTCCTCGCGCTCTGACGAGGTCAGCTTCATGGCCTCCCCGAAGCGGCGCTCGCAGCCATGCACGCTCGATCCGTAGATGTCGGCGTGATCGAGGAATGCGATGCCGGCGTCCCGGGCCGTGCGCACCAGCGTGCGCACCTCTTCGTCGCTCTTGTCCTGGATGCGCATGAGCCCGAGCACGACGTTCGGGACCACGATGTCGGTGCCCGGCAGGACGAAGGTCTTCATGGCGTTCAGCCTATGGCCGCGCGCGGCGGCCTCAGCCGCGCGCAGCACCCCCGCGCGTCAGGAGAGCAGGGCGAGCAACTGCGCCTTGGTCAGGCGCGAGTAGCCCGTGCGCTGCTCGGCGCGCGCCCGGGCGCGCAGCTGCGCGACCGTCATCGACGACAGCGCGGAGGCATCGAACGGCGCCACTGCTGCCTCGGGCTCCCGGCGCTCCGGCGCGCGCTCCTGGGCGACGGCGGGGGCCGGCTGCTCGATCTCGCCGCGATCGACGTCCGCAGGCTCGACGTCCGCGGGCGCCGCACGGGGCGGGACGACCGACTCCGCCGCATCCGGTCTCTCCCCCGCGTCGGGTGCCTCGACAGGGTCAGCGGCCTCGACCGCCGACGGCGCCTCGATCGACCCGGGCCGCTCGTGCTCGGCCGCGCGCTCGCGGGCCTTCCTGACGAGCTTGTCCGCAGCCTTCTTCTCCGCAGCGCGCTCGGAGCGCTTCGCCTCGATCTTCTCCGTGGCCTTCGCGATGGCGGCGACCGCGGCCGTCGCGTTCTTCTCGACCTTCCGCGGCTTGCGAGCCAGCCGCTTCTGCGAGACATCGGCGGCGTCCGACGCCTCCTCGGCGAGCGCGCGCAGCTTCTTGGCATGCTTCTTCGGAAGCGTCCTGCTGAGCTTCCTGGCGTCCTTCGCCGCGTCGGCGGCGGCCTCGATGGCCGCCTCCGCCGCCCGCTCGGCCTTGGTCTTCTTCGCCACGATCCAGCCTCCCTGTTGCCGCTCGGAGAGCGCGCGGCACGCGCGCGTGGCGAAGACCTTACCGGTCGCAGGCGAACGGCAGGAGAACTCGCCGCTCAGGCCGCCAGCGCCAGGTAGGGCTCCCACCGCGGATCGGTGCGCTCGGCGCCGCGCACCGTCCACGCCGTGCCGTGCGGGGGCCGCGGCGCCATCCGCAGCTCCCAGCCCATCTCCTGGGGCGTGCGATCGCCCTTGATGTTGTTGCAGCGCAGGCAGCACGCGGCAAGGTTCTCCCACGACGACCCGCCGCCGCGGGAGCGGGGCAGGATGTGGTCGATCGTCGAGGCCGCCTTGCCGCAGTACGCGCAGCGGTACGCGTCGCGCCGCAGCACGCCTCGGCGAGTGACGGGGATGCGGCGGGCTGACGGCACCCGCACATAGCGGGTCAGCACGATCACCGCCGGGCGGTCGTACGAGGCGGTCGTGCCCCAGATCGGTTCGTTCTCGTCGTGCTCGATGACCGTCGCCTTCTCGTTCATCACGAGCACCAGGGCTCTCTTGAACGAGACCACGGCAAGCGGCTCGTATCCCGCGTTCAACACCAGCGTGCGCATCTGCGTCCTCTCGATCGGTCCCGGACGGCTTCCGGGCTGTCGAACTGCCGTCACGTCGAGGACGAGACCTGTGCAGAGACGAGAAAAGGCGCTGTCAGACAGACAGCGCCTTCGGGGCCACGGTCGCACCGCGGCTCGCATGCACAGGATGAAAGAGAGAGTCGTGTCGAAGGACGTAACGCCCGAGCGCATCCATGGTTCGGATGCGAGGAATTCGCTCCATCGGCCTCTCCCTTCTCCTCTCGGCGACGGGATCAGGCTAGCCCACGCACGGCGCGGCGATGCGGAAACGACGGATGAATTCCCGCGCGTGTCCGGGCCGCGTCCCCCTGTACGACGAAGACCCCGCCGATGGGCGGGGTCTTCGTCGTACGGAGATCAGATCGGGAGCACGCCCATCGGATCGACCAGACCGCCGTTGATGCGCACCTCGATGTGGAGGTGGTTGGCGGTCGAGCGTCCGGTGCTGCCCACGTAGCCGATGACCTGACCGGCCTGCACCGTCTGGCCCGGCGAGACGGCGATCGAGCTCATGTGCGCGTTGCGCACCTCGACGCCCGAGCCGTTCACGTTGCCCGTGAACGTCACGAGGTTGCCGTACGCGCCCGACCAGCCGGCCGTCACGACCGTGCCGGAGGTGACGGCGTAGATGGGCGTGCCGGCGGCGCAGACCATGTCGGTGCCCTGGTGGCCGCTGCCCACGCTGCGGCTGATGTAGTACGAGCCGCCGGGGAGCGGCGAGCCGAAGCCGCCACTGACCGCGGCCGGCGCGGCGTAGCTGGTCGCGGGCGCCGAGGCGACGGCGGGAGCCGACGCTGCGGCTGCGGCGGCCGCCGCGGCCTGCTGCTTGGCGCGCTCCGCGGCGGCCTTCTCGGCCGCCGCCTTCTCGAGCTCCTCGGGGGTCGTCGCGGCATAGCTGGAGCCGGTCACCACGGGCGACTCGACCTCGGAGGCGACGACGAGCGACTGCGCCTCACCGGCGGCGACATCGTGCATCGTGACGGCGGTGCCGTCCGACTTGATGGCCGCGTAAGCGGGGAACGCGACACCGGCGATGAGAGCGCCGACCGCGGCGACGGTGCCGATGGCACGGAGAGGGCGCACCCGGGGGGCTCCCGCGCGACGGGCCTCGCGCTCGGCCTTGCGGATCACGGCGCGCATTCCGGCCTTCGTGCGGACGGGCGTCTCGGTGCGGGCGGGCACGAGGCTCGTCGTCTGGTCGGTGTCGGGCGCGACGGATGACGAATCGATCTGGGACAAGACTGTTTCCTCCATCGCCTCGCGGTTCGGGTCCGCCGGCTCGTCAGCACTGGGTTGTCGGGGCACGCAGTGTGCGATCCGTGGAAACGACGAGCCGCTGAGGCGATTTCCCACGGAGCAATCCGGGAAGGGTCGCCCCGGATATCCCTCGAGACTACGGGAAGGTAACGGAATTGTCACGCTCTGGTTGGCCGGAGCGCCTGTCAATCCCCTGGCAGCATCCCGTCGCCCATGTCAGTCCGTGTCGCGCGGGGCTTACCGGTCGTCCGGCGGCCGGAACGCTCGTGCGCTCAGCCGGCCACGTGCAGGGCTCCTCCGGGGCGGCCCTGGACGATGCGGTCGGCGCGGCTCAGGCCGCGAGGTCGTCCACGAGGAAGATGTGCGAGGCGAGCTCGACCGGCAGCTCGAGCCCCTCGTCCTGCCCATCCATCTGCACCAGCACGTATCCCTCGCTGTACCGGTAGTCGCCCTGGGCGCCCGGCACCACGCCCGCCTCGCGCAGCTGCTGCAGCAGGTCGGGGTCGACCTGAGCCGGCTCGGCGAGACGGCGCACGGTGCCGCGGATGGGACCGCCCGCGGCGTCGAGGCGCTTGACCAGGCCGATCACGCCCTCTTCGAACGTGTGGGCGGGCGCCCCGCCCAGCTGGTCGAGGCCCGGGATGGGGTTGCCGTACGGGGATTCCGTGGGGTGCCCGAGCAGCTCCACGAGGCGGCGCTCGACCTGCTCGCTCATGACGTGCTCCCAGCGGCACGCCTCCTCGTGCACGTACGCCCAGTCGAGGCCGATCACGTCCGACAGCAGCCGTTCGGCGAGGCGGTGCTTGCGCATCACGTCGACGGCCTTCTGCCGACCGGCGATGGTCAGCTCGAGGCGGCGGTCGTCGCCGACGACGACGAGCCCGTCGCGCTCCATGCGGCCGACCGTCTGCGACACCGTGGGCCCCGAGTGCCCCAGCCGCTCCGAGATGCGGGCACGCAGCGGCACGATGTTCTCCTCCTCCAGTTCGAGGATCGTCCGGAGATACATCTCGGTGGTATCGATCAGGTCGGTCATGCCAGCCTCCGTCGCGCGCTGCGTGTCAGGCAATCCTAACCAGCGCGACGGGCGGCCAGACGCGGTCCCGTCCGGGCGTGAGGGCCAGGCTCCCGTCCGCCTGTCGCGCGACGTGCGTGCGCGTGGCCGCCCCTTCCGGAGCAATAGAGTTTCCCCATGAGCCTGACGATTCCCGCCGATCTCCTGCCCGCCGACGGACGCTTCGGATGCGGTCCCTCGAAGGTGCGCGCCGCCCAGGTCGAGGCCCTCGCCGCCGTGGGATCGTCGCTCCTGGGCACATCGCACCGCCAGGCGCCGGTGAAGAACCTCGTGGGCAGCGTGCGGGAGCGCCTCGCGACGCTCTTCCGCCTTCCCGACGGCTACGAGATCGTGCTGGGCAACGGCGGCTCGACCGCGTTCTGGGATGCGGCGGCGTTCGGCCTGATCGAGCGGCGCAGCCAGCACCTCACGTTCGGCGAGTTCGGCGGCAAGTTCGCCAAGGCCGCCAAGGCGCCCTGGCTCGAGGCGCCGGATGTGCGGGACGCCCCGGCCGGTTCGCGCACGGACGCCGCCCCCCTCGAGGGCGTCGACGTGTACGCCTGGCCGCACAACGAGACGTCGACGGGCGTCGCGGCGCCCGTCTCCCGGGTGCACGGCGACGAGGGAGCGCTCACGGTGATCGATGCGACCAGCGCGGCCGGCGGCATCGACTTCGACGTCACCGAGACCGACGTGTACTACTTCGCGCCGCAGAAGAACCTCGGATCGGACGGCGGTCTCTGGTTCGCCGCGATGTCGCCCGCCGCCATCGAGCGCATCGAGCGCATCGCGGCATCCGGCCGCTACATCCCGGAGTTCCTGAGCCTGCAGCAGGCCGTGACGAACTCCCGCCTCCAGCAGACCCTCAACACCCCCGCGCTGACCACGCTGCACCTGCTCGACAGCCAGCTGGGCTGGATGCTCGACAACGGCGGACTCGAGTGGGCGGCCGCGCGCACCGCGGAATCGTCGCGTGCACTGTACGAGTGGGCCGAGGCGTCGGAGGTCGCGACCCCGTTCGTCACCGAGCCCGAGCACCGGTCGCCCGTGGTGGTGACGATCGACTTCGACGAGAGCATCGACGCCGCGGCCATCGCCAAGACGCTGCGGGCGAACGGCATCGTCGACACCGAGCCGTACCGCAAGCTGGGCCGGAATC
Organism: Microbacterium sp. NPDC096154; assembly: GCF_040302945.1. Taxonomy (NCBI): domain Bacteria; kingdom Bacillati; phylum Actinomycetota; class Actinomycetes; order Micrococcales; family Microbacteriaceae; genus Microbacterium; species Microbacterium sp. NPDC096154. The sequence continues at coordinate 37,630 of NZ_JBEOSM010000002.1, forward strand.
AGCTGCGCGTGGCGACGTTCGTGTCGATCGACCCCGACGACGTGCGTCAGCTCATCCGCAGCATCGACTTCGTGCTGGAGGCTCAGCGCACGGGTCGCTGACGCCGCCTGCGGCGCCACGGAGGCAACGCACAGATTCGCGCGGATCGTCCTGCTAAGCGCGCGCGTATCTGCGTGCCGCTGAACTCGCTGTCAAATCGTCTCGCACGCGTTTGAGGCTCTGACCCGATTCTCGTTATGGTCGGGGCTTTGGTGCCCCCGGGCACCGGTCGAAACGAATGCGATCGATGCGAAACGAGTGATGATCCGTGAACCCCAGCAGCAGTAGTCAGCCGCCGAAGGCCCGGCCCGTGCAGGTCGCCCCCGCGATCCGGAGGCCTCGGCGGCAGCCCCGCAGACTCCGTGTCGAAGACGTGCTGGTCGTGAAGCGATCACGCATCCGCACCGCGATCTCCGGCACCGTCGTCGGCAACTTCATGGAGTGGTTCGACTTCGGCGTCTACGGCTACCTCGCCGTGACCATGGCCGCCGTGTTCACCGAGGGCCTGCCGCCGGAGGCGGGCCTGCTGGTGACGCTGTTCGGCTTCGCCGTGTCGTTCCTGGTCCGCCCCCTCGGCGGCGCCGTGCTCGGCCCTCTCGGCGACCGCATCGGGCGCCAGAAGGTGCTGTTCCTGACCATGGCGATGATGGCGGTCTCGACCGCGCTCATCGGCGTGCTGCCGACCGCGGCGCAGATCGGGCTGTGGGCCATCATCCCCCTGTATCTGCTGAAGATGGCGCAGGGCTTCTCGACCGGCGGCGAGTACGCCGGCGCGACGACGTACGTCGCGGAGTTCTCCCCCGATCGCCGCCGCGGCTTCTGGTCGTCATGGCTCGACGCCGGCTCGTACCTCGGCTTCGCGGCCGGCGCCTCGACCGTCGCGGTCACCACGCTGATCGTCGAGTCGGCCTCGGGCGCGGGCGCCATGGTCGACTACGGCTGGCGCATCCCCTTCCTCGTCGCGCTGCCGCTGGGCGCCGTCGCGATCTGGTTCCGCCTGCGCATCCCCGAGACGCCGGCCTACGAAGTCGCCGACTCCGCCGGCGAGACGACGGTCGATGCCGCCGACCCGCTGTCGCGGCACGGCCTGATCGGCATCTTCCGCCACTATTGGCGCCAGATCCTGATCGCCATGGCGATCGTGGCCGCGACCAACACCGCGGGGTACGCGCTGACGAGCTACATGCCCACGTATCTCGAGAACGAGGTGGGCGTGTCGAACCTGCTGGCCGCGATGGCGACCGTGCCCGTCCTGATCGTGCTGTCGGCATGCCTGCCCCTGATCGGCCGGCTCTCCGACCGCATCGGCCGCAAGCCGGTGTACCTGATGGCGTCGGCGTCGACCCTCGTGCTCATGCTGCCGGCCTTCGCGCTGCTGCAGCTCGGCGAGATCTGGGCGATCCTGATCGCGCTCGCGCTCTGCACGGTGCCCGTGGCGCTGTGGGTGGGCCCGTCGGCCGCCGCGCTGCCCGCGCTGTTCCCCACGGCGTCGCGTTTCGGCGCGATGGCGATCGCGTACAACCTGTCGGTCTCGCTGTTCGGCGGCACCACGCCGCTGTTCAGCGAATGGCTGATCCAGCTGACCGGCAACGCCTACATGCCGGCGTTCTACATCATGTTCTTCGGCCTGGTGGCGGGTATCGCGGTGCTGCCGATGCGCGAGTCGGCCCGGCGTCCGCTGCTCGGCTCCGTGCCCGCGGTCGAGACCCGGGCGGAGGCCGCCGAACTCGTCGAGGGTCAGGATGACAACCCGCTCATCGACACCCGTACGATGCCGCTCGAGGTCATCCGGCCCGAAGGCTCCGAGGCGCGCGAGCCCGCGGGCGTCTGACCGCGTCGACCACGCACGCGAAGGGCGCCCCGGCTCACCGGGGCGCCCTTCGTGTGCGTCAGGTCGTCTGCGTCAGGACAGGACGTCACTCCTCGTCGTCGTCGAACTCATCCTGATCCGACTCGTCGTCTTCGTCGTCCGACTCGTCGTCGTCCGACTCGTCGTCGTCCGACTCGTCATCATCGTCGTCCGACTCGTCGTCGTCATCGTCGTCATCGTCGTCCGACTCGTCGTCGTCATCGTCCGACTCGTCGTCCGAATCATCGTCCTCGTCCGACTCGTCGTCCAGCGCGTCGATGTCGACACCGTCGACGTCTCCGGCGTGCAGGATGGGCGAGCCGTCCTCGTCGAAGTCGTCGCCGTCCTCGTCGTCCGCGTCCTCCTCGGCAGCGAGCGCTGCGGCCTCGGCCGCCGCGGCCTGCGCCGCCTGGTACTCCTTGAGGCGCACGGCCCACGGGACCCACTCGGGCGCCAGGAGGGCGTCGTCTCCCGGCAGCAGCTCGGCCTCGAGCACCGTGGGCTGGGATCCCTCGACCACCGCGAGCGAGACGGTCCAGTACCAACCGGGATAGCCGAGCAGCGTGTTCTCGAAGCGCAGCGACACCACGCCGTCCGGCTCGACCAGGTGTCCCGCGGGCGCGCCGACCGTCGAGGCCGGCGTGATCTCGTGCAGCGCCGCGAGCGCGAGGTCGTGCGCCTCGAGCAGGCGCCGGTCGGGCTCGGGCAGCTCGGGCTCGGCGTCGGCGATCGGCGCGGCGTCGGCGATCGGCTCGGCGTCGGCGATCGGCGCGGCGTCGGCGATCGGCTCGGCGTCGGTGAGCGGCGCGGCGTCGGCGATCGGCTCGGCGTCGGTGAGCGGCGCGGCGTCGGCGATCGGCTCGGCGTCGGCGATCTCCGCCTCGGCCGCCGCGGAGGCCGGAACCTCCAGCTCAGCCGACGGCGCGGGCTCGGGCAGCTCAGCGCCGGGCAGCTCCCGCTCGGGGGCCTCGGCGCCGGAGGCCTCGACCTCGGGGACGGGCGCGTCGGCGTCAGACATCGAGCTCTTCCGCGACCTTGCGCAGCACGGCCGCGACCTTGCGCGCGTGACCGCTCGACGGGTAATGGCCACGGCGCAGATCGCCGCCGATGCCGTCGAGCAGCTTCACCAGGTCCTCCACGATCACGGCCATGTCGTCGGCGGGCTTGCGCTTGGCCTTGGCCAGGCTCGGCGGCGCCTCGAGCAGGCGCACCGAGAGGGCCTGCAGACCCTTGCGGCCATCGGCCACCCCGAACTCCAGCCGAGTGCCCGGCTTGGGCGCCGCCCCCGCGGGCAGGGCGCTGGCGTGCAGGAAGACATCCTGGCCGTCATCGCTGCTGATGAAGCCGAACCCCTTGTCCTCGTCGTAGAACCTGACCTTGCCGGTGGGCATGACACAACCTCTGAAAGCATGGAGGGCGCTTCGGGAGCGCCGTGCGAGACGAAAGCGGGACCGTCGGATCCCGCTTCGACCAGCCTAACGCGCCCGCGCGTGCCGTAACCTGATGAGGATGAGCACGAACTCCCCCGCCGACCCGCCGGTGCGGCGCATCGACCGCATCCTCGCGTTCATGGCGCTGGGCATCGCGCTGCTCTCGGTGATCTGCTTCTTCGCGATCATGATCTCGACCGCCGCAGGGATGACGCACGCCGAGTACGCGCACGGCATCTGGCCCACGATCGCGGCCGTGCCGATGTTCGGGCTCCCGGTCGCGTTCGCGCTCATCCTGACCCTGCTCATCATGAGCTTCGTGCGCAGGGGCAAGGCCGGTCGATCCTGACCACGCCGAACCCGTGACCGCCTGAGCGCCGTGAACAGCACCGAGATGCCACAGGGTCAGCGGGCCGGCGCCGCCGATGCGCGCGCACTCGCGGAGCGGCTGGCGCGGGCGGGCGACGGCGAGCTCGCGACGCTGTTCGCCCGGCGACTCGTGCCGGCGAACGTCAGCTGGCACGACTTCTTCGACGCGGCCGAGGCGCTGCTGGCTCCGGAGTCGGTCGCCCGCGCCGTGACCGAGCTGCCTCGCGACGAGCTCGCCGACCTCGCTGCGGGTTCGGGCGCCGAGCGCCTGGGGCTGACCGACGAGACCGGCTCCCCCTATGCCGCAGTGCGCGACGCCCTGGCCGGCGCTGCCCCGACCCGCACGCCCGACGGCGTCCCTGAGCCGGCGACCGAGCGAGCCGCCGCCCACGCCGCCGAACGGGCGTTCACCACCGCGTCGGCGCTCGCCGACCTGCTGCTGCTCACATTGCGCACCCCTCTGGGCCGCGTCGGCGCGGGCACGGTCGGCGCCGCCGATCGGCGCCGGCTGGCCCAGCAGGAGATCGTGCGCGACGCGGATGAGGCCGACGACCTCATTGCGCTCGCCGAGGCGGCCGGGCTGCTCACCGCGGGCGAACGACAGTGGCTCGTGACCCTCGACGGAGCGGCCTGGGTGCGCGAGTCGACTGGCGAGCGCTGGAGCCGCCTCGCGACCCGGCTGCGCGACGCGCTGCCGGCCGGCGTGCGCACGGCTTCGGGCGGCTGGATCGACCCCGCGCTGTGGCCCGACGCCTACCCGCTCGACGAGACCTGGCCGGCGCGCGCCGAACGGTGGCGCACCCTGCTGCGCCTGGCCGGCCTCGTGACCGAGGGCACCGCCGCCCCGTGGAGCGCCGAACCGGCCTGGGCCACCGCCCTGCGCCAGGGCGGTGCGGCCGACCCCGCGCCGCTCGTGGCCCTGCTGCCGCACGAGGTGGACCGGGTGTTCCTGCAGAACGACCTCACCGCGATCTCGCCGGGCCCCCTGGCCCCGGCGCTCGACGTGCGCCTGCAGGGCATGGCCCTGCGCGAGTCGCACGCGCAGGCCTCCAGCTACCGCTTCACCGAGGCGTCGATCATCGGCGCCCTGTCGTCGGGCGAGACGGCGGAGAGCATCCTGACGTTCCTGTCGAGCCTGTCGCTCACCGGGGTGCCCCAGCCGCTGGAGTACCTCGTGCAGCGCATCGCCGATCGGCACGGGCTCGTGCGCGTGTCGCGCGAGCCGGACACCGGGCACACGATCGTGTCGAGCCGCGACCACGGGCTGCTCGAGACCATCGCCGTCGACCAGGCTCTGCGCGCACTGGGCTTCGTGCAGGACGGCCGGATGCTGCGCACCCGCGCCGCGCGCGAGGCCGTGTACTGGGCGCTCGCGGACGCCAAGTACCCCGTCGTGGCGCTCGACGACCACGGCGGATCCGAGACGCTCGACCGCAATCGCGTCGCGACGGCGCCGAGCGATCCGGATCCATCAGCCCGCTACGGCGGGGTGATCGAGCGCCTGCGCGCGGCACACGGATCGGACGCGGACGCCGCCTGGCTCGAGCGCGAGCTCGAGAACGCCGTGCGCGCCAAGTCGCTGCTCGCGGTCGAGGTGGCCCTGCCCGACGGCTCGACCCGCACGTTCACGCTCGAGGCGACAGGGCTGGGAGGGGGCCGCCTGCGCGGCCGCGACCGCGGCGCCGATGTGGAGCGCACGCTGCCCGTCAAGAGCATCACCAGCATCCGCCCCGCGTAGCACCGGCGCCGCCGCGCGTGGCCCGCGAGTTCAGGGCCCGGTCCGTTCGGGCCCGGTGAGCACGACCATCCGGCCCTCATCGGCGCCGACGGCGGTAGGCTGGACGGCTATGGCTGATGGCCCCCTGATCGTGCAGAGCGACCGCACCGTGCTGCTGGAGGTCGCGCATCCCGACGCGGAGACGGCGCGACACGAGCTGGCGATCTTCGCCGAGCTCGAGCGCGCGCCCGAGCACATCCACACGTACCGCATCACACGTCTCGGCCTGTGGAACGCGCGCGCCGCCGGCCACACGGCCGACGACATGCTCTCCACGCTCGACCGCTGGTCGCGCTTCCCCGTGCCACCGTCGGTGTCGGTCGACATCCGCGAGACGGTCAACCGCTACGGGCGCCTGACCATCCGCCGCGGCGACGAGGGCGAGCTGCTGCTCACCTCGACCGACCGAGCCGTGCTCGCGGAGGTGTCGCGCAACAAGCGCATCCAGCCGCTGCTGCTCTCGCAGCCGACGCCCGACTCGTACGTCGTCGACGCGTGGGCTCGGGGGCACATCAAGCAGGAGCTGCTGAAGATCGGCTGGCCCGCCGAGGACCTCGCCGGCTACACGCCCGGCACGCCGCACCCGATCGACCTGGCCGAGGACGGCTGGGCGCTGCGCCCCTATCAGCGGGAGGCCGTCGACAAGTTCAGCGACGGCGGCTCGGGCGTCGTGGTGCTGCCCTGCGGCGCCGGCAAGACGCTGGTGGGCGCGGGGGCGATGGCCGAGACCAAGACGACCACGCTCATCCTGGTGACCAACACCGTGTCGGCCCGGCAGTGGCGCGACGAGCTGCTCAAGCGCACGTCGCTGACGCCGGAGGAGATCGGCGAGTACTCGGGCCAGTCGAAGGAGATCAAGCCCGTCACCATCGCGACGTACCAGATCCTGACCGCGCGCCGGAAGGGCGAGTACCCGCACCTCGCCCTGCTCGACGCGCTCGACTGGGGCCTGATCGTCTACGACGAGGTCCACCTGCTGCCCGCACCGGTGTTCAAGCTGACCGCCGATCTCCAGGCCCGCCGCCGCCTCGGCCTGACGGCGACGCTCGTGCGCGAGGACGGCCGCGAGGGAGACGTGTTCAGCCTGATCGGCCCGAAGCGCTTCGATGCCCCGTGGAAGGAGATCGAGGCCCAGGGCTTCATCGCGCCGGCGGCATGCTTCGAGGTGCGCGTCGACCTGCCGCCGAGCGAGCGGCTCGAGTACGCGGCGAGCGCCGACGAGGACCGCTACCGCCTGGCCGCCACCGCGCCGGCGAAGATCGACGTGGTGCGCAGCCTCATCGCCAAGCACCCGGATGAGCAGGTGCTGGTGATCGGTCAGTACCTCGAGCAGCTCGACGAGCTGTCCGAGGCGCTGGATGCCCCCAAGATCACCGGCGCGACGCCGGTCGACGAGCGCGAGCAGCTGTTCCAGGCCTTCCGCGAGGGCGCCATCCAGGTGCTCGTGGTGTCGAAGGTCGCGAACTTCTCGGTCGACCTGCCGGAGGCATCCGTCGCCATCCAGGTCTCGGGATCGTTCGGATCGCGCCAGGAGGAGGCCCAGCGCCTCGGCCGCCTGCTGCGCCCCAAGCAGTCGAACCACACCGCGAGCTTCTACACCCTGATCGCGCGCGACACGGTGGACCAGGACTTCGCGCAGAATCGCCAGCGCTTCCTGGCCGAGCAGGGCTACAGCTACACGATCCTCGACGCGGAGCGCCTCGAGGCGGCCTGAGCCGGATCCATCCGCCCCGGCGGCCCGCACGGCCGCTGGCGATCGTGGCGCGGGCGGGCGCTCGTGGCGCGGCGGGCGCGTGCGGCATCCATTCGCACGATGACCCACGGATGCAACACGCCCGCGTTATATTGAGCCTTCCCTCCCGAAAGGCCCCGTGTGTCCCCGAGATCGGCTCCGAGCCGCCGCACCGTCGCCCGTCATGCACACCTCGGCGAGTCGGGGTGGCGGCGCCGCGCGCTGCGCGTCGTGGGCATCGGCACGGCCTGCGTCGCGGTGGCCGCGCTGGCCACGGCGGGCTACGCACTGTACGACCTGTCGTCGGCGTTCCGCCAGAACGCGGTCGCGCTCGAGGGGCAGGGCTCCGCTCCGCCCGACGTCGCCGCGCTGGTCGACGACGAGGGCGTGGACCTGCTGCTGACCGGCATCGACGTGTGCGAGTGGGATTCGCACGAGAAGTTCGGCGACCGCTGCCCGCCTTCACGGTCGGCGTACGGCGAGGACGGGCGCGAGCTGCGCAACGGCCTCAACGACGTCAACCTGCTCGTGCGCATCTCGCCGGAACCCCGCCGGATCACCGCGATCGCGTTCCCGCGCGACCTGAAGATCCCCACACCGGAGTGCACGAACCCTCAGACCGGCGCGTACACGTACCCGTCGGACGAGCAGATGCTCAACGCCATGTACTCCGCGGGCGGGCTCGCGTGCGTCGCCAAGACGATCGACACGCTCACGACCCCGTACGACCCGGACCTGCGGATCGACTACGCCGCGACCGTCACCTGGAACGGCGTGATCGAGATCACCGACGCGGTCGGCGGCGTGGAGGTGTGCGTCGCCGAGACGATCGACGACGTCGAGGCGGGCATGCTGCACCTCGAGGGCGGGCAGACGCACGAGCTCGTCGGCGAGCAGGCTCTGGCGTTCCTGCGCTCGCGCAAGGGTGTCGGAGACGGCAGCGATCTGGCCCGCATCAGCAACCAGCAGGTCTACATGTCGGCCCTCGCCCGCAAGCTCATGGGGGCGGAGGTCCTGTCCAACCCCTCGACGCTGCTGAGCCTGGCCCGCACGGTGCTGACCAACGTCGACCCCAGCACCTCGCTGACCGACCCCATGACCCTGGTGCGCATCGCCCTGGCGGCCAAGGACGTGCCGCTGTCGGACATCGTGTTCCTCCAGTACCCCACGTACTACGACCCGACGGATCCCGCCCACGTGCTGCCGGACGTGCCCGCTGCGGAGGAGATGCTGCGCACGCTCGCCGCCAACGAGTCGTTCGCGCCCGCCCCGTCCGACTTCGCGCCGCCGACGCCGACGCCGGCGCTTCCGTCGCCCGGGACGACACCCGGGCCGACGCCGTCGTCGCAGGCGTCCGAGCCGCCCGGCACCCAGATCGCGGCCCAGGGCCGCACGGCGCTCGACGACAGCTGCGCTGCGGGCAAGCGCTGACCCCGCTGCCGCGGGATCTCCCCCGGGCACCGGCCGCACAGCATACTCCGCATGTTCGCTTTCGGCCGATCCTGCGCGGAATCGAGCCGGATCATGGGTCGCACCGACATAATGGGCGCATGACCGCACCGCGCATCCTGGTCGTCGACGACGAGCCCAACATCCGCGACCTGCTCTCGCAGAGCCTCCGCTTCGCGGGCTTCCAGGTGAAGACCGTCGCGAACGGCGCACAGAGCATCTCGGCCGTGCTGGAGGAGGAGCCCGATCTGATCGTGCTCGACGTGATGCTGCCCGACATGAACGGGTTCAGCGTCACCAAGCGTCTCCGCGACGCGGGCTACACCGCCCCGATCCTGTTCCTCACCGCGAAGGACGAGACCGAGGACAAGATCAAGGGCCTCAACGTCGGCGGCGACGACTACGTCACGAAGCCCTTCAGCCTCGACGAGATCGTGGCCCGCATCCAGGCCATCCTGCGCCGCACGATGCAGAGCGACGAGGAGGAACAGGTCATCCGCGCCGGCGAGCTGACCATGGATCAGGACACGCACGACGTGTTCGTCGGCGACGCGCAGATCGATCTCAGCCCCACCGAGTTCAAGCTGCTGCGCTACCTGATGCTCAACCCGAACCGCGTGCTGTCGAAGGCGCAGATCCTCGATCACGTGTGGGAGTACGACTTCAACGGCGACGCCGGCATCGTCGAGAGCTACATCTCGTACCTGCGCCGCAAGATCGATCCGCACGCGTCGGAGTCGCTCATCCAGACCAAGCGCGGCTTCGGCTACATGCTCAAGGTCGACAAGGCGGGCTGAGCCCGCCGCGCCCCGCGGCGCACCCGTCCGCGCGGAGACGACGCGGACACCAACGGCGAAAGAGGCACGTCCTGGCGAACAAGATCGACGCGGTCACCTCGTGGTGGCGGCGGATCAGCCTGCGAGCGAAGGTCACCGGCGTCACGGTGACCGTGCTCGCGCTCGGCCTCATCGCCGCGGGCGTCGGCACCGTGCCCATCCTGCGCACCGCGCTGCTGAACAACATCAACTCGTCGCTCACCCAGCTCGCCAGCACGGCCGTGGGCGAGCAGCTGTTCAACATCTCGGCGAACGGCGAGCGGGGTCCCACGTTCACGGCCAAGGCGGGTGCCCCGCGCACCGACTACTTCGTGGCGATCTACGGCCCCGACGGCTCGCTGCTCTCGAGCGCGGGGGGACTGGATCCGCGGCAGGCCCGCCCCCTGTTCCCGGCCGAGTTCGGCACCGACTACGCCTACTCGCGCCAGGGCTCGATCATCCAGCTGCCCGACACCACGGGCGAGCGCACCGACTTCCACGCGTCGTTCGCCGTGGTGCAGTTCCCCGGCAGCAACCGCATCTTCACGCAGATGGTGGCCCGTCCGCTCACCGAGGTCGAACGCGTGGTCGGAACGTACATCGGCATCTTCTTCCTGGTCGCGCTCGTGACGATCATCGGCGGGGCGCTGCTCACTCGATGGGCCGTGACGCTGACGTTCCGCCGCTTCGGACAGGTGGAGACCACGGCCATGTCGATCGCCTCCGGCGACTTCAGCCAGCGCCTCACCGACATCGAGCCGAGCACCGAGATCGGGCGTCTCAAGGCGGCCATCAACACGATGCTCGACCGCATCGACGCCGCGATCGCCGAGCGCGACGCGACGGTGCGGCAGATGCGTCGCTTCGTGGGCGACGCGAGCCACGAGCTGCGCACCCCGCTCGTGAGCGTGCGCGGCTACGCCGAGCTCTACCGGATGGGCGCCATCCAGGGGCCGGATGACACGGCGCGCGCGATGGAGCGCATCGAGAAGGAGGCGATCCGGATGGGCGTGCTCGTCGAGGACCTTCTCGCCCTCGCGCGCCTCGACGAGAAGCGCGAGCTCGACATCCAGCCGATCGACCTGCGCCCGCTCGCTCGGGATGCCGCGCTCGACGTGCGCGCGGCCGAGCCCTCGCGCGCCGTCACCGTGATCGACACCACGATCGAGGCGCTCACCGGGCCCATCGCGCTCCCGCGCGACGGCGAGCCTGAGGAGGAGACGGAGACCGCCGAGGCGTCGGAGGCCCGGCGCCGGCGGGGCCTCACGCTGAGCGCCGCCACGGAGGGCCTGTCGTCGCTGCTGCGACGTCGCCCCCGTGCAGCGGGCGAGCAGCCTGGCGAGATGCCCGTGGCGGAGGGCGACGGGTCGGCCGTGCCGCCGCTCGACTTCTCGGTGCCGCAGTCTCTGCGACCCGTGGCGGTGCCGCCCGTGGTGCTGGGCGATGAGCACCGCGTGCGGCAGGTCGTGACCAACCTTCTGGGCAACGCCCGCCGGTTCAGCCCTGAGGGCTCGCCGATCGAGATCGAGGTCGGCGTGGACGTCTCGGCCGGGATGGGCTGGATCGCCGTGGTCGATCATGGCGAGGGCGTGCCGGAGGCCATCCGCGACCAGATCTTCGAGCGCTTCTGGCGCGCCGACACCTCGCGCGCCCGCGAGACCGGCGGCAGCGGCCTGGGCCTCGCGATCGTCGCCTCGATCGTCGAGGCGCTTCACGGCACGGTGCGGGTGCTCGACACCCCCGGCGGCGGCGCGACGTTCCGCGTGGCGTTCCCCCTCGCGCCGCGGCCGGACGAAGAGCTCGCCCTGGCGCACACCCGGCCGGTGCCGCGGGTGGGTCGTGGCGGCCGGCCAGCCTGACGCGTCTGCCGTCCACAGCCGCCGGATCGGAGCGCCGCCATCCCGATGGGGCGCACTTCGCCGCGGAACGGCCTGCGCGCTCCCTAGCGTGAGGGCATCCATCCGTCCGACACCAGGGAGCACCCCGTGGCGATCTTCTCCGTTGACACCGATGCCGTTCTCTCCGCGAACGGGCAAGCCCTCGCGACCGCCGAGCGCCTGCGCCTCGAGACCGCGACGCTGACCGGCCAGTTGGCGCAGCTGGAGGCGAGCTGGACAGGCGGCGGCGCCGGCGCGTTCCAGGCCAGCCTGGCGCAGTGGAAGGCGGCCCAGCAGGCCGTCGAGCAGGCCCTCGACGGCCTGGGACGAGCGTTGGGCGCCGCGGGCGCGCAGTACGCCGAGGCCGAGCGCCTGACGGCCGGCATGTTCCGCTGACGAGGACCGCCGGAAACGGGACGAGCCCCCTCCCGAAGGAGGGGGCTCGTCCGCGTGAGGGACTTCAGGGGATCAGAAGTCCATGCCACCCGTCGGGTCGCCACCGGCAGGGGCGGCGGCCTTCTCGGGCTTGTCGGCGACGACGGCCTCGGTCGTGAGGAACAGACCGGCGATCGACGCGGCGTTCTGCAGCGCCGAGCGGGTCACCTTGGCCGGGTCGATGATGCCCTGCGCGAACAGGTCGCCGTACTCGCCGGTGGCGGCGTTGAGGCCGTGACCGACCTCGAGGTCCGCGACCTTGTTGGCGACGACGCCCGGCTCGAGACCGGCGTTGAGAGCGATCTGCTTCAGCGGGGCCTCGATGGCGACCTTGACGATGTTCGCACCGGTCGCCTCGTCGCCCACGAGCTCCAGGCCCTCGAACGCGGTCTTGCCGGCCTGGATCAGGGCCACGCCACCACCGGCGACGATGCCCTCCTCGACGGCGGCCTTCGCGTTGCGGACGGCGTCCTCGATGCGGTGCTTGCGCTCCTTGAGCTCGACCTCGGTGGCCGCGCCCGCCTTGATGACGGCCACGCCGCCGGCGAGCTTGGCGAGGCGCTCCTGCAGCTTCTCGCGGTCGTAGTCGCTGTCGGTGTTCTCGATCTCGCGGCGGATCTGGGTCACGCGACCCTCGATCTGCTCCGCGTCACCGGCGCCCTCGACGATGGTCGTCTCGTCCTTGGTGACGATGACCTTGCGAGCGCGGCCGAGCAGCTCGAGGTCGGTGTTCTCCAGCTTGAGGCCGACCTCCTCGGTGATGACCTGGCCGCCCGTGAGGATCGCGATGTCCTGCAGCTGCGCCTTGCGGCGGTCGCCGAAGCCCGGGGCCTTGACGGCCACCGACTTGAAGATGCCGCGGATCTTGTTGAGCACGAGCGTCGCGAGCGCCTCGCCCTCGACGTCCTCGGCGATGATGACGAGCTCCTTGCCCGCCTGGATCACCTTGTCGACGACAGGCAGAAGGTCCTTGATGTTCGAGATCTTCTGGTTCGCGATCAGGATGTACGGGTCCTCGAAGACGGCCTCCTGGCGCTCCGGGTCCGTGACGAAGTAGGGGTTCAGGTAGCCCTTGTCGAAGCGCATGCCCTCGGTGAGCTCGAGCTCGGTGCCGAACGTGTTCGACTCCTCGACCGTGACGACGCCCTCCTTGCCCACCTTGTCGATGGCCTCGGCGATGAGCTCACCGATGGCCGGGTCGGCGGCCGAGATCGAGGCGGTCGCGGCGATCTGCTCCTTCGACTCGACCTCCTTGGCCTGCGCGAGCAGCTCGTCCGAGAGCGCCTTGACGGCCTTCTCGATGCCGCGCTTGAGGCTGATGGGGTCGGCGCCGGCCGCGACGTTGCGGAGACCCTCGCGCACGAGAGCCTGAGCGAGGACGGTCGCGGTGGTGGTGCCGTCACCGGCGACGTCGTCGGTCTTCTTGGCGACCTCCTTGACGAGCTCCGCGCCGATCTTCTCGTACGGGTCGTCGAGCTCGATCTCCTTGGCGATCGAGACGCCGTCGTTCGTGATCGTGGGGGCGCCCCACTTCTTCTCGAGCACGACGTTGCGACCGCGCGGGCCGAGCGTCACCTTGACGGCGTCGGCCAGCGTGTTGAGGCCGCGCTCGAGGCCGCGACGGGCCTCCTCGTCGAAAGCGATCATCTTTGCCATGTTGGTGTCGTCCCTCCCGGACGTAGGCGTGTGGTCTTTAGCACTCATGTTGCGCGAGTGCTAGGACGATTCTGGCACTCACCCCCATCGAGTGCAAGCGCCGCGGACACGCGCGTCATCCGGTACCGGCTCCGCGGTCCGGCCGGCACGAGAAGCGCCCCGCGGCCGAAGCCGCGGGGCGCTGTCTGGGAGCTCCTGGTCGCCGAAGCGACGCGTCATACCGGGCGCACGGCCTCGGCCTGCGGGCCCTTCTGGCCGGTGCCGACAGTGAACTCGACGGACTGCCCCTCTTCCAGCAGACGGAAGCCGCTCATCTCGATGTTCGAGTAGTGGACGAAGACGTCCTGGCTGCCGTCGGCGACGGTGATGAACCCGTAGCCCTTCTCGGCGTTGAACCACTTGACGGTGCCCTGGGTCATGCGAAAACTCTCCTGGTGCGGGGGGCGGATATGGGGGAATCGTATCCGCGTGTTTTCGCGCCTCGAGCGGCTTCCGGGCGGTTTTGACACGCCCGCATCGAAGTGTTTACCCGGCCGAAACACGGTCGAGGCCGACGACCACCGTGAGCTCCTTGACCTCGGACTCCGGGTCGGCCGCGTACTGGTCGCTCTGCTCGACCTGCGCCCCGCCGATCGCCTGCGCCACGCCCCGTGCCGCGGCCTCCTCCTCGGGCGACGCGTAGTACACGGTCGTGGTCGGGAAGTCGGTCGCCGACGACTCGCTCGGCAGCGCCATGTCCTCGGTCCATCCGGCGGCGACGAGCTGCTGCGCCACCGCCTCCGCGGTGCCGGGGGTGGCGGTGCCGTTCAGCACCAGGACCGTGTAGGTGGTGTCGATCACCGGGGCGACGGTCGGAGTGGCCTCCGGCGGGGCGGGAGCGTCGACCCGCTGCGACAGCACCAGGAAGCCGATGATGCCCGCGATCGTCAGCACGACCGTGGCGAGCGCGGCCCAGAGGAACGCCACGCCGCGCGACATGCGCGGCTGCTCGGCGCGGTGAGCGCCGACGCGCTCGGCCTGTCGGGGGACGTCGTCGAAGCGGTCCCGGGGGTACGTGGTCGGCACATCCCGATGGTACCCGCGGGCGTCTGGTGATCCCGTGGACGGCGCCTGCCGCCCGGGACGCTCAGCCCGCGATGCGGGAGCGGGCCGCATCGCGCGCGTCGCGCTGTCGACGAAGCCGGCCGATCAGCATCGGCTCGGCCGCGAGAGCGTCACCGGAGTCGATCAGGCGGCCCAGCAGCTGGTAGTACCGAGCGGGCGCCATCTCGAGCTGCGATCGGATCGCCTCCTCCTTGGCGCCACCGTGGCGGGGCCACCGCGCCTCGAAGGCCAGGATGGCGCGGTCTCGATCGGAGAGTCCGGCGCGATCGGAGAGCATGCTCCCACCGTAGGCGCGGACCTCGCCCCGGCCGGTGAGGCGCACCGGTCTCCGGCCGGCCTCAGCGGCGGGCGGTCATGCGCGCCATTCGATCCACGCGCCCAGCGGGTCGGCCGCCGCCAGCACGTCGCCGCCGAGCGCCAGTGCGAAGCCGCCCGGCCAGGCATCCGGCTCGATGGGCGGCATCCACGCGTCGTGCAGCGCGGGCTGGTCGAGCGTGATCCACCGCACGCCCGCTGCGGCAGCCGAAGCAGGGCGCACGCCGCCGGGCGCCCGCAGCGCGGCGATGAGCGCGTCGCGGCGCGCGCGGGGCACGTACGGCAGCACGCCGGGCGTCGTCACGACGAGCGTCGCCGCCTCCGGAGCCTGTGCCGCCACCTCTCGCACGAGCCCGAGGTCCGCCGCGTCGCCGGTCACGAGCAGCGGCGGGTCGGCCGCGACGACCTCCAGCGCGGCGGCGATGCGCGCCGCGCGCTCGCGCTCCTCGGGCCAGACCAGCCCCTCGAGCCAGGCACGGTCGGCCGGATCCCTCGCGTCGAGGGGGTGCAGGTCTATGCCGGCACGCCACACGACCTCGGGCAGCGCGAGCGGCGGCATCCGATCGCCGCGCACCTGCACGTCGAGCACGACCCCCGAGCCGATCTCCGGCTCCAGCCGCTGATCGCCGAACCGGTACGTGTAGCGATCCGGGTAGAGGCACAGGCCGCCCGATGCGCCCAGCTCGAGCAGGGCGATCGGGCCCTGAACGCGGCTGAGTGCCGGCAGCAGGGCCGCGCACCGCAGCGGTTCGTTGGTCTGCAGGCTGCGCGCCGCGCACTCGGCGACGACCGCGTCGGCGTGTGCGCGCACGAAGGCGGCCCACTCGTCGGGCCCGCCGGTGCCGGCGCCGAGCATCCGCGTCACGGCGAACACGAGCGGCGGCTGCCTGCGCTGGGCCGGGATGCGGGCGAGGATGTCGCACAGCAGAGGCTCCTCCGCCACGCGCTCGGCCCACGCGCCATACACGTCCGACCGCCCGGGCGCCTCGTCGCGCGCGAAGCGCGCGAACCGCTCGGCGACGGCGGCGGGATCGTTCTCATCGCGGGGGCGCTGCATCCTGCCATTCTCACCGGCGTCACACCGGCCCTGCTCCCCCGGCGCGGTCGTACGCTGGTATCCGAACCCCGGGAGGATCCATGTCGTACAACGTCAGCAAGTCCGAGGACGAGTGGCGCAGCGAGCTCACGCCTGAGCAGTACGCCGTGCTGCGTCAGGCCGGCACCGAGCGTCCCTGGACCGGCGAGCTTCTGGATGAGGAGCGCGCCGGGCTCTACACCTGCGCCGCCTGCGGCGCAGAGCTGTTCCAGAGCGGCACGAAGTTCGACTCGCACTGCGGCTGGCCGAGCTTCTACGAGTCGGTGCGCCCCGACGCGGTCGAGCTGCTCGAGGACACCAGCCACGGCATGGTTCGCACCGAGGTGCGCTGCGCGAACTGCGGCTCGCACCTGGGCCACGTCTTCCCCGACGGGTTCGGCACGCCCACGGGCGACCGCTACTGCATGAACTCGCTCTCGCTGAGCTTCACCCCGGAGGCAGGCGGGGAGGACTCGGCGGCGTGACCGCCCTCGAGGCGATGCGGTCGCGCCGCTCGCTGTCGAAGGTCACCGACCACGCTCCCACGCACGAGCAGCTCGTGGAGCTCGTCTCGGCCGCGGGACGCGTCGCCGATCACAAGGAGCTGCGCCCGTGGCGCCTGATCGAGCTGCGCGGCGACGACCGCCTCACGCTCGGACGGGCGATCGCGAAGGCCGAGGGCGAGAAGGGCGTCTCGACCAAGCCCCTGCGGGCGCCGCTGCTGATCGCCGTCGTCGCGAGCGTGCGCAGCGGCAAGGTGCCCGAGTGGGAGCAGGAGGCCACCGCGGCGGGCGTCGCACACGCCCTGAGCCTGCTGCTCGATGAGGCCGGCTGGGGCGTGTTCTGGCGCACCGGCGGATACACCCGGTCGAAGCCCGTGGCCAAGGCCCATGGGCTGAAGAAGGGCGAGCGGCTGCTCGGATGGCTCTACGTCGGCGGCAAGCCGGAGCGCTCGCGCGAACTGCGCGTCAAGACCGTGGACGGCGAGCGCCACCTCTCGCGCATGCCGGCGGGCAAGACGAAGAAGCCCTGATCCCGTTCGCTCAGCGGACGCGAGGCCTCGACACGGCGATCGCGACGCCCACGCACGCGATGGCCACGGTGATGCCCGAGGCCAGCGGAGAGGGCGGCACGGCGGGCGGCCACAGCAGGTCGAGCACGAACGATCCGACCAGCATGCCGAGCACCGACCCGAGCGAGAGCAGAAGCACGCCGATGCGGGGCGCGATCGCGGCCGACAGCGCGATGTAGACCACGCCCAGCACGCCGCCCAGGTAGAGCAGCGGGTCGGCCGGGAGCGGATCGAGGTGCGTCTGCGGCATCCGCATGAGCGCGGTCGCCCCCAGCACGAGCGTGCCCACCGCGAAGTTCACGAGCGTCGCGGCCATGGCCGACTCGGTGCGGCGCTGCAAGCGGCCGTTGGTCGCCTGCTGCCACGCCAGGCCGATGCCGACGCCCACCGGCAGCAGCAGCATCCACAGGGGCACCCGCCCCAGCGTGCCGCCCGTGAGCGAGAAGCCGACCGCTCCCAGCGCGAGCGCCACGCCCACCACGCGGCGCACGGTCACGGCGGTCACACCCGCCGGGCTGTACCCGATGCGGTCGAGGACGAGCCCGCTGAGGGTCTGCCCCGCGACGACGCCGACGGTGAATGCCGCCGTGCCGATCACGCCGACCACGATGCCCTGCGATCCGACCGTCAGGGCGCCGGCCGCGCCGCCGATCAGCAGCCACCACGGGATGGATCGGTCGCGCACGCCGCGCGCCAGCCGGCCCACGGCCGCGCGGCCTGACGGCAGCACGGCGACGAGCACCGCCACGGTCGCGAGTCCGGAGCCGAACGAGATCACCGCCGCGACGATCCCGTCGTCGAGGGCCCGGCCGAGGGCGCCGTTGATGCGCGACTGGATCGCCGTCAGCAGGCCGACAGCGACGGCTCCCAGCACGGGCAGCAGACCGCGGTGCGGCGCGGCGGCCGGACGGGGGTCGGACGCGGCGCTCACTCTGTTCAGCCTAATCCTGCGGCGGCTGCCCGGGCGCGACGGCCGGCGCAGGACCCTGGGCTACGGCTTGACCGGACCCGCCGCGCGACTGATCCGCACGGTGGTCGGATACCCCTTGAGCGTGCCTGTGACGCGCACCGTCACCGTCTTGCCGACGTCGGCGCGCGTGAGCCGGTACGTGCGAGCGGTCGCCCCGGCGATCGGCGAGCCGTTGCGCAGCCACTGGTAGGTCAGGGCCACGCCGGACGGCGCCCACTTCCCGGCGGTCGCGGAGAGGGTCGAGCCCACCCGCAGCGTGCCGCCGACCGTCGGCACCGGCGCCGTCAGGGCGGGGCGCGGCACCGTCACAGCCGTGCTGGTCTTCGCCGCCGTGGTGTAGCCCGTCTTGCCGCCGGTCACGCGCACCGCGAGCTTCGCACCCCCATCCGCCACGGTCACACGGTAGGTCGGCGCCGTCGCCCCGGTGATCGCCGCGCCGTTGCGCAGCCACTGGTACGCGAGCGTGACGGGCGCGGGACCCCACGTGCCCGGCTTGGCCGTGAGCGACGCACCCACCGCCACCGTGCCGCCGACCGTCGGCACCGGCGCCGTCAGGGCGGGGCGCGGCACCGTCACGGCCGTGCTGGTCTTCGCCGCCGTGGTGTAGCCCGTCTTGCTGCCGGTCACGCGCACCGCGAGCTTCGCACCCCCATCCGCCACGGTCACACGGTAGGTCGGCGTCGTCGCCCCGGTGATCGCGGCGCCGTTGCGCAGCCACTGGTACGCGAGCGTGACGGGCGCGGGACCCCACGTGCCCGGCTTGGCGGTGAGCGACGCCCCCACCGCCACCGTGCCGCCGACCGTCGGCACCGGCGCCGTCAGGGTCTTGGCCGACGGGGCCGGCTTCGCGACCCGGATGAACCCCGACACCTCGCTGATGCGATAGACACGCCAGTCGTAGTCGGCGCTGTAGTTATCCTCCGAGACGGTGAACGTGCCGGCCTTGACGTCGACCGATTCGACGTAGGCCACGTGTCCCAGGCCGCTGCCGCCGATCGCGTCGCGATCCCACCACGCGACGTCGCCCACCCGGGGTGTTCCCTTGTCGACGACCAGGCCCGCGCGCCTCGCCTCGCTGCCCCACTGGTACGCGAAGCCGTAGCCCGCGCGCACGAACCGGGCGATGCCCGCCTTCTGCATCCGATACGCCACGTAGTTCGTGCAGTTGTGTCCGGCGGTCATGTTCCAGAACGACTGCCGGTACACGGCCTCGTAGCCCGCGTCGCTGCGGCCCTGCGCGGCGCATGCCCGGAAGCCGTCGCAGAGCTTGGGACCCCAGGTGATCGCCTGCGCCGGCGTGGCGGCCGCGAGCAGAGAGACCACGAGCGCGAGGGCGGCCAGCAGCGTTGCGACCGGGCGACCCCTGCGCGCGACAACACGCTGCTCGACAACGCTCACGACCGCTCCCTTCGGGGCGTGCGCGCGCAGCGCCCCGCGGAACACTATCGGTCGGCGGGTTCCGCTGCGAGGCACCTCCCGCCCAGTGCCAGGGAGCGCGCTCCGGACGCCCGCTCGGGCGCTATTGGGCGGGGCCGATCTCCTCGATCACGTCGTCGGCCTTCTCGTCCAGGGGCTCCCCCGCAGCCCCCGTGCTCGACGCCCCGGGAGCGGAGGGCCGGTCGACCGGCGGGGCATCCTCCGCGTCGCCGGGCTGCGGAATGCCGCCCGGATCGGCCACGCCGTGCTGGGCCGCGAGCCGATTGGCCTCCTGGGCCTTCGCGATCGTCTCGTCGTCGGCGGGCTGCTGATCCTGCGTGCTCTCGCTCATCCTGCGCCTCCTCTTGTTCAGCCGATACGAGCCCGGCTCTTCTCGTTCGAGCCTGGCGCCCCGCATCGGCAGGGTACGAGGGGCTTGTCGACCCGCGCTCGCGCCGCTAGCAGCTCGGCGCCGCGCGATCGGAGCCGCTCCGGCCGATGCGGGACATCCGCCTCCGGTCGCGACGGGCGCCTTGTCAACCCCGAGTGCCGAACTCAGGTCGCTGAGGCATACTCGCACCCGACCGACTCCAGCGATGGAGGGCCTATGACCCCCGATGCACCCACCCCCGACCCCGACGCCACCGCCGCGCTGCTCGACGGCCGGTACCGCCTGATCGAATGCGTGGGCGCGGGCGGCATGTCCCGTGTCTACCGCGCGGAGGACGTGACGCTCGGCCGCATCGTCGCGGTCAAGATGCTGCACGCCGACGTCGACGGCGGCTCGGCCGAGCGCGCACGCGGCGAGGTGGCGGTTCTCGCGTCTCTGAGCCACCCGGCGCTGGTGACCCTGTTCGACGCGCACGTGGTGCCGGGCAAGCCCGATTACCTGGTGATGGAGTACGTCGATGGCCCCACGCTCGGCGACGTGCTGCGCGAGGGCCCGCTCGCTCCCGGAGAGACCGCCGGGCTGGCCACCGAGCTGGCGGAGGGCCTGCATGCGGCGCACCGCGCCGGCATCGTCCACCGCGACATCAAGCCGTCGAACGTGCTGCTCTCTCCCACCGACCTGCCCGACCGCCGCTTCCACGCCAAGCTCGCGGACTTCGGCATCGCGTATCTGCTCGACGGCGACCGGGTGACCTCGCCGGGCATGGTCGTCGGCACCGCGGCGTACATCGCTCCCGAGCAGGCCCGCGGCGAGGCGCCCACGCCTGCGGCCGACATCTACGCGCTCGGCCTGGTGCTGCTCGAGGCGCTGACCGGCGCATCCGCCTTCCCCAAGACCACACCCGTCGCGTCGCTTGTCGCGCGCCAGACCACCGCACCGGTGATCCCGGCATCGGTCCCGCCCGGATGGGCGGGGCTGCTGGGCCGGATGACTGCGACCGATCCCGCCGAGCGCCCCTCCGCGGCCGCGGTCGCGGGCGAGACGTCGGCGCTCGCGGGCCGGTTCCGCGGGGCCGCCGCTGCCGCTTCCCCGGATGACCGGACGCAGCCGCTGACGGGGATCGTGGCCGCCGGAGCCGGAGCCGCCCTCGGCGCGGGCGCCGGGGCCGCGTCGGCCGACGCGGCCACCGAGGTGTTCGACCTGCCAGGCACCACGCCGAACGCCGTGACGGCGGACGCGCCGGCCGGGGCGACCTCGAGCGCTCCCGCGGCGGACACACAGGTGCTCGCTCCGGCCTCGGCTGCGGGAGCGGCGGCGGGCGCCGGCTGGACCGGATCGGGATCCTCCGGTGGCGACGTCGCCGCCGGAGGCCCGCGGAAGGGCGGGTCCGACCGCCGTCGCCGCCGCGGCGTGCTGCTCACGACCGGCGCTCTCGCCGCCGTCGCGGCGGCCTCGCTCGGCGCGTGGGCGCTCGGCGAGGGCGGCACCCCCGACCCCACCCGCACCGTCGCGCCGGTCACTGAGCCGACCGAGAGCCCGAGCCCGTCGGTCGCGCCTGCCGGCCCGGCCGACGCGCCCGCCCAGGACGATGCCCCTGCTCCCGTGGCGCCCGATGAGGACGCGCAGAAGGACGCGCAGAAGAAGGCCGAGGAGCAGCGCAAGAAGGCCGAGGAAGAGCAGCGCAAGGCCGATCAGGAAGCGCGCAAGGCCGCCGAGGAGCAGCGCAAGGCGGAAGAGGAAGCGCAGAGGAAGGCCGAGGAGGAGCAGCGCAAGGCCCAGGAGGAGGCCGAGAAGGCCGCCGAGGAACAGGCCGAGGAGGAGGCCGCCGACGAGGGCGACGACGCGATCGTGGAGACTCCCGCCCCGGGCGACGGCTGAGACGCTCAGTGACCTCTCGGCAGCCGGTGACGCCGGGACATCCCTCCGGCGCAGCGCATCCTTCGATAGCGGCATCGAGCTCGTGATGTGGATCTGGGCTTTCTGCGGCTTCGCGCTCGTCGCGGTCGGCTTGTCGGAGGTGTTCCGCACGCTCCTGCATCCGGTCGGTCGCGGACGGCTCACTCGCCTCGTGGCCCGCGGGGTCTGGCGGGCATGCGCCGGGTTCGGGCGGCCCGGCCTCGTGCTGGCGGGGCCCTTCGGTGTCGTGGCGGTCATCCTCCTGTGGGCGTGCCTGCAGATCGTGGGATGGGCGCTGATCTATCTGCCCGATGTTCCCGATGGCTTCAGCTATTCGCCCGGGCTGCATCCGGAGGACTACCCGGATGTGCTGGAGGCGCTGTACTTCTCAGCCGTGAGCCTCTCGACGCTGGGGCTCGGAGACGTCGCCGGTTCGTCGCCGTGGGTGCGCTTCCTCAATCCGCTGGAGTCGATCATCGGATTCGCGCTGCTCACAGCGGCGGTGTCATGGTTCATGGAGCTGTACCCCGGCCTCCGCCGGCGGCGGGCCCTGGCACTGCGGCTGGCGCTGCTCGAACGCGCCGGCTTCGCGGACGGACTGCATCACGGAGATGCGACGGTCGCCGCGACCACGCTGCACAGCCTTGCCGCCGACCTCGCCCAGGTGCGCCTGGATCTGACGCAGAGCTCGGAGAGCTACTTCTTCTCGGAGGGCGACCGCGAGATCTCTCTGCCGGCCATGCTGCCCTTCGCCCGCCGGCTGAGCGCCCAGGCGGCCTCCTCGGGCGACGCGTCTGTGCGCACCGCCGGCGCGGTGCTCGACGCAGCGGTGGACGACTTCGCCCGCGAGCTGTGCACCGAGTTCGCCCTGCCGGCACGCACGACCGACGAGATCCTCCGCGTGTACGCCGCACGTCACGGCCAGTCGGCGTGACGATGTCGGCCTGACGAGGCGTCACCGAGAAGCGAGGTCCCCGGAGAAGGGACGTCCGGAGAAGGGACGCCCGAGAAGAGGTGGTGCCGGCTGCGGGGCTCGAACCCACGACCCCCTGTTTACAAGACAGGTGCTCTACCAACTGAGCTAAGCCGGCCGATGTCCGCGCGGAGCGCGTCAGGACCAGTCGAGCATACCGACCAAGGCCGAGCGGCCGATCACTCGCCCTCGGAGTCGTCCTCGGGCTTCGCGGTCTTCAGGTAGGCCTGGCTGTCGACCGTGAGCAGGAACGCCGCGAACTCCTCGGGCTTGTCGAGCGCGCCGACATACGGCTCGCCGTTGACGAGCACCATGGGCACGCCCGTCAGCTCGATGCCGTCCGTGCCGGGCAGGGGCTCGTTCAGGGCGCGCTCGGTGGCGGCCCGGGCCCAGGCGAAGTAGTCCTCGTTCTCGATGCACGCGCGCACGGCCTTGGTGTCATCCGCGCCCGTGGCGATCGCACGGTCGGCGAGCTCCGCGTCGGTGTAGCCGTCGCTGTCCGGCTGCGGCTGATTGGTCAGCAGCTCGTGGTTGAACGCGGTGAACGCCTCGGGCGCATGATCGAACACGCACGCGGCGGCGCCGGCGGCGCGCTGCGAGTACTTGGTGCCGTTCGACTTCGAGGTGAGCATCGCGACCGGGTGGTACACGACCTCGACGGCGCCCTGGTCGACCCATTCCGTCAGCTGCGCGGCGTTGACGCGCTGGAACTGGCCGGCCGCCTGCGACAGGTAGTCGACGTAGACGTGGATCTGGATCGGCGCCTCGGAGGGGGTCTCCTCGGGCGCGGGCTTCTCCTCGGCTTCGGCGCTCTCATCCGGCGCCTCCGTCTGCTGCACCATGGTCTCGTCGACGACGACACCGTCGTCCGTGAGCCCCGCGGGGTCAAGCATGGGCTTGGACATCGCCGGCACGACGACGCTCGTGACCGCGTAGGCGATCGCCGCGACGACCGCGATCACGAGGAAGACGATGGCCGAACGCCGCAGCACGCGATTGCGCGTCTGACGCGCCTTGACCTGCTGGGCCTTCTCGCGCACCGCCTCACGACGGCCGCGCGCCTCGGGCGCCTGGCCCGTCTCGTCGCTCGACATGCAACCTCTTGGAACGTGGATCTCGAGGGCCGCGGAACACGGCCACAACGCCCTCGATGCTAATCACCGCGGCTGGGAGAAATCAGACAGGGCGCGGGATGGCGGCCGCGCGGGGCACACGACACGCCCGGGCCGACGCGGCGGTGGGCCGCCGTGCCATACTGATCCCGACCCAATGGCGGGTCTGCGGCGGCGTACACCCGAGCGATCGGGGCTGTCGCATCCATTCACTACGGATCGTCCGGCACGTACCTGCCGGTGAAGGAGAAATCATGGCATCGGTCACTTTCGACAGCGCCACCCGCGTCTACCCGGGCGGCACCCGCCCTGCGGTCGACAAGCTCGACCTCGAGATCGGCGATGGCGAGTTCCTCGTGCTGGTCGGCCCCTCGGGCTGCGGCAAGTCCACCTCGCTGCGCATGCTCGCGGGCCTCGAAGAGGTCAACGACGGTCGCATCTTGATCGGCGACCGCGACGTCACCGACGTGCCGCCGAAGGACCGTGACATCGCGATGGTGTTCCAGAACTACGCGCTGTACCCCCACATGACCGTCGCCGAGAACATGGGCTTCGCCCTCAAGATCGCCGGCGTCAGCAAGGACGAGCGCGCCAAGCGCGTGCTCGAGGCCGCCAAGCTGCTCGACCTCGAGCCGTTCCTCGGCCGCAAGCCGAAGGCGCTCTCGGGCGGTCAGCGCCAGCGCGTCGCTATGGGCCGCGCCATCGTGCGCGAGCCGCAGGTGTTCCTCATGGACGAGCCGCTGTCGAACCTCGACGCCAAGCTGCGCGTGCAGACCCGCACGCAGATCGCCTCGCTGCAGCGCCGCCTGGGCGTCACGACCGTCTACGTCACGCACGACCAGACCGAGGCGCTCACCATGGGCGACCGCATCGCCGTGCTGAAGGACGGCATCCTGCAGCAGGTCGGCACCCCGCGCGACCTGTACGAGAAGCCGAACAACGTGTTCGTCGCCGGCTTCATCGGCTCGCCGGCCATGAACCTGTTCCCCGCCGACGTGACGGACGGCGGCATCAAGTTCGGCACGAAGGTCGTTCCCGTCGAGGCCTCGGCCCTCGCCAAGATCTCGGGCCGCCAGGCCACGATCGGCGTGCGCCCCGAGGACATCACCGTCGGCCCCTCCGACGGCGAGGGCCTGACGGTCGTCGTCGACCTGGTCGAGGAGCTGGGCGCCGACGGCTACCTCTACGGCCACTCGGACATCGAGGGCGTGCGCACCGACGTCGTCGCCCGCGTCGACGGCCGCGTGCACCCGAACGCCGGCGAGACCGTCACGCTGGCCGCCGTGCCGCACCACGTGCACGTGTTCGACATCGAGACGGGCGCCCGCGTCACGGAGGCCGTGACGCAGGCGGTCTGACCCCGCTTTCAGACGGCGCGGGCGGATCGCAGGATCTGCCCGCGCCGTCCGCATTCGCCAGATCCTGGAGCGACATGCCTGACTCCCTCCGCATCACCGCGGCCGAGTTCGATCCGCAGCTGCTGACCCTCCCCTGGGCGACGCGGCTCGAGGACTGGCCGGCGCAATGGATCGTCAAGCTGCCGAAGGGCATCTCGCGCCACGTCGTGCGGTTCAGCGAGCTGTCGGGGCAGGTCGTCGCCGTCAAGGAGACGACGGCCGAGATGGCGCAGCGCGAGTACGAGATGCTCGGCGCGCTCGCCAGGCTCGACGTGCCCTGCGTGCGCCGCGTCGCCGTGATCGCGGGGCGTCAGGCCCCGGATGGCGCCCCACTGCCGGCCGCGCTCGTCACCGCCCACCTGAAGTTCTCGCTGCCGTACCGCGCGCTGTTCACGCATGCGCTGCGGCCCGACACCGCCACCCGCCTCGTGGACGCGCTGGCGCTGCTGCTCGTGCGGCTGCACAACGTCGGGTTCTACTGGGGCGACGTGTCGCTCTCGAACACCCTGTTCCGCCGTGACGCCGGCGCGTTCGCGGCGTACCTCGTGGACGCGGAGACGGGCGAGCTGCATGAGAACGGCCTGACAGACGGCCAGCGCGCCCACGACCTCGATCTCGCGCGCACCAACATCGCGGGCGAGATCCTCGATCTCGCCGCGAGCGGCCGGGTGGAGGGCGTGGATCCGGTCGCCGTCGCCGACGGCATCGTGTCGGCGTACCGCGGGCTGTGGCGCGCGCTGCACGAGCAGGAGACCTTCTCGGCCAGCGAGGCGTGGCGCATCACGGAGCGCGTGCGCCACCTCAATGCCCTGGGCTTCGACATCGACGAGATGTCCATCGAGACGGAGGAGTCGGGAACGCGCGTGTCGATCCAGCCCAAGGTCGTCGACGCGGGGCACCACACGCGTCGGCTCATCCGGCTCACGGGGCTCGACGTCGAGGAGAACCAGGCGCGTCGGCTGCTGAACGACCTCGACGAGTTCCGGGTGCGCACGGGACGGCCGGAGGAGGAAGAGGAGCTGGCGGCGCACGAGTGGCTCACGCAGGCCTTCGAGCCCGTCGTGCGTGCGATCCCGTTCGAGCTGCGCACCAAGCTCGAACCGGCCGAGGTGTACCACCAGGTGCTCGAGCACCGGTGGTTCCTGCAGGAGCAGCGCGGGGCATCCGTGCCCGTCGCCGAGGTGCTGACCAGCTACATCCGCGACGTGCTCAGCCACCGCCGCGACGAGGCGACGATCATGGGCCCCCTCACCGAGGCGATCACGGCTCCCAACGCCGTCTCTCCCGAACCCGATTGGCGCGATCTGGTGTGAGAGCCGATGCGCGGCGAGCGCGCGGGGCCGGTGTCAGTACTGCGCCGCGATGGGCAGCTCCTGCGCGGGGAACTTCGTCAGGATCTCGATGCCGTAGTCGGTGACGACGACCTCCTCCTCGATCCGCGCCGCGGAGATGCCGTCGGATGCGGGACAGTAGGTCTCCATGGCGAACACCATGCCGGGCCGGATCTCGACGGGGTCCTTCATGGAGTTGAGGCGCGAGATGATGGGCCGCTCGTGCAGGCCCAGGCCGAGCCCGTGCGCGAACTGCAGGCCGAACGCCGCGAGCTCGCTGTCGAAGCCGAACTCCTGGGCCCTGGGCAGCACGGCGGCGACCTGATCGCTGCCGACACCGGGCCGGATGGCGTCGAGCGCGGCGTCCATCCACTCGCGCGCCTGCTTGTAGGCGTCCTGCTGGCTCTCGGTCGCCCACCCCACGCCGAACGTGCGGTAGTAGCACGTGCGGTAGCCGTTGTAGGAGTGGATGATGTCGAAGAACGCCTGATCGCCGGGACGGATGATGCGATCCGTGAAGTTGTGCGGGTGCGGGTTGCAGCGCTCCCCCGAGATCGCGTTGATGGCCTCCACCTGGTCGGAGCCGTACTCATAGAGCCGCGCGTTCGCGAGCGCCACGATCTCGTTCTCGCGCACCCCGGGCTTCAGCGTCTCGGCGATCGTCTGGTAGACGCCGTCGACCATCGCGGCCGCCTGGTTGAGCAGCATGATCTCGTCGACGTTCTTGATCACGCGCGCGTCGAGCATGCGCTGCTGCGCGTCCACGACCGTGATCCCCTGCCGCTGCAGCTCGAACAGGAATGGCGGCTCGACGATGTCGATCCCGAGCGGGGCGCCGGCCAGACCGTTCTCGGCCAGGATGGAGCGGAGCTCGGACACGGCGTCGCGCATCAGGCCGGCGCCGTCGGGGTCGACGGCCCCCCGGAACCCGAGGAACCCGGGGCGGTGGTTCTCCTCGGGCATCCAGTCGCTGTAGCGCTGGTGGTGGCGCACGGCCGAGCCGAAGTCCCACAGGATCGGTTCGCGCCCGCGCATCAGCAGCGCATACCGGATCATCTTGTCGCCGAGCGCGCCGCCGATCCACGTCTGGGTCACGTACCGGATGTTGTAGAAGTCGAAGAGCAGGAACGCCCCGCACTCGCTGCCCTCGAGCGCGTCCAGCGCGCGGGCGACCCGATAGCGCCGCAGGCGGTCGAAGTCGACCCGGTGCTCGTAGTCGACGCCCATCTGCCCCGGCGCTGCGAGCGGCGGCACGCCGGGAGGGCGCTGCGACGGGCGCTCGAAGCGCCGCGACGAGGGACGGTCATGTGCGTGGCCGGTCACGCCGACTCCGGCTCGAGGCCGTCGCCGACCTCGGCGTTCTCGCTGCGGATGTCCAGGCCCGCGCCGCGCGCAACCGTGAGCAGCAGCGACGCGAAGTCCAGCTCGACGTTGCCGCTGCCGACCTCCTGCGCCACGATGTTGCGCGTCACAGACGTGACCGGCAGAGGAACGCCCAGCCGCTTGCCCTCGGTCAGCCCCAGGTCGAAGTCCTTCTGCAGCAGCACGTTCGTGAACGTGGGCGTGAAGTCGAGGTTCACGAACGCGGGGGTCTTGTAGCGCGTGAACACCGATCCCATGACCGAGTCGTTGAGGAAGGCGAGGAAGTCGGCGCGGCGCACGCCGCCCTTCTCGACGAGCACGGTGACCTCGGCGAGGGTCTGCGTCACGACGCCCAGCATCACGTTGTGAGCGATCTTCACCAGCCGCGCGACCTCGCCCTCGCCGACATAGGTGACACCACGTCCATAGGTCGCGAGCACGGGCTCCACGCGATCGAACGCCTCGCGCGGCCCCGACGCCGCCACCGTGAGCTTGCCCGCCGCGATGACCGACGGGTTGCCGCTCACCGGGGTCGCGAGGAAGGCGGCACCCTTCTCCTCGGCCGCCGCCCGCATCCGCTCGCTGACGCCGGTCGAGACGGTGGAGGAGTCGGCGATGCACCGCGGCGCGGACGTGCCCGTGAGCAGACCGCCCTCCCCCGTGAGCACCTGCTCGAGATCCGCGTCGGCCGACACCATGACGCACACGACGTCGCGGTCGGCGAGCTCCACGGGGGTCGACACGAGCGTCGCCCCCTGCTCGACCAGCGGCTGCGCCTTCGCGGCGGTGCGGTTGTACACGGCGACGTCGTATCCCGCTTTCAGCAGACGGGTCACCAGCTGGGCGCCCATCCGTCCGGCGCCGATCCATCCGATCCGCAAACCCTGCTCTGCCGTGGTCTGCTCCGCCATCATGGCTCCTCTCCGCCGCAGCCCGTGGCAGCCGCCTGCTCGGCGACCGTGTGGGGTCTGCGGTGCGACGACGATGTCGCTGTGCAATCGGTTGCACCACACGGTAGCGAGGGCCCCCGAGGGTGTCAACGGTGGCGGCGATGGGTCAGCGCACGGGGCCGGACGACTCGCGCACGACGAGGCGCACCGGCAGCGTGACCGAGGCCGCGACCGGCACGCCGCCCTCGATCGCGTCGAGCAGCAGGCGCGCGGCGTGCACGCCGATGTCGTGCAGTGGAACGTGCACCGTGGTCAGCGCCGGATGGACATCGGCCGCGAACGGCATGTCGTTGAAGCCCACGACCGACACGTCGCCGGGCACCGACAGACCGTGCTTGCGGAGGGCGTGGATCGCACCCAGGGCGACTAGGTCGTTGCCCGTCACCACGGCCGTCGGAGCGGGGCCCGCCGCGAGCACGCGTGCCATGGCCTCCTCGCCGTCGACGACCGCCAGGCCGCCCGCCGCCACGACGCGCGGCACGACGCCGGACTCGACGGCTGCGCTCACGAAGGCGTCGGCACGCTCCCGCGTGGTCGAGAAGGTCGCCGGGCCGGCCAGATGCAGGATGTCGCGGTGCCCGAGCCCGACCAGGTGCGCCACGGCCGCGACGATGCCGGCCGCGCTGTCGCTCGTGACGGACGGACGCCCGTCGGCCGCCGCGCGGTTGGCCATCACGACGGGCAGGCCCGCGGCGTCTGCGCGGCGCAGCGCGGCCTGGTCCTCCAGCCGCCCCGACGCGACGACGACCCCGTCGACGTGCCGCTGCAGCAGCGACTCGAGCACGCGGTCCTCGATCGCGTCCTGATCGTCGGTGTTGGCGACGAGCGAGGTGTATCCGCGCGGCTGCAGCCAGCTCTCGACGCCCCGTACGAGCGGCGGGAAGATCGGGTTCATCAGATCAGGCACGACGACGCCGATCGTGCTCGACTGGCGGGTGCGCAGGCTGCGCGCCACGGCGTTCGGCACGTATCCGAGCCGCTCGGCGACGCGCTTGACCCGGCGCACCGTATCGCCCGAGACGAGGTCCTGCGTCGCCGGATTGAGGGCCCGCGACACGGTGGCCTTGTGCACGCCGGCGGCACGGGCGACGTCGTCGATCGTCACCCGGACCGGCCTCCGCTCTGCGGCCACCTGAACCTCCCTCGCGGACCGGGGCCTAGCGATCCCGCAGCGTGTAACGGGCCCGCCCTGCCACGGCCCCGGCGACCAGCACGCCGCTGGCGACGGCCGACCCGAGGAAGAGCGCGCCGTACGCGGCGCCGTCGGCCGCGACCGAGCCGAACCACGCACCCAGTGCGCCGCCTCCGAACAGCGCGACCGCGAACGTCGACATGCCCACAGCCCGCGCATCCCACGTGGCGTCGGTCATCCAGGTCTGGATCTGGGTGTGCATGACCGCCCAGCTGAAGCCCATCAGCACGGCGGCGACCCCGACGGTCGCCGCGTCGACGCGCCACGTCAGCAGCGCATAGGCGATCGGGGTGGGGGCGCCGCCGAGCAGCACGATCACCCAGGGCCGCCAGCGGCCGTAGGCGAGCTTCATGACCTGGCTCGACACGATCACGGTGATGCCGAACAGCGCGGTCAGAAGGCCCGACAGCGCGATGGACGCCCCCGTGCTCTGCAGGGCGACCGGGAGGTAGCTGAAGATGCCGATCAGCAGCGCGCCCTCGAGGCCGCCGAGCAGCAGGATGCCCAGCGCCCAGGGGTTGCGCGCGATGCGCGCCAGCCCCTCGAGCATGCCGCCGGAGGCGGAGCCCTCCGCCTCCGGCAGGCGCACGAGCAGCACCGTCACGACCACGGCGATGGCACCGGCGGCCGCGAACGCCAGGCGCCACGAGAGCCACTCGCCCGCCCAGGAGGCGGCGAGCGTGCCCACGGTCATCCCGAGGGACAGGGCGGCGGCGAGATTCGCCGCCGCGGTCAGCCGCTCGCGCATCGGCAGCGCGTCGCCGAGATAGGTGAGCACGGCGGGCACCGTCGCGGCGAATCCCGCACCCGCGATGAGGCGCCCGATCAGCAGCACGGTCGGATCGAGCGCGCAGGCGGCGACGATCGCGCCGACGGCGCCGATCGGCGTGGAGAGGATGAGCGTGCGGCGCCGTCCGATGCGCACTCCGACGACGGCCCAGCCGAGCTGCATCACGGCGTAGGCCAGCACGTACGCGGTCATGGCGTGGCCCACGTCGCCCACGTCGGCGCCCAGGTCACGCGCGATGACCGGGATGAGCGGCGGCAGCAGCGCCCGGTCGAAGAACGTCAGGAACGCCGCCGTCAGCAGCACGAACATCCCCGGAAGCGCGCCCATGCCATCTCCGTTCCCGGCCGGCCGGCCGCAATCGGTTGCAACCCTAGCGCAGGCTGAGCGCTCCTCTCGTCGCTCGCGATCCCGGCGCCAGCGCGGTCACAGGAGCAGTGAGAGCGGGATCTCGACCAGCCGACGGAAGGCCGCCAGCCACTGCGCGCCGACCGCTCCGTCGACCACCCGATGATCGGCCGACAGCGTGACCGTCATCACCTGCGCGGCCACGAGCCGCCCGTCGTCGTCCACCACGGCGCGAGGCTCGGCCGCGCCGACCGCGAGGATTCCCGCGTGCGGCGGGTTGATGATGGCCGCGAAATCGCGAACGCCGTACATCCCCAGGTTCGACACCGAGAACGACCCGCCCTCCAGCTCGCGCTGCTTGAGCCGGCCGTCGCGGGCCCGTGCCGCCAGGTCGCTGATCGACGCCGACAGCTCGGGCAGCGGTATCCGATCGGCATCGCGCACCACCGGCGTCAGCAGGCCTCCCGGCACCGCGACGGCGACGGCCACGTCGACGCGGCGGAAGCGCCGCACCGCGTCGTCGGTCCAGATCGCATTGGCCTCGGGCACCTCGCGCAGGGCGAGGGCGACGGCCCGCACGACCAGGTCGTTGACCGACACGGCGACACCGGCCTCCTTCAGCTCGGCCCGCAGCGCGAGCAGCCGGTCGACGCGGCAGTCGGCTGTGACGTAGAAGTGCGGCACCGTGGCCTTGCTCTCGGCCAGCCGCCTGGCGATCGCGCGGCGCATGCCGGTGTGCGGCACATCGTCGTACTCGGCATCCGGCGCCGGGGTTGGTGCGGCCCCGGACACGTGCGGCCCCGCGGCCGCTGCGCGGGCGGCCGATGCCTCGGCGAGCGGGCCGCGGGCGACCAGGGCGTCGATGTCACGACGCACGATGCGGCCCCGTGGGCCGGTGCCGTGCACGGCACGGAGGTCGATGTCGTGCTCCGCGGCCAGGCGACGCACGAGCGGGCTGGCGAAGATGCGACCACCGGCCGGCGCGGCCACCTCCGCCGCCCCGCGCTCCGCGGGCGCGTCCGGCTCGCGGGCGTCCGCCCCGGCCGCATCCGCCGCCTGGTCCGCTGCCACGTGGGGCGCGTCATCCCGCGGCGGAGCCTCGAGAACGGGCGCACCGCTCTCGGGGTCGGCATCCTCGGCCGGAGCCGTGTCGCGTGCGGCCCGAAGGGCGGCGTGCCCGTTCGCGGCGGCCGAGGGCGAGGCATCCGGGGGCGGGACGTCCGCGGGCGCGCTGCCCGCCGACGACGCCCCCTCCGCCGCCGGCACGCCCGCCTCGGCGAGCGCGGCGGCCGCGTCCTGCCCCTCTGCCGCGAGAACCGCGATGGGACGCCCGACTTCGGCCGACTCCCCGTCGCCGACCAGGATGCCCGCGACGATTCCCCCGGCCTCGGCCTCGAGCTCGACCGAGGCCTTGTCGGTCTCGATCTCGGCGATCACCTGGCCTGCCGACACCGCATCGCCGACCCCCACGAGCCACGACTGGATCGCCGCCTCCGTGCCACCCGCGGCCACCGCCGGCATCCGCACCACGAAGCCCATCAGCGTCCTCCCGCGTTCTCGCGCACCCGCTCGAGCGCGGCGACGACCTCCTCGGTGCGGGCGATGGCCGCGCGCTCGAGCACCTTCGAGATGCTCGGGCTGGCCTCGCCGCCCGTGACGCGCTCGATCGGCTGGTCGAGCCAGTCGAAGAACCTGCGCTGCAGCTCGTCGGCGAGCCAGGCCCCGTAGCCCGTGCCGCGTGTGCCCTGCTCGACGATGAGCACGGCGTTGGTCTTGCGGATGCTCTCGCCTACCGTGTCCCAGTCGAGCGAGGCCCGGTCGAGCCAGCGCAGGTCGATCACCTCGGCGTCGACTCCCGTCCGCTCGACCGCCTCGAGCGCGTGGTCCACCATCGACAGGTAGGTCAGCACCGTGACGTCGGCCCCCTCGCGGCGCACGGCTGCCGTTCCGGGCGGGATCACATAGTCGAGGTCGCCATCCGGCACGCGGTCGGCCTTTCCGTACAGGTCGACGTGCTCGATCACCAGCACGGGGTCCTCCAGAGCGAGCGCGGCGTTCATGAGCCCCACGTAGTCGGCGGCCGTGGACGCGGCGACGATGCGCCACCCCGCGCTCGTGGCGAAGATGCCGGCGGGATCCATCAGGTGCTGCGATCCGTAGCCCGATCCCATCGCCACCTTCGTGCGCAGCACCAGGGGCATCGTGTTGTGGTCGCCGAACATGTGACGCGCCTTTGCCACCTGGTTGAAGACCTGGTCGGCGGCGACCCACATGAAGTCGGGGTACATGAACTCGACGACGGGCCGGAACCGTCCGTCCATCGCCATGCCCCCCGCGAGCCCGAAGAACGCGTTCTCGCTGATGGGCGTGCCGATCACGCGGTCGGGGCCGTGCTTCTTCGCCAGGCCCTTGGTCGCGCCGTTGGTGCCGCCGTTGAGCCGGTGCACGTCCTCGCCGAGCACGACGATGCGCGGGTCGGCGGTCATCCGACGGTCCATGACCTCGGCGACCGCGTCGACGAACTTGACGTCCCGCCACTGCCCGTCGCGGGCGAGCGGCTCGTCGGCCACGAGCGACGCGAGCTCGGATGCGTCGCCGCGCACGCCATGGTCCACGGTCGCAGGGTCGGGCCACAGGTCGGGCCGGATGCGGCGCTTGCCCGTGTCGGGGTCGGTGTCGGTCAGCTCCGCGGTGGCCGCTGCCATGGCGGCCTTCGCCTGCTCGCGCACGGCGGCGATGCCGGCGTCGTCGATCTGGCCGAGCGCTCGCATCTCGGCGGCGACGCGCTCAAGAGGGTCGCGTTCGCGCCACTCGCGCTCCTCGTCCTTGGTGCGGTATCCGAAGGCCGAGCCCGCGAACGGGCCGTTCTGATGGAAGAAGCGGTACACCTCGGCCTCGACGATCGCCGGCCCCTCGCCCGCGCGCATGCGCTCGAGCGCCGCCCGGGTCGCGAGGTTCACGGCCAGCGGGTCCATGCCGTCGACGCGCCACGACGGGATCCCGAAGCCCTGCCCGCGCACCGAGAACCGCGGGTCGGCCGTGACCTCGTCGGCGCGGGTCGAGACGGCGTAGAGGTTGTTCTCGATGAAGAACAGCAGCGGCAGGCGCCACGCCGCCGCGAGGTTCATGGTCTCGAGGACGCTGCCGATCTGACTGGCGCCGTCGCCGAAGCAGTTGATCGACACGTCGGTCGTGCCCCCGTGCTTCTGGGCCCACGCATGCCCCGCCGCGGCGGGCGCGCCGCCGCCCACGATCGCGTTGGTGCCGAGCGCACCGGCTTCGAGCCACTGCAGGTGCATGGATCCGCCGCGTCCACCCGAGAACCCGGGCGCGAGCCCCAGGATCTCCGAGAGCGTGCGCTGCAGCAGGGCCTGGATGTCGGGCGTGACGAGGGCGGCGGGATCGAGCGTGCCGCCCGAGACGTGCTCGATCGCCTTCGCCAGGAACTGGTGGTGCCCGCGGTGCGAGCCGTTGATCGCGTCGGTGGAGCGCAGCCCGACGATCGACCCCACCGCTCCGCCCTCCTGCCCGATGCTCGAGTGCGCCGGTCCGTGCACGAGCCCCTCGCCGGCCAGCTCGAGCACCTGCTCCTCGAACGCCCGGATCAGGTGCAGCTGGCCGAGCATCGTGCCGAGCAGGGGCGCGCCGGCGGCCTCCCAGTCGCCGGGCGTGGTCGTGAGGGCGATCCAGGGGACCCCGGTGTCGAGGCGTCGCTCGTGCGGCATGGTCGATCTCCATCGATCGGGCGAATGTCGTCGCGGTCAGGGTACGAGCGATTGCATCCAATCACAAGGAGCTGCTCGGGTTTTCTTGGTATCGACGGCCAACGTGGATACAATCAACGCATCTGACGCGAGGAGGCGCACGTGATCCCCGGCTTGCGAGGTTCCGATCACTTCGGGTTCACGGTGCCCGATCTCGACGACGCCGAGCGCTTCCTCGTCGACATCCTCGGCGCGGTGCGGGTGTACACGCTCGACGGCAAGCGCGCCGACGACGACTGGATGTCGGTGCAGCTGGGCGTGCATCCGCGCACCGAGATCACCGAGATCCGGTTCTACCGCCTTCACACCGGCGTGAACCTCGAGGTGTTCCAGTACGCCAGCGCCGACGGGCAGGCCCCGCAGCCGCGCAACAGCGACATCGGCGGGCACCACCTCGCGCTCTACGTCGACGACATGGATGCGGCGGCCGCCTACCTGCGGGCCCGCGGCGTGGAGGTGATGGGGGAACCCGTCGCCAGCGCCGGCGCGGCCGCCGGCCAGCGCTGGCTCTACTTCCGCGCGCCATGGGGCATGCAGTTCGAGCTCGTCAGCTTCCCCGAGGGAAAGGCGTACGAACGGGACGCCGAGACGCTGCTGTGGCACCCGGCCCGGCCGGCTCAGTGAGCGAACATGGGCTCATGCCCCGAACCGACACCGCCTCGACCGAGCTGAGCGCCGACGTCGCACGCACCCGCGACGGCGACGCCGGCGCGCGCATCGCGGACAGCGTGAGATCGGCGATCCTGTCGGGCGAGCAGCCGCCCGGCACACGCATCCGGCAGGAGGACCTCGCGGCGCGGTTCGGTGCCAGCCGCGTGCCGGTGCGCGAGGCGCTGCGGCAGCTCGAGTTCGAAGGGCTCGTCACGGTGCGTGCCAACTCGGGCGCCTGGGTCGCACAGCTGACGCTGTCGGAGTGCGAAGAGGTGTATCGCATCCGGGAGCGGATCGAGCCGCTGCTGCTCGCCTCGAGCGCTCCGCACCTCACGGATGACGACATCGATCGCCTCGCCGACCTTGCGGCACGGATCTCGGACTCCGGCGACGACACCGAGGCGTTCCTCCGGCTCGACCGGGAGTTCCATCTCGCCTCATACGCCGCCGCCCGCACCCGGCAGCTGGGCCCGTTGATCCACAAGCTCTGGAACACCACGGCGCCGTACCGCCGCGCCTACGTGGCGTCGTGGACACCGGAGGCGCGCCGCATCGCGAACGAGGAGCACCACCTGATCGTGGCCGCCGTGCGCGACGGGGACCTCGAGCACGCCGAGCGCATCCTGGAGGGGCACATCCGGCGCACGCGGCGTCAGCTCGCCCGCACGCCCGACATCTTCGCCCCGGAGCGCTGAGGCGCTACCGGGATCTTGAGGTCCGACCGGATCGAGGATCGCCGGACGGACGCGGTCACAGGTGCGGCGGCGTGGCCCCCGGCTCGCGATCCCGCACGAACCACACCGCGCGGGTCTCGCCGTCGGAGTCGTTCCAGAACCGATGCGGCAGCCCGCTGTCGAAGGCGATGGAATCGCCCGACCCCAAGACGGCGGCGCGGCCGTTCACCTCGACATTGAGACGGCCCGAGATCACGTACCCGTATTCGCGCCCCTCGTGCCGCGTGAGCTCGGCGTGGGGCTGGATGCCCGGAGCGTAGACGACCTCGAGGAACTCGGCCTCGGGCTCTCCCGCCGCAGTGAGGCGGCTCCAGCGGGGGCCGCCCGCCAGTTGGATCGACGGGTGATCGGGAGCGCGCTGCACGATGCCTGCCAGTTCCTCGCCGGGTGGCGGCGGCGCCGTCTCCGATGCGAACCGCCCCGGCACCGAGCCGTCCTCGGGCGACGCGGGACGCCGCGCGGCCTCCCGCTCGCCTTCGAGCAGCGAATGCACCGGCACGGCCAGCTCGCTCGCCACCGCGTACAGCGCCGGCACGCTGAACGCCCCCATGCCCCGCTCGACCTGCGAGACGTGGCTGGCCGACACCCCCACGCGCCGCGCGAGCTCGCGCACGCTCAGGCCAGCGGCCACGCGCGCCGTGCGCACGCGGCCTCCCATGCCCTCACGCAGGTCGGTCACGGCGCGGCCTCGTGGGGCAGCCGGCTCAGCGCCGCCATAGCCTCGACGGCCGATCGCAGCGGTTCGTCGGAGCCGGCCATGTCGCCGTCGCCGCGGCCCACGACGAACCAGATGCCCTCCGCCGCGACCGCGCCCTCGTTCACATAGAAGTGGGGCCGCATCGAGTCGAAGCAGAACGAGTCGCCGGCCCGCAGACGATAGGTCTCGAAATCCACCTTGAGCGTCAGCTCGCCCGCCGTGATCGTGCCGTACTCCACGCCGGCGTGGCGCATGTGCGTACCGTCCAGCGAGCTCGCGGCACGCGGCTCATACGTCACGCGCACCGCGTCGACGGCCGATCCCGGGCCGCGACCGGCCAGGCGGCGCCAGGTGACACCGTTCTGCATGACGAGCGCGGGCTCATCCTCGTGCCGCTGCACCAGCGTGGCTGCCGCCGACGGAACGCGCGCCGCGGACGGGGCGCCCAGCACATCGTCGACGGAGAGGCCGAGGCACGTCGTGATCGCGTAGAGCGTCGACACCGACGGACGCACCTTGCCCGTCTCGACCTGTGACAGCAGGCTCGGCGAGATGCCCGCGTCCGCCGCGATCGCGCGCAGGCTCGCGCCGCGCGCCTCCCTGGCGCGGCGGATGCGCTCGCCGAGTTCGTTCATGCGCCTTCCCCCACCAGGTGCTCCCCCACTGCTCGAGACTAGCGCCCCGTGTACCGTGCCGATGAACAGCGCTGCTGAACAGCCGGACCGCGACGATCAGCCCGCTGCGGCCGCGACGACGTGGAACTCGAAGCGCAGGCGCGGATCGGTCGCGAGCCGCGAGATCTCGAGCGTGGTCGAGGTGGGAATGTGCCCGCCGAACCACTCGCCCTGCATCGCGTTGACGACATCCTGATCGGCGGCGATATCGGTGAAGAACCGGATCATGTTGACCACGTCGTGGCGCTCGCATCCGGCGGCGCGCAATGCCAGGTCGAGATGCGCGAACGCATTGCGCGCCTGTCCGGCGGCATCCATCGGCATCGCGTCGAACACCTCCGGGCGATGCGGATGGTCGTGGTACACCGGCGCGCCGGTCACGCCGCTCACGAACACCAGCCGCGCATTCGACACCACGCGGATGGCGGGCACGAACGGGCTGACGATGCTCTCGTCGTAGCCCTCGTGGTGGATGATCTCGGCATTGCCCACGCGCCGCGGGGCGGGGATGTCGCTCATCGTGCTCCTTTCCTGGCGGTCCACTCGGTGAGCGAACCGATGTCGTGCGGCACCGCCTCAGCCGAGCGCGCCGCTGTCGTGGGAGATCCGGCCGCCGACGACCGTCAGCTCGCTGCGGACGTCGGCCAGCTCGTCGTCCGCGCACGCGAACGGGTCGCGATCGGGCACGTGCAGGTCGGCGTCGTAGCCGCACGCAAGACGGCCGCGTGTGGCGCCCTCGCCCGTGAACCACGCGGCGTCGCGCGTGTACGCGGCGATCGCGGCGCGGCGATCCATCAGGTGCTCGGCGCCGCGCGCGCCGCGACCGTCGAGCGTGCGCCCGGTCACGAGCCACGCGATCGACGCCCACGGCGAGAACCAGTTGGCGCGCGTCGCGTCGGTCCCGCCGCCGATCACGATGCCGCGACGTCGCATGCCGGCGATGGGCGGCGCAGCCGCCGTGGCCGCCTCGCCCCACACGTCGACGTAGTCGCCGCCCTTCAGCAGCAGCCGGTTCTGCACCATCACGCCGGCGCCGAGACGGGCGATCCGGTCGAGGCTGCGCTCCGACGCCTCGTCGGCGTGCACGATGGACCACCCGCGTCCGGCGACCAGCCCCGTCTCCCCCTCCACGCGCTCCCAGGCGTCGAGCACACGCGCGAGCGTGCGGTCGAGCACCGCGTGCACGCTCATGCGCCAGCCGCGCTGGGCGCACATCCGCACGATCTCGACGAGCTCGTCGTGCGCGGGGCCCGTCAGCTCGAACGGGTCGAGCCCCTCCATGTCGTGACAGCCCAGGTGCGGGATCTCCCCCACGCCCGCCACCCGCAGCAGACCGTCGCCGCTGCCGGGCTGCACCAGCTCGGTGAGCGAGCGGATGTCGCCGACCTCGCCGCCGCGGGTCCACGCCGACACGAAGGTGCGCACCCGCAGCGTCAGGTCGCCCGCGCGCCACGCGGCGTAGAGCGGGTCGTAGTCGCGCGGCGTCATGAGCAGCCCGCCCCCGTCGACCACCCCCGTGAGCCCGTGCCGCGCGAACTCGGATGCCATGTCGCGCACCCCCTGCCGGGCCTCGTCGGCGCCGACGGCCAGGGCCGCGCCGAGCGGCACGGCGAACGCGCCCACGCCGCGGATCTCGCCCGTCAACCGCCCCGCGCCGTCGCGCAGCAGCGCGCCGCGCGGCGGATCGGGCGACGCGTCGTGCCACCCGCACGCCGCGAGCGCGGCCGAGTTGAGCACCGCCCGGTCGTAGAGCTCCTGCACGTAGACGGGATGGTCGGGCGCGGTGGCATCGAGCTCTTCGCGCGTGGGGCCGCGGCGCTCCGCGAGCTGCGTCGCGTGCCACCCGCCCGTGACCGGGATCCAGGATCCGGCCGGCCGGGTCTCGGCGGCGGCCCGCACGGTCGCGAGCGCGCCCTGCAGATCGCGTACGTCGTCCCAGTGCAGCGAGCGCCCCCAGGCAGGGGCTGCCCGCACGGCGTGGATGTGCGAGTCGTTGAGCCCGGGCAGCACGCGGCGCCCCTCGAGGTCGATCACGCGCGCGGCGAGCGCGGCGTACGGCGCGACGTCCGCGTCGGTGCCGACCGCCACGATCCGCCCGCCCGCCAGCGCGATCGCCTGCGCCTCGGCCGGCCCCTGCGCCGCGTCGGCGAAGGTCGTGATCCGGCCCCCGCGCAGCACGAGGTCGACCGCGGGCAGCGAGGCGCGCATCAGATGCTCAGGTGCTTCTCGAGCAGACCGGAATCGGCCGCGAGCGCCGTCGCCTCGCCCTGCCAGGCCACCGTGCCGGAGTCGTCGATCACGATCACGTGCTCGGCGATGTCGAGAGCGAGATCCACGTTCTGCTCGGCGATCAGCACCGACAGCCCTGATGCCGACAGCTCAGCGAGACGATCCTGGATCACATCGAGCACGGCCGGGGCGAGCCCCTCGCTCGGCTCGTCCATGATCAGCAGCCGCGGGTCGGTCATCAGGGCGCGGCCGATCGCGAGCATCTGCTGCTCGCCGCCCGACAGCGAGCGTGCCATCGACCGCTGCCGTTCGGCGAGGCGTGGAAAGAAGTCGAAGACGCGCTCCACGGTCCACGGCTCGCCGCCGACGACCTTGCGTCGCGGCACGACTGTGAGGTTCTCGAGCGTTGTGAGCGATCCGAACACACGGCGCCCCTGGGGCACGAGAGCGATGCCGGCACGCGAGACCACGTGGCTGGCCTTGCGGGTCAGGTCGGCGCCCTCGAACGTCACCGTGCCGGCCGAGACGGTCGGCGGGCGCAGCCCGCAGATCGCCCGCACGAGCGTGGTCTTGCCCATGCCGTTTCGGCCGAGCACCGCGACGCTGCGGGCGTCGGGCACCTCGAACGTCACGCCGTGCAGCACACGCGCGGTCTGGTAGCCGACGTGCAGGTCGGTCACTGCGAGAGTCACATCCGGTCCTTCCGGTCTCGGCGCCCCAGGTAGATCTCACGCACGGTCTCGTGCGCGCGCACCTCGGCCGGAGTGCCGGTCACCACGTGACGACCGTTCTCCATGCACATCACGCGGTCGGTCAGGCCCAGCGCGAGCGACATGTCGTGCTCGATGAGCAGGATGGGGATCGTGCGCGGCAGCTGCTCGATGCGCTGACGCAGGGTCGCTCGCTCGGCCGACGAGAGGCCCGCCGCCGGCTCGTCGAGCAGCAGGATGCGCGGACGCCCGACGAGCGCCATGGCGATCTCGAGCTGACGCTGCTCGCCATGCGACAGCGCGGCCACCGTGTCGTCGCGCCGGTCGGCGAGTCCCACCGATTCGAGCGTCTCCAGGGAGCGCATCGTGACGTCGTCGCGCCGCCCCTGCGGGCGCCAGAAGACGCGCGCCCCGCTCGTGCCGCCGCGTGCCGCGACGCGCACGTTGTCGAGCAGCGTCATCTCGCGGAACAGGTTGGACACCTGGAACGTCCGGCCGACGCCCATCCGGGCACGCCGGGCGGTGGGCACGGCGGTCACGTCCCGACCGAACAGCTCGACCCGCCCGTCGGTGGGACTGACATCGCCCGCGATCATCTTGAACAGCGTGGTCTTGCCCGCGCCGTTCGGCCCGATCACGCCCATCCGCTCGCCCGCGCCGAGCGTGAGCGAGATGTCGTCGACAGCGCGCACGCCGCCGTAGCTCTTGCCGAGCCCGCTGACGACGAGCGCGGGGGCCACGGGCCCCGACCCCTGCGGGTCGGGAGCCGTGGCCTCGCGGACAGCGGCGTTCATCAGCCCTGGAAGTCCTGGCTGTAGGTGGGCTGCTCGAGGATCTCCTCGGGCGACTTGCCGAGCCACTGGTCGACGTCCTCGAAGGTCGCGATCGGCACGTTCTTGTACACGCCGTCGACCTCCTGCACCTCGCGCACGTAGACCGGGCTCGTCATGTTGTTGTAGTCGTCGAACGAGACCTTGCCGAAGATCGAGTCGTCGAACTCGTACTCGGTGATCGCCGAGACGAGATCCTCGCCCGTGACCAGCCCGTTCTCCTCGAGCACGGCGGCGACCAGGCTGGCGGTCATGTAGCCGCCCGCCACGTTCGCCGACGGCACGCGCCCCTCATAGCGCTCCGCGTACGCGGCCGAGAACTCCTCGACCGCGGGCGACTCGCGCCCCTCGGCCCAGTACGAGATCGAGCGGAAGCCCTCGATGTCGGCGCCGAGGGCGCGCAGGGTGGCCTGGTCCATGCCGCAGCAGTTCATGATGAGCGGCTGCGACTCGCCGAGCCCGAGGCCGAGGAAGCTGCGCAGGAAGTCGGGCCCCGGCGCGCCGCCGGCCGTCGCGACGAACGCCACGTCGGCGCCCGCCGCCTGGATCTGCGACACGTATGTCGAGAAGTCGCTCGTGCCGTTCGGGAACCACAGCTGCTCGATCACCTCGCCGCCGCCGGCTTCGAAGCCCTGCGAGAAGCCCGCACACGACTCCCATCCGAACGCGTAGTCGGGGCACAGCGTGACCGCGGTCTGGTATCCCTCCTCCTCGGCGGCCCAGCGGCCTCCGGGGAAGTTGGTCTGGGAGCCCGACTGCGATCCCGTGCGCACCGTGAGATCGTTGGCCTGCTTCTGCGTCAGGTCGTCGGCCGCCGCCACGGGGTGCAGATTGGGCACGCCCTGCTGCGACGTGTACGCCGCGACGGCGAGCGCGGTGTTGGCGAGCAGCGGGCCGACCACCACGTCGACGTCGTCGGATGTGACGAGCTTCTGCGCCTTGGTGAGCGAGGTCTCGGGGTTGCCCGCGTCGTCCTCGACGATGGTCTCGACCGTCACGTCCCCGGCGGTCTCGCCGTTGAGCTCCCAGTACAGGTTCCAGCCGTCCACCATCTCCTGGCCGGCGATGGCGAAGTTGCCGGTGATCGGCGAGATGTAGCCGACCTTCAGCACCTGCTCTCCGCCTCCTCCTCCCCCGCCGGCCGACGGGCCCTCCTGAGCGGGCTCGGCTCCCGGAGGAGCGCACGCGGCGAGCGCGAGCGCGGCCGCCGCTGCGAGCGCCGCGACGGCGGACCGCCGGGCGCGTCCTGACATCCTCATCGACGTCATTGCTGTTCCTCTCATCTGGCTTTCCTCATGTGACTTTCTCGGTGGGTTCTCCGGCCAGCGGGGCGTCGCTCGTGGCGAGCGGGTCGTCGGGTGGCCCCGCGGACACTGAGGTGGCGCGGCGGCGCGCGAGGAGCGCGATGACGCCGCCCATGATCCCCTTGCGTGCGAAGAGGATGACGAGGATGAAGACCAGTCCCAGCAGCGTGGGCCACCGCTCGACCGAGTTGGAGACGACGTTCTCGATGAGCACGACGATCGCCGCGCCGACGAGCGGCCCGAACGTGGTGCCGACGCCGCCCAGGATGACCATGACGATCAGCAGCACGGAGCGGTGCACGCCGGCGGCCGAGGGGCTGATGAAGTGGGTGTGCCAGACCGCAAGCAGGCCGGCGAGGCCGGCGACGAACCCCGACATCATGAACGCGCCCAGCTTGTAGGCCGCGACGTTGTACCCGAGGCTGCGCATGCGGGTCTCGCTGTCGCGGATGCCGCGCAGGCTGGCGCCGAACGGCGACCGGCTGATCACCCACAGGGCGCCCGTGACGAGCACGAACACGCCCACGAGGAAGTAGTAGTAGATCCAGTACGGCCCGAGGGCGTCCGGGCGCTGGATGCCGGTGATCCCGTTCTCGCCGCCGGTCACGCCCGACCAGCGATAGGCCAGGCCGAAGATCACCATGCCGAGGGCGAGGGTGACCATCAGGAAGAAGATGCCGCTCGTGCGCATGGAGAGCACGCCGTAGACGAACGACACCGCGATCGTCACCATCAACGCGATCGCGATCTGCCCGGCCGGCTCCATCCCCTGCCGGCTCGCCCACGCCGCCCCGTACGACGATGCGGCCGCGATCGCGCCGTGGCCGAGCGAGGCCATGCCGCCGTCACCCACCAGGAAGTTCACGCTCGCGGCGAGCATCGCGCCGATCAGGATGGTCATCGCCAGCGAGATCACGTACTGATCGGTGCCGAGGTACGGCAGCGCGATGGCGACGACGAGCAGCGCCGCCATGATGCCGAGCTGCAGCAGCGGCCAGCGCGAGCGGGAGTAGAAGAATGTGGGGCTGTTGATCGTCTTGGTGACGGGCGAGAGGGTCATGCGGGCCTCCCGAAGAGTCCGGTGGGGCGGAACACGAGCACGAGCGCCATGGGCGCGAAAACGGTGAAGTAGGCCAGGTCGGGCACCCAGGCCTTCGCGAACGCGTCGATCACGCCGATCAGCACGCTGCCCACGGCGGCGCCGGGGATGGAGCCGAGCCCGCCGATGATCACCACGACGAGCGCGTACAGCAGCACCTCGTCCTGGATGCCCGGTCGGATCGAGAGCACGCCCGCGCCGATCGTCCCGCCGATCGCGGCGAGCGCCGCGCCGAGGATGAACATCCCCGTGAAGACCCGGTTGATGTCGACGCCCATCGCCTGGATGATCTCGCGGTCGTCCACGCCCGCCCGCACCACGGCCCCCACGCGCGTGCGGTGCTGCAGCAGCATCAGGCCCACTCCCACGAGCACGGCCACGCCGATCACCAGGATGCGATACCAGGGATAGGTGAGCGTGCCGAGCGACATCGCGCCCGGCACCATGACCGACGAGGGCAGGTTGTGCGGGTCGCCGCCGA
The DNA here is from genome assembly GCF_040302945.1 of Microbacterium sp. NPDC096154. Classification (NCBI taxonomy): domain Bacteria; kingdom Bacillati; phylum Actinomycetota; class Actinomycetes; order Micrococcales; family Microbacteriaceae; genus Microbacterium; species Microbacterium sp. NPDC096154. Next base: position 81,922 of record NZ_JBEOSM010000002.1, read on the forward strand.
AGAACGCCAGGCACAGATCGGCCGTCACGAACGAGACGCCCACGGTCACGAGCACCTCCGGCAGCTCCTGACCCCGCACGAACCGCAGCAGCACGACCTCCACCACGAATGCCGTGACGGCGACGACCAGGACGGCGGTGATCAGGCCCACCAGCAGGTTGCCGGTCATGGCCGAGACCACCACGCCGAGGTAGCCGCCCAGCATGTAGAACGCGCCGTGCGCGAGGTTGATGATGCGCATCAGGCCGAACACCAGCGTGAGCCCGCTGGCGAGCAGGAACAGCAGGGCCCCGAAGCTGAGCCCGTTCAGCACCTGCTGTGCGAGGAAGAGCGGCTCGAACATCGTCAGCCGGTCGCCGTCTCGCCGCGTCCTGCGGCCGTGTTCAGGTGCGACTGCGAGTCGCGGATGCCGGGCAGCGGACCGTCGACCGTGAAGTACCGCCCGCCGCCGGCCACGAGCAGCTCCTCCGCCGGGAACTTGGTGATGACCTCGCACCCGTCGACGGTCACGACGAGCTCCTCCTCGATGCGCGCGGCACCCCATCCGTCCGATGCGGGCCAGTACGTCTCGAGGGCGAACACCATGCCCTCCTCGAGCACCTCGGGGTGGTCGAGCGAGGTGAGGCGGCTGAAGATCGGCTTCTCCCAGATCGACAGCCCCACGCCGTGCCCGTACTGCAGCGCGAACGCGGCCTCCTCGTCGGGGAACCCGAACTCCTGCGCCTTCGGCCACAGCGACACGATGTCGGCCGTCGTGGCCCCCGGTCGCACAGCCGCGATGGCGACGTCCATGTACTCGCGGGCGATCGTGTACGCGTCGCGCTGGGCCCGGCTGGCCGAGCCCACCGCGAACGTGCGGTAGTAGCACGTGCGGTATCCGTTGAATGAGTGCAGGATGTCGAAGAACGCGGGATCGCCGGGCCGCACCGAGCGGTCCGAGTACACATGCGGATGCGGCGCGCACCGCTCGCCCGAGATCGCGTTGACACCTTCGACGTACTCCGACCCCTGGTCGTAGAGGGTCTTGGCCACGAGGCCGACGCACTCGTTCTCGCGCACGCCGGGCCGCAGGAACTCGTACAGGCGGTCGTACGCGGCGTCCACCATCGAGGCCGCCGACGTGAGCAGCGTGATCTCGTCGGGGGTCTTGATCCGCCGGGCCTCGAGGAACACCTGCTGCCCGTCGAGCACCGTGATGCCCTGGGCCTGCAGCGCGAAGAGGATCGGCAGCTCGACGATGTCGACGCCGAGCGGCTCGCGAGCGAGCCCGAAGCGCTCCAGCTCGCGCTTGACCTTGCGCGCGACCTCCTCTGCGATGCCGGCGCCGGGCGGGAACGCACCGCGCAGGGTCGAGATGCCGGCGCGCGCGCCGCTCTCGGCGCGGGGTCGCGTGGCGCCGTGGTGGGGGGCGTGCGGGTCGGCGTCGGCCTCCATGTGCGTCTCGTGCAGCCACGGGTTGAGCAGGTCGTGGTGCTTGGCGGCCGATCCGAAGTCCCACACGATGGGGTCCGCATTGCGGGTGATCAGGCAGAACCGGATGAGCTTGTCCATCGCCCACGTGCCGATGTGCGTGGCCGACGCGTACCGGATGTTGCCGAAGTCGAACGCCAGCAGCGCGCCCAGCTCCGAGCGGTCCAGCTCGGCCCGCAGCCTGGCGAGCCGCTCGTCGCGCAGGCGCGCGAAGTCGACGCGCGCCTCCCAGTCGACCCCCATGTTCCCTCGGGTCGCGATGCTCATGTGACGTCCTCGTCTCTCGGATCGGATGTGTCTCGGGTCGGATGTGTCTCGGATCGGATGGCGGATGCAAGCGGATCAGGTGATGCGCCAGCCGCGATCGACGTTGAGGCTGTGCGCCGAGACGCCCCGGTTGAAGAGCAGGAAGCGCACGGCGTCGACGATGTCGACCATGGTCGCGAGCTCGCCGCCGGGCGTGCGAGACCGGTAGCCGTCGAGCACCCCCTCGGGCTTGCCGGCCCAGAACGGGCTGTCGCCGATGATGCCCGGGTGCAGCGCGTTGACGCGGATGGGCGCGAGCTCGAGCGCCAGGGTGTTCATCAGGCCCTCGACGCCGCCGTTGATCGTCGACACGGTGGTCGATCCCGGATACGGCGCGTCCTTGGCCCGGCCGCCGAACAGCACGATGCCTGTCTCGTTCGACGGCTCGAGCCGGTCGAGCAGCGCGTGCACCACCTCGGCGTAGCCGATCAGCTTGAGCGTGACCAGGCGTCGGGCGCGCTCGATGGAGTAGTCGCGGATCGTGTTGGCGTCGCGCTCGATCGCCCCCAGCACCAGGCCGTCCAGGCGCGGCACGCCGGCCAGCGCGTCGGCGATCCGCTCGGGCTCCGAGACGTCGAGCGCGATGCCCGTCGCCGCCGGCCCGAGCTCGGATGCGATCTGCTGCGCGGTCTCGCCGCTGCGGCTGGTCAGGATGACGCGGTCCCCGCCGGCGATGAGGTCTCGCGCCAGCTCGAGGCAGATGCCCGATGATCCTCCGACCACCAGGATGGTGCGATCGGTCACAGTTCCTCCTCCAGACGTTCGGTCAGGTACTCCCAGTCGCGCACGAAGCGGTAGGCGTGGCGGGGCGGCATCTGCGGCGCCTGCGTCTCGAGCCAGCGCACCGGCGCGCCGGTGGCGGCGAAGGAGTGCACGGTGCCGACCGCCGCCCACGCGATGTCGCCCTCGCGCAGCAGGTGCTCGTCGCCGTCGAACGTCGCCCGCACCTCGCCCTCGGTGATCAGGTACGCCTCTTCGAGCGGATGGTCGTGCGGGCCCGCCTTGCCGTCGGGCTCGTACTGCACCATGAACAGGGTCCCGAGCGTGGCGCCGAGGTCGGAGTCGACCATCATCTTCAGCGTGATGCCGCTGTAGACAAGCAGGGCCGTGCGCATGCTGGCAGACACCGCGAGCAGCTCCTGCGACTGGCCGTCCTTGTCCATGTGGCCGGGGCTGATGGCCCCGAACGACCGGGTGCGCGGGTCGCGGGGGTCGACGCGCACGGGCTCGCGCTCCGGCAGCTCCGGCACCCGGTACGTGTCGCCGCCGTGGCGCGCGCGGGCCGGGGGCGTGAACAGGTCGGCCCACGCGGCACCGTGGTCGCCGACGGCCGTCCAGCGGTGCGGCACCCCGATCGGGATCACGCCGTAGTCGCCGGCGACGAGGTGCACGGTCGCCTCGGGCGTCGCGAGCAGCACCTCGCCGTCGAGCACGTGGAAGCCCTCCTCGAACGAGTGCACGTGCGTGGCGGTGCCGCCTCCGGTCTCCAGGCGCGTGATGCCGAAATCGGTGTGGGCAGCGCCGTCGTCCTCGCCCACGCCGCGCCAGCGCCTCATCCCTCGGGCCCCGGGCGCGAGCGGCCCGAGGTCCAGATATTCCGCATCCGCGGCTCGACGAACGACATACCGCGCCATTGCAGCCTCCTCGCCCGAGGTGCCCGCGGCGCATCGTCGCGCTGCGGGAGCGTCACATGGACCCCCGCCGGGTGTGCAGTCGAATCCTGCGGAGTGTTCAGTGGTGCTGAACCTCAGTAAAGGAACTCGGCACAGCCGTGTCAATAGTTTCTGAACATTCGATCTTGTGGACGTCCTGATCCGGGGTCATGCTGTGCTCATCTGCTGATCAAAGGAGATCGAGCATGCCCGAATCCCCCATGCCCGCCACCGGGCAGCCCATCGTTCTGCGCAACGGCATCGTCCTCGTGATGGACGACGCCCACACGGTGCATCCGCGCGCGGATGTGCTCGTGCGCGACGGCGTCATCGCCGCCGTCGGCCCTGACCTGGAGGTGCCGCCCGGCACGTTCGAGGTCGACGCCTCGGGCGGCATCGTCATGCCCGGCATGATCGACACGCACCGCCACATGTGGCAGACCGCCATGCGCGCCTACGGCGCCGACTGGACGCTGACGCAGTACTTCGTCTGGTACTACCTCGAGCACGGCAAGACGTTCCGGCCCCAGGACATCGCCGCCGGAAACCTGCTCTCGGCGCTCGACGCGGTCGAATCCGGCGTGACCACGGGCGTCGACTGGTCGCACGGCCTGCGCACGCCCGAGCACGGCGCCGCGGCGGTCGACGCCCTGGCCGGCGCGCCGGGCCGCTTCGTGTTCGCCTACGGCAACATCCACCAGGCGCCCTGGGAGTGGACCCAGGACCCCGCGGTCGCCCGCGTCATCGAGGACGCGCGCTCGCGCCTGTATGGCGTGCAGCTCGCGTTCGACGTGCCGGGCGATGCGTCGTTCCCGGAGGCTCCCGCGTTCCGCTTCGCGAAGGACATGGGCCTCAAGGTCACGACCCACGCGGGCGTCTGGGGCGCCACGGGAGACGACGGCGTGCGCCTGATGTACGAGAACGGCGTCATGGAGGAAGGGCACGTCTACGTGCACGCCGCCACGCTCAGCGACGACTCGTACCAGCGCATCGCGGCCACGGGCGGCGTGGCGTCGCTCTCGACCGAGAGCGAGCAGACGTGCGGCCAGGGCTACCCGCCGGCCGCGAAGCTGCGGGCGCACGGCATCCCGGCCTCCCTGTCGGTCGACACGAGCGTGTGGTTCAGCGCCGACATGTTCTCGGCGATGCGCACCACGATCGGCGCCGACCGTTCGCTCGAGCACTACATCGCCCACCAGAGCGACGAGACGGTCACGCACGTCACGCTGCGCGTCGAAGAGGTGGTCGACTGGGCCACGCGCGGCGGGGCGAAGGCCCTCGGGCGCTGGCACGAGATCGGCAGCCTCGAGCCGGGCAAGCACGGCGACGTGGTGCTCATCCGCAACGAGCACTCGCCCACCATGTTCCCGATCGTCAACCCGTACGGCCATGTGGTGTACCAGGCGAGCCGCGGCGACGTGCAGGTCGTGCTGGTGGGCGGCGTGCCGGTCAAGTGGGACGGCCGGCTGTGCGGCGTCGACCTCTCGGCCGCGCGCGCCCAGGTGGACGACACCGTCGGCTACCTGCGCTCGTCGCTCGGCGACGAGGTGTGGCGTGCCGGGATGAACCCCGAGATCCCGGAGGTCGAGATCCTCACCAACCCGTATCAGTACCGCAAGGGCGGTGTCCCGGCGTAGCGGCCGTGCGCATCAGCACCGGTGGAACGCGGCGAGACGGCCGAGGCTCGCGCCCCGGCCGTCTCGCTCGTGCCACGCGTCAGTACCCGACCGTGAAGCGCTCCCGGCGGTGCTTCGGAGCCTCGATCTCGTCCACGACGGCGATCGCGAAGTCGGCGCCCGAGATGAACGACTGCCCGTCATCCGTCGACACCAGGATGTCCCCGCCCGTGCGGTAGGCGCCCGTGCGCTCGCCCGGGGCGAAGGCGCCGAAGCCGGCGGCCGGATGCACGAAGAACCAGTCGGCGTCGCTGCCGCGCAGGTCATCGAGCACGCCGATCATCTCGAGCGCCTCGGGCTTGAACTCCTCGGGGAACTGCCCGGCATCGATCAGGCGCGGGCCGCCCTCGGCCACGAGGCTGCCGCCCGCGCCGCCGATCACGCCGAGGCGCACGCCCTCCGGCAGCTCGGCGACCAGCTCGGCGATCGCGGGACGCACCTGCCCCGCCATGTCGACGCGCGGCGCGACCGCGACGACGATCGTCTCGACGCCGGACAGCTCGGCCAGCAGACCGGGCACGTCGAGCAGCGAGCCCTCGACATACGTGACACCGGCGGCGCGCTCGGCGGGTGCCTTGCGCGCGACCGAGACGACGGTGTGACCGCGGTCGGCGGCCTCCTTCACGATGTGGCCGCCGGCGTAGCCGGTGCCTCCGATGACGGCGATGCGAGCCATGGTCTTCCCTTCGTCGGGCGTTCGGTCGGGTGCTCCGTCGGCCTGGTATGCCGACCGCGGATCATCCTGACCAACGAGGCGCGACGATCCGGGATTCCCGCTACTGCGAGATCGAGCGGATGGTGGCGATCTGGTACAGCGCGACCGACGCAGCGATGCCGGCGTTGAGCGACTCCGTCGCCGACGAGATCGGGATCGACACGATCTGGTCGCAGTTCTCGGTCACCAGGCGCGACAGCCCCTTGCCCTCGCTGCCCACGACGACCACCACCGGCCGGTCGGCCAGCTCGAGAGCGGGCAGCGACACGTCGCCGCCGCCGTCGAGGCCGATCACGAACACGCCCTGCTTCTTGAAGTCCTTCAGCATCGCCGTGAGGTTCGTCGCCATCGCCACCGGGATGCGCGCGGCGGCGCCGGCGCTGGTCTTCCAGGCGCCGGAGTTCATGCCGGCCGAGCGGCGCTGCGGGATGATCACGCCCTGTCCGCCGAATGCCGCAGTCGACCGGATGATGGCGCCGAGATTGCGGGCGTCCGTCACGCCGTCGAGCGCGACGAGCAGAGGGGTGCGGCCGCTGTCGATGATCTCCTCGAGCAGATCCTGCGGGTGCGCGTACTCGTACGGCGGCACCTTGAGCGCGACGCCCTGGTGCACGCCGTCGAACCCGGCCATGCGGTCGAGCTCGGGGCGCGTGACCTCGAGCATCGGGATCTCGCGGTTCTTGGCGATGGCCAGCATCTCCTTGACGCGGTCGTCCATCTCCACGCGCTGCGCGATGTAGAACGCGGTCGCCGGGATCTTCGCGCGCAGCGCCTCGAGCACCGAGTTGCGCCCGGTCACGAACTCGATGTCACTGTCGCCCTTGGCGCGCGGCGCGCGGGTCGGCCTCTGCGTCTGACCGCGCTTGGCGGCCAGACGCTCGGCCGCCTGCTTGCGCTTGTAGGCCACGTGGTACTCGCGGTCCTCGGCCTTGGGGGTCGGCCCCTTGCCCTCGAGCGCCTTGCGGCTGTGACCGCCGGTGCCCTTCGTGGGGCCCTTCTTCTTGCCTCGGCTGGCGCCGGGACGACCAGGCTTAGCCATGGATGCTCCAAACTGTTCCGTCTGCGGTGTCTTCGAGGGCGACGCCTGCGGCCGCGAACAGGTCGCGGATGCGGTCGGCGGTCGCCCAGTCCTTGGATGCGCGGGCCGTGGCGCGCTGTGCGATCAGCTCGTCGACGAGCGTCGACAGCGCGGCCTGGGCGCCGGATGCCGCCCCCTGCCCCTGCTCGGACGCGTCCAGCCCGAGCACGCGCGTCATCGCGGCCACGCCGTCGTGCGCGGCGCGCAGCGCGTCCTGGTCTCCCGTGTCGAGCGCGGTGTTGCCGGCGCGCACGGTGTCGTGGATCACGGCGAGAGCCTGCGGCACGCCGAGATCGTCGTCCATGGCCGCGGCGAACGCCTCGGGCACGGGGGCGGCGCCATCCGGTCGGCCGCGCTGGCGCTCGGCGCGGGTGAGGAAGCCCGAGATGCGGTCGAGGGCCGCGGCGGCCTCGTCGAGCGCGCGGTCCGAGATGTCGAGGCTCGAGCGGTAGTGCGCCGCGGCGAGCGCATAGCGCACGACGGGCGCGGGCCGCGCGGTGAGCAGGTCGGTCGCCAGCGTGACGTTGCCGAGCGACTTCGACATCTTCTGTCCGTCGACCGTGACGAGCCCGTTGTGCACCCAGAAGCGGGCGAACGCGTCACCCGCGGCGGTCGACTGAGCCAGCTCGTTCTCGTGGTGGGGGAAGCGCAGGTCGAGGCCGCCGCCGTGGATGTCGAATTCGGCACCCAGGTACCGCCGCGACATCGCGGAGCACTCGATGTGCCAGCCCGGGCGGCCCGGGCCCCACGGCGAGTCCCAGGTCGCGTCGGCCGGCTCGCCGGGCTTGGCGCCCTTCCACAGGGCGAAGTCGCGCGGGTCGCGCTTGCCGCGCGGATCGGCGTCGGCGGCGGGTTCCATGGCGTCGAGCGACTGGCGGGTCAGCGTTCCGTACTCGGCCCACGAGCGCACGTCGAAGTAGACGTCGCCCGCCGCGGCGTACGCGTGGCCGCGTTCGATCAGGCGCGAGATCAGCTCCTGCATCTGCGGGATGGACGCCGTCGCCCGCGGCTCGTAGGTCGGCGGCAGGATGCCGATCGCGGCATAGGCCGCCGTGAACTCCTGCTCGACGCGGTACGCGAGCGCCCACCACGGCTCGTCGGCGGTGGCCTTCTCGAGCACCTTGTCGTCGATGTCGGTGACGTTGCGCACCAGGGTGACCTGACCGAAGCGGTGGGCGAGCCAGCGCCGCAGCAGGTCGAACGCCAGAGCGCCCCGCAGATGGCCCACGTGGGGACCCGACTGCACCGTGGGACCGCACACGTACATCGACACGTTCCCGGGCACGAGCGGCACGAAGTCGCGCAGGGTCTGCGCGCGGGAGTCGTAGAGACGGACGGTCACGTCTCCAGCCTACGGGGCGGCACATGCGAGCCCGCTGTTGTGACGCGGTCGGCCGGCCGTCACGCGGCCGCGGCCCACCACGACGCGCGAAGCGGATGACCCACGCGCGCCGTGCGATGACGTCCGGCCACATGCGTGGCGTCCCTTCCTGCGTCGAGCGCGGCGGAGCCCCGGCCGCGACGCTCGTGCGTGCGGACGGAGAAGCGCCGCGCGTGCGATAGACATGCCTGGTGCCCTTCGTGATCGCCGTGCTCGCCGCCGCCGTGCTGTTCGGAACGACGGGCACCTCGCAGGAACTCGGCCCGGGCGGCACGACGCCCTTCTCCGTGGGGGTCATGCGCCTGCTGATCGGCGGCACCGCGCTGGCGCTGTTCACGGGGCTCGCGGCCATCCTGCGACGCCGCCGCCACCCCGCCGCGCCCCGTCCGCGGCTGGATGGGCGGGCGCTGGGGCTCATGGCCGTCACGGCCGTGTGCCTGTTCGTCTATCAGCCCCTGTTCTTCCTCGGCACGTCCGTCAACGGCGTGGCCGTCAGCACCGTGATCGCTCTGGGCTCGGCGCCCGTGATCGCCGGGCTGCTCGAGTGGGGGCTCACTCGCCGGGCCCCGGGCGCTCTGTGGGGCGCCGCGACGGCGCTCTCGACGGTCGGCGTCGGCCTGCTGGGCTTCGGCGGCAGCGCCGCCGGCACGGCCGATCCCGCGGGCATCGCAGGCTCGCTCGGGGCGGGCGCATCGTTCGCAGTGCTCGCGGTGGCGCAGCGCCGCCTCCTGGACGCCGGATGGCATCCGTTCACGGTGGTCGGCGCCATGGGCGGCGGGGCCGCGGCGTTCGCGCTCATCGCCGTGCCCTTCACCGACGTCGGGTGGATGGCCGATCCGCGCGGCGTCGTCATGGCGCTCTGGCTGGGCCTGGCGACCATCACGGCAGCGTACGCGCTGTTCACCTGGGGACTCGGGGGGCTTCAGGCGGCGACCGCCGCGACCCTGACGCTGGGCGAGCCGCTCACGGCGAGTGTGCTCGGCATCGCGGTGCTCGGCGAGCGACTCGAGCCCCTGTCGACCGTGGGCCTGGTCGTGCTCGGCGCGGGGCTGGCGCTGCTCGCGTGGGGCTCCCGCGCCGCGCGTGAACCGGCGATCGATCCCGGGCATGAGCCGGATGCCGCCAAGCCGTTCGCCGTGGAGGGATGACGTCATGGGCGACATCGAGATCAGGATCGACGACCTCACGGCGCCGGAGACGCTGGCGCTGATCGCGCACCACCACGCCCGGATGCATGAGAACACGCCGTCCGAGAGCGTGCACGCGCTCGATCTCGACGGCCTGCGCTCCTCCGCCATCACGATATGGAGCGCATGGATCGGCGGCCGGATCGCGGGGATCGGGGCCCTCAAGCGGCTCGATGCCCAGCGCGGCGAGCTCAAGTCGTTCCGCACGGCCGACGAATTCCAGGGTCGCGGCGTCGCGCGGGCACTGCTGCGGCACATCCTGGGAGAGGCCCGCGCTCGGGGCCTGACGTCGCTGTGGCTCGAGACCGGCAGCGACGACGCCTTCATCCCGGCTCGCGCGCTGTACCGCAGCGAGGGCTTCAGCGAGTGCGGGCCGTTCGACGCCTACGCCGACGACCCGCACTCCACGTTCTTCACCCGCACGATCTGACCTCACCCGCGCGAGCCCGCCTGCGTCAGCCGATCCTCCCCGGCTTCCCCGGCTTCTCGGGCTTGTCCGGCTTGTCCGGCTTGTCCGGCTTGTCCGGCTTACCCGGTTTCTCGGGCTTGTCCGGCTTCTCCGGCTTGTCCGGCTTCTCGGGCTTCTCGGGCTTGCACGGCTTGTCCGGATTGCCCTTGCCCGGCTTGCCCGGGCGCTCGCACTCCTCCGCGGGCGCCGCGACCAGCTGCCCCACGCCCCAGTGCGCCGTGCTCTGATACCCGGCACCGGTGGGGTCGGCCCAGTTGCGGATGCCGGTGCGCACGCCGTCCGCGGCGTCGTTCACCTGGAAGTCGAGACCGTGGAACGTCCCCTCGCCGCCGTATTCGAGCAGCGAGATGGCCGCCTCGACGACGTATCCGCCGTCGACGATCTCGGCCGCCGACGTGACGCGGCCCTGCTGGAAGGCGACGTCACCGGTGCCGAACGAGACAGCGTTCTCCGCACTGATCCGCACCTGCATGTCGTCGTAGCGGTATGCGCCGTTCTTCGCGTTGCCGGGGTCGACGTAGATCTCGACCGAGTCCTGCACCCACGGGTCACCTCCCGACACGTCGACCTGCGCGTCGGCGACCTCCGCCAGCACGTACAGCATGTCGTCGCGCCACAGCGTGCGCACGGTCGCGGTCGCGCCGCCCCCGCCCTGCACCTGCACGTCGGTCCCGACGGCGTTCGCGGCGTCCCAGAGCCCGGCGTCGACGGCACCGTCGATCGCCGGCGCCGTCTCGGTCTCGACGACCTCCAGGTAGGCGAGCGGCTCGACGAGCGACAGGGTGCCCATCGCGCCCGGCGAGTTCCAGGAGCCGCCGCCCGCGACCCGCACATCGAAGGCCACGGTGTCACCCTCGCCCTCGTCCCCGAGGGGCAGCCGGGCGACGAGCCGCGTGCCTGCGGAGGTGGTCTCCGCCGCGACCGGCACGTCTCCGGTGCCGTCGCCGCGCACGGTGTAGACCGTGCCGTCGAGCTCGAGCTCCACCGTCGTGGCGGCAGCGCCTCCGGGCACGTCGACGAGAACCGTCAAGGCGCCGGCCTCCCACCGCGCCTGGAACGCTCCGCCGCCGTCGAGCTGGTGCAGCGGCAGGCGCGACCACTCCTCGCCGCTCGGGTCGAGCGGTACCTCGCCGGCGAACACGTTCGCGGCCCGTAGGCGATCGGGCAGCTCCGCGCCCGCGGCACCGTAGTACGCCGGTTTGGCCTGCAGGTCGTCGTCGAACAGCAGCGGCGCACCGCTCGACGCCCGCCAGCTGCGCCCGTCGACGAGGCCCCACACGGTGACGGAGAAGAGGTCGTGCGCGCGGAACACGTCGAACGCGTCGCGGTAGTAGTAGCCCTGATCGATCAGCAGCGCCTGCGTCACCGGCGTGCCGGTGGTCACGTCGAACTCGGTCACCGCCTGCTTGAGGCCCATGCCCGCGAACCGGTCGAGCGCCTCCGCGAGCGCCGACACCGGCATCGCCAGGCTCACGTGGAACTGATGCCCCACGCCGTCGATCGGCACCCCGCGGTCGAGCAGCCGCTGCACGAGCGCCGCGTAGCGATCCTGCTTGCCGTCCTGCTCGGTGTTGTAGTCGTTGATGAACAGCGTCACGGGCCGGTCCGAGCCCGCGGCGGCATGCACCTGGTTGAACGCCTCGTCGGCATAGCGGAACGCCAGGTCGATGTACTCCTCGCCCAGGATGCGGTACCACTCGCTGCGGCGCAGCCCGTCGGCGAAGTCGCCGCCGTCCGCGACGGCCTCGTTCACGACGTCGAACGCCGTCAGCGGGTTGCCCTCCGATCCGAAGGGGCCGTACGCGGCCGACAGCTGCTCGGCCACGCCGAAGATGTGCGCCCGCATCCGATCGCGCAGCGTCTGCCGATCGGAATCCGACGTCGTCAGCGGCTCCCCCGCGTCGTTCTGGAAGAACCAGGCCGGCGTCTGGCTGTGCCACACCAGCACGTGCCCGTACACCCGCAGGTCGTTCTCCTGGGCGAAGTCCATCAGTGCGGTCGCCTCGGGATGGGTCCGCAACCGTCGCTCCCCGTCGTACCAGGCGTCGGGCTTCATGTGGTTCTCCGGCGTGATCTGTGTGAAGTGCCGCAGCAGCAGCTCGGACGCGGATCCGGATGTCTCGCGCGCGTCGATCGCCACCCCCACGGGCGCCTCGATCGTGCCCGACAACGGGGGCAGGTCCTCGATCTGCGCCGGCTCGGGCACCCTCAGCACGACGTCGTCGACCAGGAAGTCGCTCGTGTTGTCCCCGTTGTAATTCGTCTCGAAGTACAGCAGCGCCTCGTCGGCGGCCCCTGCCTGGAAGGTGGCCGACACCTCGGTCCACCCCGTGTTCGAGATGCCGTCGAACTGCGCCAGCGTCGAATAGCTCGTGGTGCCGTCGACCGTGCGCGCGACCGTCAGCCACACGTCGTCGACCGGCTGCCCCTCCGCGAAGCGCAGCGCGGCGTCGAGCTGGTAGGTCACGCCGTCCTGCAGCAGATCGGTCACGTCGCGCCCGATGCCCGCGCCCTGGCCGGCGCGGTCGGTCACGATCGCCGCCTGGGCGCCGCCGTGGGCGGCGTCGGTCAGAGCGACGGTGGGCGCTCCGGATCCCGCGTCGCGCGGCATCCATCCGTCGAGTCCGTCCTCGAAGTCGCTCTCCAGCAGCACGGTGCCCGGGGCGGGGCCCTCGCCCGGCGGCTGCTCGCCGAGCGGCTCGGCGGCGATGATGAGGTCGTCCACCAGGTAGTCGTACGCCGTGCCGACGTCACCCGTGCCGATGTAGACCTGCAGCTGCGACGTGTCGGCACCCACGGGGATCTCGTACGTGCCCGTGACGGTCGTCCACGCGTCGGCGGTGACCGTGCTGTTGCCGATCCACGCGTACGCGGGCTTCATCACGAAACGCGCCTGGGTATCGGGGGTTCCGTCGCCGAGCCGCACCGACATCGTGAACGTGTACCGGTTGCCGGCCTCGAACGCGCCGAGCGCCGATTGGATGCCGGTGAAGTCGTTCTCGCGGGCCGTCACCCGCAGGGCCTGTCCGTCACCCTCGGGCACGAACGACAGGGTGTCGCCTCCGCCGCCCGACTGGCTCCAGCTGCCCGTGGTGCCGTCGTCGAAGTCGATGGCCTCGACCACCGTCGGCGCCGCCGCCGCGGGCGCGGCCGTAGCGAGGAATGATGCCGCCACGAGCCCCACGAGGGCCGCGAAAGTTTCGAACCGCCTGATACGACGCATGACGCTCCCTTGCGCTGCGAGGAGGAGGATGTGGCGCCACAGTACGCGCATCCACCGACATTCGCGAGAGGTCGTGCGGACGTCCGCCGGTCGAGTGCTCGAAACTTTCGAGAGGCGGGACGGGTCAGGCCCGGTGGATCAGCGCCACGGCGAGCGCCTGCACGCCCTCCCCCGCGCCCGTGAAGCCCAACCCGTCGGTCGTGGTGGCCGCCACCGACACAGGCGCACCGCCGAGCGCCGCCGACAGGGCAGCCTCGGCCTCGGCCCGCCGCGGGGCGAACTTCGGCCGGTTCGACTGCAGCTGCACGGCGACGTTGACGATCGCCCATCCGGCCTCGCTGAGCAGCTCGCACGTGCGCGCCAGGAAGGCATCCGCGTGGGCTCCCGCGAACTCCGGCCGCGACGTGCCGAAGTGCGTGCCAATGTCGCCCAGACCGGCGGCCGACAGCAGCGCGTCGACCATCGCGTGCGCCACCGCGTCGCCGTCGGAGTGCCCCGACAGCGCGGCCTCGCCCGGCCATTCGAGCCCCGCAAGCCAGAGCACCCCGTCGCCGCCGAACGCGTGCACATCCGTGCCGATGCCCACGCGCGGCAGCCCGCCCGCCGCCCCACCGCCCGGCACGGCCGGCACCGGCGCGGCCAGCGAGCGGGCGCGCTCCAGATCAGCGGGCGTCGTGATCTTGAACGCGTGCGCGTCGCCCTCGACGATCGCCACCCGGTGCCCGGCGGCGGCGACCAGGGCCGCATCGTCGGTGAACTCCTGATCGGCCACCGCATACGAGGTCTCGAGCACATCGCGCCGGAAGCCCTGCGGGGTCTGCGCCGCCGCGAGCTGGGCGCGGTCGACGGCGTCCACGATCTGCTCGCCCGATACCCGCTTGATCGTGTCGATCACGGGCAGCGCCGGCACGACACCCCATCCCGTGCGCTCCACGGCGCCGATCACGCGCTCGAACACCTCGGGCGGCGTGAGGGCACGTGCTGCGTCGTGCACGAGCACCAGCTCCACCGAGGGCCAGAGCGCCGCGAGCCCCGCGGCGACCGACGCCTGGCGGGTGTCACCGCCGGTGACGACCGACACGAGCTCCGCGCGGCTGCCCGCGGCCTCCCGGGCATCCGTCAGCGCCTCGCCCTCGCGCCCCTCGGGAGCGACCACGACGACCTGCGCCTCGGGGGCGGCGAAGACCCCGCGCAGGCAGTGACGCAGGATGGTGTGCGCATCGATCCCCACGAAGGCCTTCGGCACATCCTGACCGAGGCGCGTGCCGGATCCCGCGGCGACGACGACGACCGCGATGCGCGGCGATGCGGTGAGAGTCACCCCACCAACGTACCCACGCGATCCGTTCCCGTGCGCACAGACGACGACGCCCCGCCGAATGGGCGGGGCGTCGTCACAGGGATCGCGCAGATCAGGAGGCCAGGACCTCGTCGAGGACCGAAGCGGCCTTCTCCTCGTCGGTCTTCTCCGCGAGCGCGAGCTCGGAGATCAGGATCTGGCGGGCCTTGGCGAGCATGCGCTTCTCGCCCGCCGACAGTCCGCGGTCCTGATCGCGGCGCCACAGGTCGCGCACGACCTCGCTGACCTTGATCACGTCACCGGAGGCGAGCTTCTCCAGATTCGCCTTGTAGCGACGCGACCAGTTGGTGGGCTCCTCCGTGAACGGCGCACGCAGCACCTCGAAGACCTTGTCCAGTCCGTCCTGGCCGATGACGTCGCGGACGCCGACGAGGTCGACGTTCTCGGCGGGGACCTCGATGACGAGATCGCCCTGCGTGACGTTCAGCTTGAGGTAGACCTTCTCTTCACCCTTGATGACGCGGGTTTTGACCTCGGTGATCGTGGCCGCACCGTGATGGGGGTAGACGACCGTCTCGCCAACCTCGAAAAGCATAGAATTGTTTCCTTTCGGCGACTTCCAGGATACCACAGCCGCCCATGCACTAAGGTTCTCCGGCCCCGATCGGCGGGAGCGACACGCCCGTTCGAGCGAGTTCGCGGACGTCGAGGCCGCAACCGCGCCGACCGGCTCCTGGGCACCCCGGCGCGACCCCCTAGAATGGCTCGCAGGGCCCGCAGCTCGGCGGGGCCGCACGACCTGGAGGTTCCGTGAACTCCCGCATTCTCGCGTCGCTCGCCCTCGGTGCCGTCGTCGCGCTCAGCGCCACCGGCTGCGCCTCGATCACGCCTCAGGCGACCACGATCATCTACTCCGCCTCCGACGGCGTCAACGTGCCCAGTGCCGAGGGCGCCGCCGTCACGGTGCGCAACGCGGTCGTCGTCGCCGACGACGAGGGCACCGACGGCAACCTGGTCGCCGCCCTGGTCAACACGACCGACTCGTCTGCGACCCTGAACCTCGAGTGGGGCAGCCAGACCGCCACCGTGCGCGTGCCTGCGGGCGAGGTCGTGAGCCTCGGCGCCGGCTCCGAGGAGCCGCTGCTGCTCGAGGGCATCGACACCCCGGCCGGCGCCACTCTGCCGCTGTACTTCCAGTCGGGCGACGCCGAGGGCGTGGTGACCGAGGTGCCCGTGCTCGACGGCTGCCTCGAGCACTTCGCCGACCTCGTTCCCGGGGGCGCCGCCAGCGACTGCTCGCACCTCGACCGCGGCGACGAGCCGCAGGGTGCCGAGGACTCGGGCTCCGACGGGCACTGACCCGTCGCACCAGCCGACACGAAGGCCGCAGGATCTCCGGATCCTGCGGCCTTTTCGCTGTCGGCGCTCGACCGCGCGGGCGGCGCGGTCAGCCCTCGAAGCGGTAGCCCAGGCCGCGCACCGTCACGAGCATGACGGGCTCGCTCGGCACGCGCTCGATGCGCGAGCGGATGCGCTTGATGTGCACATCCAGCGTCTTCGTGTCGCCGAAGTAGTCGCTCCCCCACACCCGGTCGATCAGCTGGCCGCGCGTCAGCACGCGGCCCGCGTTGCGCATCAGCACCTCGAGCAGCTCGAACTCCTTCAGCGGCATGTTGATCTGCGCGCCGTCCACCGCGACCGTGTGCCGGTCGACGTCGAGCGTCACGCGCCCACCCTCGAGCACGCGCTCGTCGAGGTCGCCCTCGGCGTCGGCCGTACGCCGCAGCACCGCACGCATGCGGGCGAGCAGCTCACGCGCCGAGTACGGCTTGGTGACGTAGTCGTCGGCGCCGAGCTCGAGCCCCACCACGATGTCGACTTCCGAGTCCTTCGCCGTGAGCATGATGATCGGCACGCTCGAGCCCGTGCGGATCTGCCGGCACACCTCGGTGCCCGGCATGCCCGGCAGCATCAGGTCGAGCAGGATGAGGTCGGCGCCCTGCTCGCGATACGACGCGAGCGCGGCGGGGCCGTCCTCCGCGATCTCGACCTCGTAGCCCTCACGGCGCAGCAGGTAGGCGAGGGGTTCGGCGAGGTCGGGTTCGTCTTCGACCAGCAGCACACGCGTCATTCGCGGCCTTTCTTCGCGTCGGCGCGGGCGGCGACCGCCGCGGGCTTCCGCTTCTTCTTCTTGACGGGGGTATCGATCAGGGGCGCCTCGCTGAGCGGGAGCCGCACCGTGAAGGTCGAGCCGCGATCGGGCTGCGACCAGAGCTTGATCTCGCCGCCGTGGCGCGACACGGCGTGCTTGACGATCGAGAGCCCGAGGCCCGATCCGCCGGTGCGCCGTGAGCGGGCCTGATCGGCGCGGTAGAAGCGCTCGAACACGCGGGCCTGATCGGCCTCGGCGATGCCGATGCCCTGATCCGTCACCGCGATCTCCACGACTCCGTCGACGGCGCGCACCCCCACGCCGACGCGCGAGCCGCGGGGCGAGTACGCGATGGCGTTCGCGACGAGGTTGCCGATCGCCTCCTTCAGGATCTGCGAGTCGCCGCGCACGTAGAGTCCCCGCTCGCCGCCGCGCACCAGGTCGACGCCCGCCGAGTCGGCCTGCACGGCGTGCGCCTCGACCGCCGCGGCCACGACCTCGTCGATCGCGACGTCGCCCACGGAGGTGAGCTCGTCGGCCGCCTGCAGGCGCGAGAGGTTCATGATGCGGCCGGTCAGCCGGCCCAGGCGGTCGGCCTCCGCCGACAGCCGCGCGGTGAACGCGCGCACCTGCGCGGGGTCGTCGGCCGCCAGCTCGATCGCCTCGGCGAGCAGGGTGACGGCGCCGACGGGGGTCTTCAGCTCGTGGCTGGTGTTGGCGATGAAGTCGTGGCGCATCTGCTCCAGGCGCTCCTGCTCCGACAGGTCGCGCACGAGCAGCAGGATGTACCGCTCGCTGATGCGGGTCGCCCGCGCCGAGACGAGGCGCGAGTCGGACGACATCCTGCCCCGCACCAGGCGCAGATCCTGCGTCTCCGTCGTGCCGGAACGCGCCGCCCGCACGAGATCGCGCAGACCGGTGTGCTCGAGAGCGGCGCCGGCCTCGATGCCGAGCCACGGCGCCGAGGGCGAGGTGGCCACCACGACACCGGAGGCGTCGACCACCGCGGCCGCGTCGTCCATCGCATCGAGCACCGCCGTGACGCCGGCGGGAACCGTTCCGTCGGCCTCGCGGGCCGCGCGCTCGCGCGCCCGAAGGGCGGCCACCACGATGAGGGACGCCCCGGCCCCGATGACCGCCCCGAGCAGCAGGGCGAGCAGCGCCAGCTGCGTCGTGTCCATGGCTCCAGAGTAAAGTCATGGCGAACGCCGGATCGGACGGATGACCCCGCGAGACCTCCGTACGGGGAACTGTTCACCGGTTCGGCACCATCCGTTCACCTGCGCTCACGAGAATCGCGGAGAGCGTGCTTCGCGGCCGGACCGGCCGCGGGCGCCGCACCGCGACACCGACGAAAGGTCCCCGATGCGCGAAGTCTTCCACCAGTCACTCGAGGATGTGCAGTCGCGCCTCGTCGAGATCGCCGAGCTCGTCACGATCGCGATCGACAAGGCCACGCGCGCGTTCGGCACGAGCGACGTCGGCCTGGCCGAGGAGGTGATCGCCGACGACAAGCTGATCGACGAGCGCGCGGTCGCACTCGACGAGCTCGCGATCGAGATCCTCGCCATGCAGCAGCCGGTCGCCCGCGATCTGCGCATCGTGGTGACGGCGCTGCGCGTGAGCGCCTCGCTCGAGCGCATGGGCGACATGGCCGAGCACATCGCGCAGCTCGCGCGCACCCGTTACCCCGAGCGCGCCGTTCCCAAGGGCCTGAAGGGCACGTTCGCCCGGATGGGCGAGCTCGACGTCAACATCGCCCGCACCCTGACCGAGCTGCTGCGCACGCAGGATCTGTCGATCGCCGATCAGCTGCGCAACAGCGACGACGACGTGGACGAGCTGCACGCCAGCGTCTTCGAGAAGGTGCTCAGCGACAGCTGGCAGGGCGAGGCGGGCGCCACGGTCGACGCCACGCTGGCGAGCCGCTACCACGAGCGCTTCGCCGACCACGCGGTCTCGATCGCGAAGAAGATGATCTACCTGGGCACGGGCGACTGGGCCGGGCTCGAGCACGGGGCCGGACAGGGCGACCGGGCAGAGCCGTCGGCCTGACGGCTCGCGCCAGACGAGAACCCCCGCCCGGATCATCCGGACGGGGGTTCTTCGTCGCGCGGGTTACTTCTTGCCCTGGGCGGCGACCGCCGCGGCACCGGCGGCGGCGGCCTCGGGGTCGAGGTAGCGGCTCGCGCCGGTCGGCTTCATGTCGGCGTCGAGCTCGTACACGAGCGGAATGCCGGTGGGGATGTTGAGGGCGGCGATGTCCTCGTCGCTGATGCCCTCCAGGTGCTTCACGAGGCCGCGCAGCGAGTTGCCGTGCGCCGTGACGAGCACGGTCTTGCCCGCCTTCAGGTCGGGCACGATCTCGCCCTCCCAGTACGGCAGCATCCGGTCGATCACGAGCTTGAGCGACTCGGTGGCGGGCATCTCGCCGTCGATGCCGACGTAGCGCGGGTCATCCGTCTGGGCGTACTCGTCGGCGGGGTCGATCGCGGGCGGCGGCACGTCGAACGAGCGGCGCCACTCCATGAACTTCTCCTCGCCGAACTGCTCGAGCGTCTGCGCCTTGTCCTTGCCCTGCAGCGCGCCGTAGTGGCGCTCGTTGAGGCGCCACGAGCGCTTCACCGGGATCCACAGGCGGTCGGCGTGATCGAGCGCGATGTCGGCGGTCTGGATCGCGCGGCTGAGCACCGAGGTGTGCACCACGTCGGGCAGCACCCCCTGCTCCTTCATGAGCTCGCCGCCGCGCTGAGCCTCCGCGCGGCCCTGGTCGGTGAGTCGCACGTCGACCCATCCGGTGAAGAGATTGAGCTTGTTCCACTCGCTCTGGCCGTGTCGCAGCAGGATCAGGGTGTGTGCCATGCCGCCAGCCTATCGAGGCGCGCGCCGCGCCGCCCGCTGGCGACGGCGGCGCCCAGGAGAATGGGACGCATGGCGCAGCGTGCATCCGGCCCCGAGGGGCGGCCGACCCGTGGCACCACCGGCACCAACCGCCTGCGCCGCGTGGACCGCTGGATCGCGCACCTGCCCGAGTTGCGCCGCGCCGGCGATCCGCTCGTGGTGGATCTGGGCTACGGGGCGAACGGCGTGACCACGCTCGAGCTCGAGGCGAGGCTGCGGCGGGTGCGCCCCGACGTCGAGCTGCTCGGCCTCGAGATCGACCCCGAGCGCGTCGCGCGCGCGACAGCCCAGCTGGAGGCGACCCGCAGGGGCGAGACCGCGTTCGCTCCCGGCGCGCGCGTCTCGTTCGCGCGGGGCGGCTTCGAGGTGCCGCTGCCCGACGGCAGGCACCCGGCGGTCATCCGCGCGTTCAACGTGCTGCGGCAGTACGACGAGCAGGATGCGCCCGCCGCCTGGGCCCGCATGGCGGCGCGCCTGGCGCCCGGGGGCGTGCTCGTCGAGGGGACGTGCGACGAGATCGGCCGCGTGTGCAGCTGGGTCGACGTCACCCCGGCGGGCGAGCCGGCGCGCTTCACGATCTCGCTGCGCCTGGCCGATCTCGAGCGGCCCGGCGTCGTCGCCGAGCGTCTGCCCAAGGCGCTCATCCATCGCAACGTCCCGGGCGAGCGCGTCCACGAGCTGCTGACCGCGCTCGATCGCGAGTGGGAGCGCGCGGCCGCGCTCGCGCCGTTCGGCTCCGTCCAGCGCTGGATGGCGGCCGTCGCCGCGCTGCGCGTGAGCGGCGTGCCGGTGCTCGGGACCCGCTCGCGCTGGCGGCTCGGCGAGCTCACCGTGCCCTGGGACACGGTGCGCCCCGCCTGACCTCCCCCACTGCACACCAATGTGCGTGTGCACTGGCCTGTGCGTGCGCCCTGGGACACGGTGCGCCCCGCCTGACCTCCCCGACTGCACACCAATGTGCGTGTGCACTGGCCTATGCCTGTGCCCGGGCCGGTCACGGACCACGCGCGAGACCACACGCACATTGGTGTGCACTCGGGCGGTGGTCAGAGGCGCGGCAGCGCGGCGCGCGCCTCGGCGGGCGGCAGGCCCGTGGCGACGAGGAGGTCGACCACGAGCGGGCGCAGGGCCGACACCAGCGCCTGCTCGCCGATCGAGGCACCCGGCAGCATCGCCGCGGGGTCGAGGCGGCGGGCGATCGCGAGCAGCGCCTCGCGCGCCACGGGCTCCTGCGCGATGTCGTCGAGCGAGGCGCCCACCAGGCTCGCGGCCCGCGCGATCTCGGCCATGGCCTCGCCCGGAACCGGCAGCTCGCGCCCCAGATCGGTCACGTAGACGATCCGGCGCCCCACTACGCGCAGGTTGCGCATCGCGAGGTCCATCGCCTGCAGGATGCGTGCCTGGCGCTCCAGCTCCGTGCGACGGCTGCGCAGGAACGGCGAGACGCGGGCGATCGCCCGTCCCGACTCGAGAGAGGCGCGCCACGCGTCGAGCGGCCCCTGCAGCGCGCGGGCCTTCTCGAGCCCGCGCTCTGCGCGCAGCCGGTCGCCTCGCCGCAGCGCCGTGACCAGTCGGGCGGCGGCGGCGTCGAAGCCTTCGAAGAACACGCGCGCCTCGCGCAGCACGGCCGCGAGCGGGTTGCGCGGCAGCAGCGCGGTCATGACCACCGCCATCACGCCGCCGAACAGGCCGTCCAGCAGCCGAGAGAACGGCAGCGGGCCGACCGGCAGGATCATGGCGATCGCCGCCTGGATCGCCGCCGCGATCGCGAAGTGCGGCGCGGGCGACAGGAACCGGGCGACGAGCATCGTCACACCCAGCGCGACGGCGAGCTGCCACCATCCGGTTCCGAACAGCAGCCGCAGCCCCTCCGCGAGCAGGATGCCCGTGAGCATGCCGATCACGGTCTCGACGACCCGGCGGGGGCGGGCGTCCCGCGCCAGTCCGAGGCTCGAGATCGACACGGTCGCCGCGATCATGGGGGTCTGGTGGCCGAGCAGCACCTGCGCTAGCACGTACGCCGCGGTCGCGGCCACCACGATCTGGGCGACAGCGATCCAGGACTCGCGCAGGCGGGCGAGCCCCGGACGCGGCGAGAACCGGGTGCGCCACGTGACGGGGACGGCGACCGTGTTGGTCGACGGGGCGGGCCCCTGTGCGTCCGACATCCCGGATGCGCCGGCTTACTTCGCCGGGGGCTCGGCGAGCGGGCGGCGAGACAGGCGCGTCAGGCGCGGCACCTCCGCCGTGGCGCCGGCATCGGCGGGCACGATGATCTCCTGGGCGGCCGCGATGCGCGCGCCGTCGGCACGGATCTCGAGCGCCGCGGCGGCCGGCACGCGGCGCGCGAGCACCGCGAGGGCGATCGGCCCGAGGTCGTGGTGCAGCGCGCTGCTGGTCACATGTCCGGCTTCGGCCGCCTCGCCGTCGGGCCCCGCCTGCAGCACGGGCGTGCCGGGCTCGGGCAGCACGCTGTCGCTCCCGTCGAGGTGCAGCAGCGTGAGCCGGCGCGGCGGATGCCCGAGGTTGTGCACCTTCGCGACGGTCTCCTGACCGCGGTAGCACCCCTTGTTCAGGTGCACGGCCGTGCGCAGCCAGTCGTACTCGTGCGGGATCGCCCGCTCGTCGACCTCGCGGCTCCATCGCGGGCGCCAGGCCGCGATGCGCAGGGCCTCGGCCGCGAGAAGCCCCGCCAGCTCGAGGTCGGCGAGCCGGGGCAGCGCGCTGCGCTCGACCAGGGCCTCGATCCACGCGTACCCGGCTCCGGGATGCGCGTCGGATGCGGCGTACTGCCACCCTCCCACGGCCACGTCGCGCCATGGGTCGCCCCAGACGACGGGCAGGCCGTGGGGCCGGAATGCCTCGAGGGCGACGCGCTTCTCGGCGTCTCCCCGCTCCATGAATCCCAGCACCGCGAGGTCGTCGCGCAGCCGCACCTCGACCTGCGAGCGGAAGCGCATCATGGTGAGCCACTTGGCCAGGCCCGCGGCGTCGCCCGAGTCGACGATCAGCCAGGTGGATGATCCGTCGTCGAGCACCCCGGCGGCATGCTCCACCCGGCCGTGCGGATCGAGCACCAGCAGCTCCGTGGACTGGCCCGCCGCCAGGCCCGTGAGCGCCTGCGACGTGATCGAGTCGAGCCACGTGAGGCGATCCGGTCCCGCCACCTCGATCACCGCACGATCATCGCGGGGCACGGCCGCGTGGCCCGCGGCCAGGCGACGCTGCTCGCGCACGGGATCGCCGAAGTGCGCGATGCCCTCGTCTCCGGCCACGGCGCCGGAGCGGTCGGCGAAGAAGAAGGGCGTCGCCTCGCCGGTCATCAGCTCACCTTCGCGAGCCGGGCCGACGCGTGCGAGCCGAGCTCACGGCCGAGCGCCGCGATGTCCCACGCCCACAGCAGGTGGCCCTCGACGAGGCCGTAGATGCGCGTCGCCGCGGCGTAGTGACGCGCGCTGGCGGTGCGCACCACGGCGTCGGTGGCCAGATCGATGCGGGGTCCCTTGACCTGCCCGAGATACAGCTCGCTCACGCCGTCGGAGTGGACGACCGAGACCTCCAGGTCGAAGCCGCCCTCCGCGTTGCGCAGCTTCTCGACGTCGTCGGCCGTGCGCACGTACTCGGACTCGAGCGGCGGCAGCAGGCCGGGGCCCGGTTCGGCGCCGCCGAGCGGACGGGCGAGGCGCCAGAACCCGGTCTCGGAGTTCAGCGCCCGTGCGGGCGTGCCATCCGAGGAGGTGAGGAACGCCGTGGCGGCGTAGTTCAGATAGGGGCCGCCGTCATGGCTGAAGCTCACGCGATGCGTGAACTCGCCCTCGAAGTGCGTGTCGCCGACGTGATAGTCGATCACGCCGGTCCCCTCCCACACGCCGAGCAGCCACGAGAGGGGCGCCAGGTCGGCGGGGAGGTCGGTGGGCAGCTCGATCATGCTGCCGCCTTTCAGCGCTGGCCGCGGAACAGGTTCCAGACCACCGCGCCGGAGACGAAGGCGATCGCCAGGCTGGCGAGGCCCAGCAGCCCGACGAAGAAGAGTTCGAGCGCGACGAGATCCATGCGTCCCACTCTAGCGTGTCGGCCCGGGAGGGTCTCGCCGCCGGTCGCGTCAGACCGGGCTGACGGCGACGAGCACCGCCACGAGCGCGACCACGCCGATGAGCGCGAGCGCACCCAGCGCCGCGACCCCCACGCGGAAGATGTAGCCGCTCGTGCGACCGTCGATCAGATGCGCGACGAAGCCGAAGATCACCGAGAGACCGCCCGCCACGCCGAACCAGCGGAAACGCCACTCGAACGGCACGAACACGGCGATCGCGAGGGCGGCCACGAGGGCGAACGCCCACGTCGCCACGATGCCGCCGTATCGACGCCGCGGGGCGAGCTCGGGAAGGGTCACCGACACATTGTCCAAGAGGAGCGGGCGATCCGGCAAACGACCGCGCCGCGCCGCGGGAGCAGCGGGCCTGCGGCGTGCGGAGCACGGCCTATGATGGGTGCCACGATGCGCGACCCCACCGCATCCATGGGGCGGCCGCCGTGCCGCCGCACCATCGAGAAGGATCGAAGGTCTCGTCCTGTCCGGGGGACTTTCGGCCCGAGGCGCACTCCCCACCGCGCCGGAAGGACGTCGTTTGGCCCAGCTGCTTGTCCTGAGCTCCGCCCCGGGCGGGGGCGCCGTTCTGCCCGCCCTCGAGCTGCTGAGCCACCGCGTGCGACAGATCCCCGCCGAGCCCGCGCAGCTCGTGAACGCCCCGAGCGCGGACGTCATCTTCGTCGACGCCCGCACCGACCTGGTGGGCGCGAAGTCGCTGTGCAAGATCCTCAACACCACGGGCCTCGACGCGCCGCTCGTGCTGGTGGTCACGGAGGGCGGCCTGACCGCGGTGTCGACCGACTGGGGAATCGACGACGTCATCCTGGTCACCGCGGGGCCCGCCGAGGTCGACGCGCGGGTGCGCCTCGCGATCGGACGCCAGGCCAGCGAGCAGGTGTCCACCCGCATCCAGACATCCGGCATCACGATCGACGAGTCGTCGTACTCGGCGAAGGTGCACGGCAAGCCGCTCGACCTCACGTACAAGGAGTTCCAGCTGCTGCACTTCTTCGCGACGCACCCGTCGCGGGTGTTCACGCGCGAGCAGCTGCTCAGCGAGGTGTGGGGCTACGACTACTTCGGGGGCACGCGCACCGTCGACGTGCACGTGCGGCGCCTGCGCGCCAAGCTCGGCGACCTCGAGCAGCTGATCGGCACGGTGCGCAACGTGGGCTACCGCTTCAACGTGTACGAGGACGACCAGCTGCCGGCCCCCTCCTCCTCGTCCTGAGCGACGTCGCGATGAAGAGGATCGGACTGCTCGGGGGCATGAGCTGGGAGAGCTCGGCCCTCTACTACCGCCTGCTCAACACGGGCGTGCGCGATGCCCTGGGCGGATTGCACTCGGCCTCCTGCGTCATGGGCTCGGTCGACTTCGCCGAGATCGAGCGCCTGCAGAGCGCCGCGCGCTGGGACGAAGCCGGAGAGGTGCTCGCGCGCGAGGCGCGCGCGCTGGTGGCGGCCGGCGCCGAGGCCCTCGTGCTCTGCACGAACACCATGCACCTGGTGGCCGAGCACATCGAGCGTGCCGTGGACGTGCCCCTGCTGCACATCGTCGACGTGACAGCCGAGGCGATCCTCGCGGCGGGGAAGCGCCGCGTGGCCCTGCTGGGAACGATCTTCACCATGGAGCAGCCCTTCTACGCCGATCGCATGGCGCGCCACGGCGTCGAGACGCTCGTCCCCGCCCCCGGCGAGCGCCAGGACATCAACCGGGTCATCTACGACGAGCTCGTGCGCGGCGTCGTGAGCGACGACTCGCGCAAGCGGTACATCGAGATCGTCGAGCGCCTCGCCGCGGAGGGCGCGGAGGGCGTGATCCTCGGCTGCACCGAGATCGAGCTGCTGATCGGCGCCGACGACGTGAGCATCCCCGTGTACCCGACGACCGCTCTGCACGCACAGGCCGCCGTCGCATTCGCGCTGGGGCGCTGACTCCCCGCGCCGGATGCGAGGCTCGTTCACGCGCGCGACACGTCACGGTGGCAGGATGTCCGCATGATCGACTCCGCCATCGTGGACACCGGCATCGGCGACGCCGAGGACGACGACTTCGACGCGGCGATCGAGGCACCGGACGCCCAGCTGCCCGAGAACCGCTATCTCGACCGCGAGGTGAGCTGGCTCGCCTTCAACCAGCGCGTGCTCGAGCTGGCCGAGGACCCGTCGCTGCCGGTGCTCGAGCGGGCGAACTTCCTGGCCATCTTCGCCAGCAACCTCGACGAGTTCTTCATGGTGCGCGTCGCGGGCCTGAAGCGCCGCATCGTGACCGGACTGGCGGTGCCCACCAACGTCGGCAAGGCGCCGGCCGAGGTCCTGGCGGCGATCTCCGACGAGGCGCACGCGCTGCAGCTGCGCCACGCGGCCGCGTGGAACGAGCACGTGCGTCCCGCTCTGGCCGAGGCGGGCATCGAGGTGGTGGGCTGGAGCGCGCTCGGCGACGAGGAGCGCCAGGCGCTCTACGACTACTTCCAGGCCAAGGTGTTCCCCGTGCTGATGCCGCTCGCGGTCGACCCGGCGCATCCGTTCCCGTACATCTCGGGGCTGTCCCTGAACCTCGCCATCCGCATCCGCAACGCCCGCACGGGCCGGCAGGAGTTCGCTCGTCTCAAGGTGCCGCCCATGCTCCCGCGTTTCGTGGAGGTGCCGGGAAGCACCGCCGTGCGCTACCTGCCGCTCGAGGAGCTCATCGCGCAGCACCTCGACGACCTCTTCCCCGGCATGGAGGTGCTCGACCACCACGCGTTCCGGCTCACGCGCAATGAGGACGTGGTGATCGAGGAGGACGAGACAGAGAACCTCATCCAGGCGCTCGAGGCCGAGCTGCTGCGCCGGCGGTTCGGTCCTCCCATCCGGCTCGAGATCACCGACGACATGGACGACGTCACGCTCGACCTGCTCATCAAGGAGCTGGACATCACCGAGCAGGAGGTCTACCGCCTGCCCGGACCGCTCGACCTGCGGGCGCTGTTCGACCTGTCGCGCATCAAGCGTCCCGACCTGCACTACCCGCCGCACGTGCCGACCACGGCGCTGGCATTCCAGGCGGCCGAGCAGAGCAGCAGCGCGCGCGCCGACATCTTCGCCGCGATCCGCAAGGGCGACGTGCTCGTGCACCACCCCTATGAGTCGTTCGCCACCAGCGTGCAGGCCTTCCTGGAGCAGGCCGCCAAGGACCCCAACGTGCTGGCCATCAAGCAGACGCTGTACCGCACGTCGGGCGACAGCCCGGTGGTGCAGGCGCTGATCGACGCGGCCGAGGCGGGCAAGCAGGTGCTCGCGCTGGTCGAGGTCAAGGCGCGCTTCGACGAGGCCAACAACATCGTGTGGGCGCGAAAGCTCGAGAAGGCCGGCGTGCACGTGGTCTACGGCCTCGTCGGGCTCAAGACCCACTGCAAGCTGGCGCTCGTGATCCGCGAGGAGAAGGGCGAGCTGCGCCACTACAGCCACGTGGGCACCGGCAACTACAACCCCAAGACGAGCCGCCTCTACGAGGACTTCGGCCTGTTCACGACCGACCCGCAGGTCGGCCGCGACCTGACCCGCCTGTTCAATGAGCTCAGCGGCTACGCCATCGAGAAGAAGTTCAAGCGGCTGCTGGTGGCGCCGCTGCACCTGCGCAAGGGGCTCATCCGGCTCATCGACCGGGAGCGCCGCCATGCGCTCGCCGGCAAGCCCGCCCACGTGCGCATCAAGGTCAACTCGATGGTCGACGAGCAGATCATCGACGCGCTCTACCGCGCCAGCATCGCGGGCGTGAAGGTCGACGTGTGGGTGCGCGGCATCTGCTCGCTGCGCACCGACCTGCCGGGCGTCAGCGACAACATCACGGTGCGATCGATCCTGGGCCGCTACCTCGAGCACTCGCGCATCTTCGCGTTCGAGAACGACGGCGAGCCGGAGGTGTACATCGGCAGCGCCGACATGATGCACCGCAACCTCGACCGCCGCGTCGAGGCGCTCGTGCGGGTGACCGCCCCCAAGCACATCAGCGAGCTGCTCACGCTCTTCGAACAGGCGATGGACGAGCGCACCAGCTCGTGGCATCTCGGCCCCGACGGCGTGTGGACGCGCCACAGCGTGGACGACGACGGCAAGCCGCTCGTGGATCTGCAGGACCGCAGGATGAGCGCCGTGCGCCGCCGACGTCAGGCCCGCGTCACGCGATGACGTCGGAGGTCGCCGTCTATGCCGCGGGAGGCGTCGTGTGGCGTCTCGCCGACGGGAAGCTGCGCGTGCTGCTGATCCACCGCACCAAATACCGCGACATCACGCTGCCCAAGGGCAAGGTCGACCCGGGCGAGATGCTCGCCGAGACGGCGGTGCGCGAGATCTGCGAGGAGACGGGCATCCAGGTCGCGCTGGGCGCTCCGCTCGGGGTGTCGCACTACCGCCTGCCGAGCGGCCGGCAGAAGATCGTGCACTACTGGGCCGCCGAGGCGCGCGACAGCGCGATCCGTGCCAGCACGTTCAAGCCCAACGCCGAGATCGCCGCGCTCGAATGGGTGAGCCTGAAGAAGGCGCACGCGCGCCTCAGCTACCCGGTCGACATCGAGATCCTCGAGAGCTTCGAGCGCCTCGTCGACGACGGGGTGCTGCACACGTTCCCCGTCATCGCGCTGCGCCACGGCAAGGCGCTCCCCCGCGACGAGTGGGACGGCCGCGACGCGCTGCGACCGCTGCACCCCAAGGGCAAGCAGCAGGCGAAGGCCGTCGTGGGCCCGCTGAGCGCGTTCGGCGTGCGGCGCATCGTGTCCAGCACCGCCGTGCGCTGCGCCAAGACCGTCGCGCCGCTCGCGAAGGCGCTCGGGCGCCGCGTCGACGAGACCGACCTGATCAGCCAGGACGCCTGGGAGGACGGCACGTCCGACGTGCGCGAAGTGGTGGGGCGGCGCGTCCGCGCCGGCAAGCCGGCGGTGCTGTGCAGCCACGGACCCGTGCTGCCGGACATCCTGTCGGAACTGGCCCTCGCGACCGCCACCCTCCGAGGCTCCTACCTGACGGACGCGGCGTCCCTGGAGACGGGTGCCTTCAGCGTCGTGCACATCTCGGCTACGAATCCCGGATCCGGCATCGTCTCGATCGAGACGCATGCCCCGAAGGTGTGAGTCGCCGCTTCCCCGAGAATCTCCTGCGTGATCCGGCATCTCTGCAGGATCGATGCGGGCAGTTCACCTTCCGTTCACCACTTCAGCGCAGTCTCTTCACTGTCAGCTTCTACGGTCACGAAGTGCCCTGCGACCCGGCGGGGCCGTCCCCTGAATCCTGATCGAACGGAAAAACAGTGAAGATCACCCGTCTCACCAGCATCGCCGCCCTCGGCACGCTCGCCGCGGTCGCCCTCGCGGGCTGCGCCGCCAACGAGGGCGCGCCCGCCGGCAGCGGTGCTCCCACCGACGGCGGCACCGCCTCGACGATCAGCGGCACCATCGAGGCCACCGGCGCCTCGTCGCAGGAGGCCGCGCAGCAGGCCTGGGTGGCCGCCTTCCAGACCGCCAACCCCGAGGCGAACGTGCTCTACACCGCCACCGGCTCTGGAACGGGCCGCGAGAACTTCATCTCCGGCGCCTCGAACTTCATCGGCTCCGACCGCGCGTTCAACGCGGAGGAGCTCGAGGCGGGCGGCTTCGGCGCCTGCGTGAGCGACGACATCGTGGAGGTGCCGGCCTACATCTCGCCCGTCGCCATCGCGTTCAACCTCGAGGGCGTCGACACGCTGAACCTCGACGGCGAGACGATCGCGAAGATCTTCTCGGGCGAGATCAGCAACTGGAACGACGAGGCCATCGCCTCGCAGAACGAGGGCGTCGAGCTGCCCGACCAGACCATCGTCCCGGTGCACCGCGCCGACGCCTCGGGCACGCAGGAGACCTTCACCTCGTACCTCGCCGCCGTCGCCCCCGACGCCTGGACCCACGAGCCCTCGGACGAGTGGCCGCTGCAGTCGGGTGAGGCCGGCGACGGCACCTCCGGCGTGGTCGACGCCATCACCAACGGCGCCGGCTACATCGGCTTCGCCGACGCGTCGCGCACGACCGGTCTCGGCCAGGTGGCCGTCAAGAACGGCGACGAGTACGTCGCCTACTCGGCCGAGGCGACCGCCGCGCTGGTCGAGGCCTCGCCGCTCGAGGAGGGTCGTTCGGCCCACGACCTCGCGTTCGCGGTCGACGCCGCCGCCGCGCCGGAGGGCTCGTACCCGATCGCCCTGGTCAGCTACCTGATCGCCTGCACCGAGTACGAGGACCCCGAGGTCGCCGCGCTCGTCAAGGAGTACATCGGCTACGTGACCAGCGAGGAGGGCCAGCAGGTCGCCGCCGAGGCCGCCGGCAGCGCACCGCTCTCGGCCGGCCTGCAGGAGCAGATCGCGTCCGCCCTCGAGGCGATCACGGTCGAGTGACCTCGTCGGGACACGCCATTTCGAAGCGATAGCGACGGTGCCCTCGCGCCTTCCCTCATGGGATTCTGAGCGCGAGGGCATCGTCGCGTCACCTCTCACCCAGCAGCATCAGCACGACCCCAGCACCTGAGGAGCGGGACCGCATGACAACGACCACGACGGAGCCGAGCGCGCCCCCCAGCGGCTCCGCCCGGGCGCCGAAGCCCGTGCTTCGGCCCGGAGACCGGATCTTCTCGGGCACCGCGCTCGCGGCGGGCACGATCATCCTGATCACGCTCGCGGCCGTGGCCATCTTCCTGATCGTGCAGGCGCTGCCGGCGTTCAAGCCCGACACGTCGGGCAACCACATCCTCGAGGGGCAGCCGTTCCTGCAGTGGGTGTGGCCGTTCGTGTTCGGCACGCTCTGGGCGTCGGCCATCGCGCTGGTGATCGCGGCGCCGATCGCGCTCGGCATCGCGCTGTTCATCTCGCACTACGCCCCCCGCCGCCTGGCCGCACTGCTCGGGTACGTGATCGACCTGCTCGCGGCGGTGCCCTCGGTCGTGTTCGGCCTGTGGGGCGCACTGACCTTCGCGCCCATGCTGGTGCCGTTCTACAAGTGGCTCAACGAGAACCTCGGCTGGATCCCGATCTTCGGCGGAACGCCCTCGGGCACAGGCAAGACCATCCTGACCGCCTCGCTCGTGCTGGCGGTGATGATCCTGCCGATCATGACCGCGATCTGCCGCGAGGTGTTCCTGCAGACCCCGAAGCTGCACGAGGAGGCCGCTCTCGCCCTGGGCGCCACGCGCTGGGAGATGATCCGGATGGCCGTGCTGCCGTTCGCGCGCAGCGGCATGGTGTCGGCCGCGATGCTGGCCCTCGGGCGCGCGCTGGGCGAGACCATGGCCGTGACGCTTGTGCTCTCGCCGCTGGGCGTCGTGACGTTCAACCTGCTGAATCCCGAGAACCCCACGACCATCCCCGCGATCATCGCCCTGCGCTTCCCCGAAGCGCACGACGAGGGCGTGTCGACCCTGATCGCCGCGGGCCTCATCCTCTTCATCGTCACCTTCGCGGTGAACGCCATCGCGCGCTGGATCGTCGCCCGCCGCGCCGAGTTCTCGGGAGCGAACTGATGTCGGCCACCACCACCGCCACCGCCCGGGCCACGACGCCCAGGGTCTCGCTCACCACGGGTCGCCTGCCGCGCTGGGCGCCGTGGGCTCTGCTCGGCTTCGTGCTGTTCGTGTCGTGCGTGCTCTTCGCGTTCCTGAACACCTCGGGCGACGTCGCCGACTTCAACATCGTCGGCGCGCTCGTCGTGGGCATGCTGCTGTACCTGGTCGCGATCGCCGTGATCTCTTCCATCGCGGAGACCCGCCGCCACGCCGTCGACCGCATCATGACCGCGCTCGTCGCAGGCGCGTTCGTCATCGCGCTGCTTCCGCTCGTGTCGCTGCTCTACACGGTGATCGTCAACGGCGTGCAGCGCTTCGACCCCGAGTTCTTCAGCTTCTCGATGCGCAACATCGCGGGCGAGGGCGGCGGCGCCGTGCACGCCATCTGGGGCACGCTGCTGGTGACGCTCGGCGCCACGATCATCTCGGTCCCCATCGGCCTCATGACGTCGATCTACCTGGTCGAGTACGGTCGCGGGCGCCTGGCGAAGGCCATCACGTTCCTCGTCGACGTCATGACCGGCATCCCGTCGATCGTCGCCGGTCTGTTCATCTACTCGGTGTTCGCCCTGCTCGTCGGCCCCGGAACGCGCATGGGCATCATGGGCTCGCTGGCCCTGTCGGTGCTGATGATCCCGGTCGTGGTGCGAGGCAGCGAGGAGCTGCTGCGCATCGTGCCGAACGAGCTGCGCGAGGCGTCGTACGCGCTCGGCGTGCCGAAGTGGCTCACGATCATGAAGGTCGTGCTGCCCACCGCGATCGCCGGCATCACCACCAGCGTGATGCTCGCGATCTCGCGCGTCATCGGCGAGACCGCGCCGCTGCTGCTCACGGTGGGCATCGTGCCGAACCTGAACGTGAACATGTTCGACGGGCAGATGGCCACGCTCCCCGTGTTCGCCTACATGCAGGCGAAGTACCCCGGCATCCCGCCCGAGGCGTTCTTCGATCGCGCATGGGCGGCCGCGCTCACCCTGATCGTGATCGTCATGGTGCTCAACCTCGGCGCACGCGTGATCGCCAAGGTCTTCGCGCCGAAGATGACCGGCCGCTGACACCCCACCCGAACGTCCGGGCCCTCCCGAGCGCCCCGCACTTCCGAACTTCCCGACTTCCGACTTCCCGACTGAAAGAGACCCAGGTGTCCAAGAGCATCGAAGTCAACGACCTCAACGTCTATTACGGCGACTTCCTCGCCGTCGAGGGCGTGTCCATCGACATCCAGCCCCGCACCGTCACGGCCTTCATCGGCCCCTCCGGCTGCGGCAAGTCGACCTTCCTGCGCACCCTCAACCGCATGCACGAGGTCATCCCCGGCGCGCGGGTGGAGGGCGAGGTGCTGCTCGACGGGCAGAACCTGTACGGCTCGGGCGTCGACCCCGTGCTCGTGCGCCGCCAGGTGGGCATGGTGTTCCAGCGGCCGAACCCGTTCCCCACGATGTCGATCCGCGAGAACGTGCTGGCGGGCGTGACCCTCAACAACAAGCGCATCTCGAAGAGCGACGCCGACGATCTCGTCGAGAAGTCGCTGCGCGGCGCCAACCTGTGGAACGAGGTCAAGGACCGCCTCGACCGGCCCGGGTCCGGCCTGTCCGGCGGTCAGCAGCAGCGTCTGTGCATCGCGCGCACGATCGCGGTGTCGCCCGAGGTCATCCTGATGGACGAGCCGTGCTCGGCCCTCGACCCCATCTCGACCTTCGCGATCGAGGAGCTGATCGCCGAGCTGAAGAACGACTACACGGTCGTGATCGTGACGCACAACATGCAGCAGGCGTCGCGCGTGAGCGACAAGACCGCGTTCTTCAACATCGCGGGCACCGGCAAGCCGGGCAAGCTCATCGAGTACGACGAGACGACCAAGATCTTCACCACCCCCTCGGTGCAGGCCACCGAGGACTACGTCTCGGGCCGGTTCGGCTGATCGCGGCCGATCGGGAACGGCTCCGCCCTCGGGCGGGGCCGTTCCGCTTCTCCGGCCCATTCCCGGCGCCGGTCTGCGGCAGGATGTTCGCATGAGCGCCGTTCTCGTGTCCGCCGACCGCGCGATCGACGCGGACGGAGCGGATGGACCGGCCTGGGCCGTCGTCGACGGCGGCCGGATCGCGCAGCGAGGCGCGGGTGCACCGCCCCGCGAGCCGGATCGCCGCGTCGACGCACTGGTGCCCGGCTTCGTGGACGCCCACGTGCACGGAGCCCGCGGCGTCGACTTCGCGACGGTGGGCGCCGATCCGGCCGAGGCGATCGCGTGGCACGCCTCCCGCGGGTCGACCTCGCTGATCGCCTCCCTCGCCACCGGCTCGCTCGACGCCACGCGGACCCGGCTCGCCGAACTGGCGCCGCTCGTCCGCGACGGCGCATTGGCCGGCCTGCACCTGGAGGGGCCCTTCCTGAGCGCCGGACGGCGCGGCGCCCACAACCCCGAGCTGCTGCGCGCGCCCGAACCCGCGGCGATCGACGCGCTGCTGGAGGCGGGGCGCGGTGCCATCCGGATGATCACGCTGGCACCCGAGCTGCCGGGCGCCCTCGAGGCCGTGCCGCGGCTCGTGGCCGCCGGCGTGAGCGTCGCGATCGGTCACACGGAGGCCGATGCCGACACGGTGACGCGTGCCGTCGACCTCGGCGCGTCGATCGTGACCCACCTGTTCAACGGGATGCCGCCGCTGCACCATCGCTCCCCCGGGCCCGTGGGCGTCGGGCTGTCGGATGGACGGCTCACGGTGGAGCTGATCGGCGACGGCGACCATCTCGACGACCGGGTGCTCGACCTCGCTCTGCGCGACTGCGCGGGCCGCGCGATGCTCGTCTCCGACGCGATGTCCGCCGCCGGGCTCGGCGACGGCGACTACACGCTGGCGGGATCACGGGTCATCGTGCGCGAGGGCGTCGCGACGCTCGCGGGAACGCCCTCGCTCGCGGGCAGCACATCGTCGGTCTCCGACGCGGTCGAACGGCTGCTGGCGCGCGGTGCGGACCTCGCGACGATCGTCGAGCTGACCGCCGGCGTTCCCGCCCGCGCGCTCGGCCTGCCGCGCCCGCTTCTGGTGCCGGGCCGCCCGGTCGTCGCGATCGATGGCGGGCGGATCATCCGGCTCTGAGGCCGCGTGACCGCCATCCGGCACGGCTCGCTCGCCACCGCACGCCACGCCACGCCACGGCACTGCGCTCCGCGCTTCCTGCGTCCTGCCGGCGCCGGTCAGTCGCGCGGGCTGAGCAGATAGGCGTTCATCGCCGCCGTGAGCTCGCGGTCGACCGGCAGCGCGCGGCCGTCGAGATGCGTCACCGGGGCGGCGAGGCGCACGCTCGAGACCAGCCACATGCCATCCGCATCGGCGAGCGCCGCCGCCGGCACGTGCTCGTAGCCCGTGGAATGCCCGTTGTCCTCGAGCCAGTCGAACACGCTCAGCTGCGTCGTGCCGTGCAGGATGCCGCCGGTCGGCTCAGGCGTGACGAACGTGTCGCCGTGACGCAGGATGACCGACGCGGTGGGCGCCTCGAGCACGTAGCCGTCGCTCGTCAGGAAGATCGCGTCGTCGGCGTCACGCCGGTGCGCCTCGCGCAGGGCGGCCATGTTGACTGCATAGGACAGGGTCTTCGCACCCAGCAGCAGCCACGGCGCCCGCGCGCCCGCTGCGCTGTCGAGGCCGCGATCGAGCGTCACGACCCGGATGCCGTGGGTGCGGGCCGCCGTCATGTCGGCCGCGGGCGATGCGGTGACCCAGGCCGTGGGGCCCTCGAGGCCGGTCGCCATCCGCTCCACGCCTCTGCTCAGGATCAGCTTGATGGCGCTCTCGCCCTCGGGGCATTCCGCCGCCGCGCGCTCCACGGCGGCGCGCCACTGCCCCAGGTGCGGCGCCGGAAGGTCGCACAGCCGGGCGGAGTGCGCCAGGCGCTCCAAGTGCGCCTGCACCTCCTGCGGATGGCCGTCGACCACGCCGATGGTCTCGAAGATGCCGTCGCCGCGCTGTGTGCTGAGCTCGCCCACACTCAGGGCGGGCGCATCCGGGTCGATCACGGTCAGCGTGTCGGCGAAGTCCGTGCGGGGGTCGTCGGCGGCAAGGGGGGCGACGATGAGGGCGAAGCGCCAGGTCATGCCACGAGCCTATGGCCGCCGGGCACAGAAGTGCCGGACCGCAGAAACGCCTCTCGGCGCGAGGCCGCTCAAAGCGGCGAAAGTTGGAGCCCGGGGTTTGCTGCGGCCCGGCTACTCCAGTGTAACCAAGGGTCCGGCCCGGGCATTCCCGGGTGCCCGATCTCCACCGGATGCCCAGGTCGCCGGGCCGCCCGCCCCTCCCATCCGGCCGGTTCTCGCGCCGGCTCAGGTCAGGGCGTCGCGGCGCCAGAGCTTCGCCGCCGCGGTGAGGTCGCCGGCGTAGGTCGACAGGCGCAGCGCGCGAGTGGTGAGCTCGGTGGAGCGGCCCGGCTCGGTGCGCTCGTAGTCGTCGGCGAGGTGCGTCGCACCGGATGCCTGCACGCGGCAGAACGCGGCGGCCCGGTCGAGGGCGACCGCGAAATCGCCCTGGAACGCGCCCCGCAGGATGGTGTCGATCAGCGCGACCAGCTCATCCGGCCCGGCGGGCATCGGGGCGCCGGCGACGAGGGCGTCCGAGGAGCGCAGCTCGACCCGGCCGCGGTCGTAGAGCAGCGCCGCCGTGCGAGGGTCGTCGTGGATCGACAGCTGCATGAGGTACAGCCGCCACAGCGCGCCGGGCAGGGTCTTGGCGGGCGACCGCGACCACAGCTCGGCGATGTCGTCGATGCCGTGGTGCGACGTGAAGGCGATGAGGCGGTCGACGACGCCCGGGTCGTCGGCATGCCGCACGCGCGAGAGCAGGGCCGCCGCGGTCGAGTGCGCCGTGCGCGACACCTCCGCGGGATCCTCGGCGGCGAAGAGCCGGTCGAAGGTCTCCGACGGACGCCGCACGGGCTTGTGGAAGTCGTCGGTCATCGATCCAGGATCGCACGCGGCAACGAGGCCGGGGCCCGGTGCGACGCACGGCCCCGGCGGGGGCACGTAAAGTGGACGCGGGCCTATAGCTCAGTTGGCAGAGCATCGGACTTTTAATCCGCGGGTCGTGGGTTCGAGCCCCACTGGGCCCACTCCCTCTCCGCCTCGAGGCGGTCTCGGTCGCGACTCAGCCGGGACGGCCGGACGCCACCCGGGCCAGCGCTGCCTCGAGGTAGCGCGCGAACACGGCCGGATTCTCGGCGTGCGGGAAGTGGCCGAGCTCGCGCATCTCCTCGAATGACGCGTTCGGGATGGCCTCGGC
The DNA here is from genome assembly GCF_040302945.1 of Microbacterium sp. NPDC096154. Classification (NCBI taxonomy): domain Bacteria; kingdom Bacillati; phylum Actinomycetota; class Actinomycetes; order Micrococcales; family Microbacteriaceae; genus Microbacterium; species Microbacterium sp. NPDC096154. Next base: position 118,346 of record NZ_JBEOSM010000002.1, read on the forward strand.
GAGCTCGCGGGACGCCGCCGGCGGAACGGTCGTGTCGTAGCTGCCGCTCAGCACCGCGACATGCGGACTCGACGGGGTGAGTCCGCCGGCCACCTCGGCGAAGTCCCACTGCAGATAGGAGTCGATGTCAGCCCCGTAGAGCCCGAACCCGCCCGACGAGTAGCCCCACCACACCCGCTTGCGGAACTCCGCAGGCGACGCGGGGTTCATGAGCCCGTACGTCCATTCCGGCACGAACAGCGACGGGTTCACGTCGGTGGCGCGCAGCGCGGGGTCGGCGCGATTGCGCACCCCGCGCCCCGCCTGGCACGCGACGCCGCCCGCGAAGCGATCGGGATGCGACGCGATGGCGTGCACGACCGCGGCCCCCGCCATCGATGCGCCGACCAGGATCGGCTGGGTCAGCTCGAGCGCGTCGGCGATAGCCACGATGAAGTCGGTGTACGACGCGGGCGTGAGCGTCCATCCGCCGACAGGCACATCGAAGGCCGGGCTGGACCGGCCGTGCCACGGGAGGTCGACCGTGACGAGCCGCCACCGGTCGAGCAGGTCGGTCTCGGTCATCACGCCGTGCCACTGCGTCGTGTCACTGCCCGCGGTGGCGAGCGCGAGCAGCACGGGGCCTGACCCGGCGCTCTCGACGTAGACGTCCGCGGTTCCCAGCGCCGACGAGACGCGCCGGTACTCGCCGCGGGCGTCCAGCGGTCGCGACGGGGCGAACCGCTCGCATCGACCGCCGCGGGCGGCGTCCAGAACCGCCCGCACGACGTGCAGATGGCGGATGTATGCGTCCTGGTCGCCGTGCAGCACGACCCGAGCGGTGCGCACCAGGTGCACGATGCTCTGCTCGCCCGCGACGGGCTCGGAGGCGAGCAGGCCCTCCCAGACCGCATCCGCCGCACGGAGGACGAACCGGGGCTCTCCCCCGACGGCCATCGCGCCGTCCTCGACCCGCATCCGGAACGACCATGAGTCGCCTGCGAGCTCGAATGCGATCGTCGCCCCGCGGACCAGCGCGGCCACCTCCGGAGCCCCCAGCGCCGCACGGATCCGCTCGTTCATCGCCGCTCGCCGATCGTGGCGGCCAGGCCGCCCAGCGCGCCTTCGAGCGCCGTGTGCCGGCCCAGCTCGCCCGAGTCGTGACCGCTGACGATGTGCACGACCGGCGCCGCGCGCAGCCGCTCGAGCACCTCGAACGAGCGCGGCAGGTCGGCCATGGACTGGAAGAGCATGTCGCGTTCCATCTCCTCGTGGAAGTGCACGGCGTCGCTCGCGAGGAGCACCGTGCCCTCCGTCGTCTCGACGGTCACGATCGCCTGCCCGGGCGTGTGCCCTCCGACGGCGGCGACGAGCACGCCCGGCGCGACCTCCACCTCGGCGTCGAAGACGCGCAGGCGCCCCTCCCGCTGCGCTTCCTCGAGTGCGCGCATCGCTCCCCGATCGCCGAAGTGCGCGAACAGGACCCGGCGTGCCATCTCGCCCGTCCAGAACTCGAACTCTTCTCGGGCGATGAACACGGGCGACCGGCGGAACGCCTCGATGTTGCCGATGTGGTCGTAGTGCGCGTGCGTGACGACCACGGGATGGCCGGCCTCCGGGTCGATGCCGAGCTCTCGCAGCGCGTCGATCGGATCGATCAGCACCTCCCGCCCGCGCCTGACCCCTTCCTCTCGCGAGTAGCCGGTGTCGACGATCACGACCTCGTCGCCACGGCGCAGAACCCAGAGGTAGTAGTCGAGGCGATGGGGGCCGTCCGGCTCGCCGTAGAACGCGTAGTTCATGTAGGCGTCGGAGCGGGTCGTCGAGCGGGTGCCGTGCTTGACGATCACCACCTGCCAGGAGTCCAGAGACGGCGACAGCGGCATGCTTTCCTCTCGTGTCCTCAGCACTGCCCGGGCTTTACGCGCCCGAGCCGCCTTCGTGCACGGCGACCGACGGCTCGATGCCCTCGGCACCGACCACCTCGCGCCACGCCTCGAAGCCCGTTTGGAAGGCGACGATCCCGGCCTCGGGCAGCGCGATCTCGATCGCCTCGAGGATCTCCGTGGGGCTCAGTCCCAGGTCGAGGGCGACGCGGATGTGGGACTGGATGTGTCCCTTCGACGCCCGCATCACGGTGAGCGAGACGATGAAGATGAGCTCCTTCGTCTTGCGGTCGAGGGTCCGCTGGTCGAGGTAGGCGGCCGAGACCACGTGGTTGGCGGCCTGCAGCACCGGGAAGTCGTGCTTGGCCATCACCTTGTGGTAATCGAGCACGTACCCGCGCTTGGCAGCCATGTCGTCGATGTAGGCCTGGGGGTCCTGGGAATCGGTCATGCGCTGATCTCCTTCTCGTTGTCGCTGGTCGGTCGGTCGCTGGTCGGTCGGTCGCTGGTCGGTCGGTCGCCGAGCCCGTAGAGGCGCCCGATCTCGGTGTGGTCGGGCACGTCGCCGAGGCTCGTGCGCCCCGTGCGCAGCCGCTCGAACGCGGCACGGACGACCGGGGTCTCGAGGCCCTCGCTCAGCCCCATCGCGATGGTCATGTCCTTGAGCATCAGGTCATAGGCGAAGCCGCTGTCGAAGGTCCCGGTGAGGATGTACCGGGGGAACTTGAGCTCGGTCGCCTGGCTCCGGCCCGTGGCGGCGTTGAGCACATCGGTCATCACCGCCGGATCGATGCCGAAGCGCGCCGCCATGCTCAGCGCCTCGCTCGCCACAGCGATGTTGCTGGCGCTCACCAGGTTGTTGAGCGCCTTGGCCGCGTCGCCGGCGCCGGCCGGGCCGACGTGCTGGATCGACGATCCGAGCACCTCGAGATGCGGCATGGCGCGGGCGACCGCGTCCGCGCCGCCGCCGACCATGATGGCCAGTTCCCCGCTCACGGCCTTCGGCACGCCGCCGGAGACGGGAGCGTCGACGTAGTCGATGGCCCGCTCGGCGGCCTCCGCGGCGAGCGCACGCGTGCTCTCGGGCTCGCTCGAGCCCATGTCGATCACGAGCGCGCCCTCCGGCAGCCGCGCGAACAGCCCGCTCTCGCCACGCAGGATGCTCTCGACATGGCGGCTGGTCGGCAGCATCAGGATCACCGTGTCGACGTCGGGCGCGGCCGCCGCCGGGTCGTCGACGGCGGTCGCCGCCCCGTCGCCCACGACTCGGGCGACCGCCTCGTCGGACAGGTCGAAGACCACGGTCGGGAACGTCCTCGCGTGCAGGACGGCCATCGGGGCTCCCATGTGCCCCAGGCCGATGAACAGGGTCGACATGCGGTTCCTTTCTCTCGGTCGCGAGTCAGTCGAAGACGACGGGTCGCTGCGGGCGGGTGTGCACGCGCAGCTCGAAGACGTCCGGCCGTGCGTAATGACCCACGGTGTCGAAGTCGAGGTGCGATCGGGTCTTCGCACCGGGATCGATCTCGGCGAACAGGATCGTCTCCTCCCCGAAGACGGGGCCGGCCAGGGTCTCGCCGGTCGGGGCGACGATCATGCTGCCTCCCCGCATCACGACGTCGCCCCCGGGCGGCTCCTCGTCGAAGGGGTGGTCCTCGGGGAACGCGTCCTTGGTGATGTACTGGCACGCGGAGAGCACGTGGGTGCGGCCCTCGAGCGCGATGTGGGTCATCGTGGCGGCCCAGCTCGGACGGTCGTCCGCCGTGGGCGCGCAGTAGATCTCGACTCCCTGTGCGTACATGGCCTGCCGCAGCAGGGGCATGTAGTTCTCCCAGCAGATGACCGTCCCCACGCGGCCCACGCCGGTGTCCATGGTGTCGAGCGTCGACCCGTCGCCGAAGCCCCAGATGAGGCGCTCGGCTCCGGTCGGCATGAGCTTGCGGTGGAACCCCGCGACCCCCGCCTCCGGCTCGATCATGACGGCGGTGCAGTACAGCGTGCGCCCGAACCGCTCGATGATGCCCATGACGATCGCGAGCCCTAGGTCGCGCGCGGCTTCGCACAGTCGCGCCATCTGCGGACCGTCGATCGCGACGGCTCCTTCGGCGTACCGCTGGTACTGCTCGCGCCCGGCCTCCGTACGGATCCCCACCGGGGCGCCGAAGGTGCTGCCCTTCGGGTACCCGCCGATGAAGGCCTCGGGAAAGACGGCGAGCGCGGCGCCTCCTGCAGCGGCCTCCTGCATGAGCCGCACCGCCTTCTCGGTGGAGGCGTCCGGGTCGAACGGAATCGACGCCGCCTGGATCACAGCGACCTTGTGCATGTGCTCTCCTGTCCCAGCCGTCGCGCTCAGCCGCGCGAGATGTCGGTGCCCTTGGTCTCCGGCAGCGTCGGCAGCAGGATGACCAGAGCGAGCACGGCGACGGCCATCACGTAGAACGCCGGCGAGATCAGCACACCCGTGCCCGCCACGAGGGCCGCCGCGATGAGGGGCCCGGGGCCGGCCAGCAGCGCGTACGCGACGTTGTATCCGATCGCCGATCCCGTCGCCCGGATGGACGCCGGGAAGACCTCCACCAGCAGCACGTTGTTGACGACGGCCGTGCAGGCGACGAACAGGGCGAACGGAACGAGGGCGGCGCCGGCGATCCACGGGTTCCCGGTGCTCATCAGCCAGAAGGCGGGAACGCTCCACACGATGAGTCCGATCAGGCCCGTGTAGAGCACGGGACGACGGCCCAGGCGGTCGACGGCCATGCCCACGACGGGGTTCAGGGCGACGTAGATGACCAGCACGACGCCGCAGACCACGAGCGCCTCGAGTCGCGGCATGCCCACGGCCCCCGAGAGGAAGTTGTTCACGTACGTGATCAGGTAGTAGAGGCTCACCCCGAAGATGCCCGAGAACGCGAGGGTCATCACGAACGCCTTCACCTTCGCCGCCGTGGGGGTGACCTCGACGGTGTTGTTCGCGCGCTTGCGCTCGAGCTCCTCGAACACGGGGGTGTCGACGAGCTTGCGCCGGATGTAGATGGCGATCACGGCCATGAGCAGCGATGCGATGAAAGGCAGGCGCCAGCCCCACGAGTTCAGTGCGTCCTCCGACAGAACACCCGTGAGAAGGGCCGCGGTGAGCGTGCCCACCAGGAAGGCCAGGCCGGCCGTGCCGGTGACCACGCTGGCGTAGATCGCGCGGCGGTTCTTGGGCGCACTCTCGCCGATGTAGGCGGCGGCGCTGGTCCATTCGCTGCCGGCGAAGCCGCCCTGCAGCAGACGCAGGATGACGACGATGATGGGCGCGGCGATGCCGATGGTCTCGAAGGACGGCGTAAGGCCGATCAGCGCCGTGATGATGCCCATGCCGAGCACGGTGATGATGAGCACCGTGCGGCGGCCCAGACGGTCGCCGATCGGGCCGAGGATCAGCGCGCCGAAGGGGCGCGAGATGAAGCCCACGGCGAACACGGCGAGCGACGACAGCATCTCGGCCGTCTCGTTGCCGGACGGGAAGAACTGCGCGCCGATGATGGCGGCGAAGTAGCCGTAGATGGCGAAGTCGAACCACTCCATGAAGTTGCCGATGCCGACCGCCACCATGCGCTTGGTGCGGTCCTGCGGACTCAGCGAGAGCAGGAGTGAGGTGTCGGATGACGCTCGTGCGTCATGCCGCGAGGTGGTCGTGTCGTCCATGCGTGATCTCCCTTGGTCACAGGTGAGGAAAGCCTCCGGCCACTCTGGGACCTCGTTGATCAGCAGTCAAACCGATGTCTATTATGAGGAGTATCAACAGGATTGCTTTGCACCAGGTCGACCTCAATCTGCTGGTCGTGTTCCAAGCCCTCATGCAGGAGGGCAGCGTGACGCGTGCCGGCTACAAGCTCAACCTGTCCCAGAGTGCGGTGAGCGCCGCACTGGGTCGCCTGCGCAAGCTCTTCGGCGATCCGCTCTTCGAGCGCACCCGCGCGGGCATGACTCCCACCGCCAAGGCGCTTTCGCTGTCGTTGAGCATCGGTCCGAGCCTCAGCACGATCGCCTCCGTCATCCTCGACGACGTCGAGTTCGAGCCGTGGCAGAGCTCCCGGACCTTCCACCTCGCGATGTCTGACGACATCGAGATGCTGTTCGGCCCCTGGGTGGCGCGGCAGAAGGTCGATCACAACTGGGGCGTGAACTTCGCCATTCACCAGACGAATAGTCACCTGTGGCGCGAGACGCTCGACGACCCGATCATCGACCTGGTCCTGACGACGACTCCCGCGCACGCCGCCTCCGACTATCAGTCGGAGCCGATGTTCTCGGGCGACTACCGCTGCGTGTACAACCCGCGGCTGCTAAGCCTCTCCGACCCCCTCACCGAGCGGGAGTACATCGAGACCCGCCACGTCCGCGTCTCCTACGACCTCCAGCGGGGGTGGGTCGACGACGTCCTGGCCGCCATGGGCCACAAGCGCAACACGCTGTGCACCATCAGCCACTTCAGCGGGCTCGGCGCCATCCTGCTCGATCTCCCCGTGATCGCCACCGTGCCCGAGCACGTGGCCATCCGCACGGCGGAGATGCTCGACCTGCGGGCCTCCCCCGTGCCGATCCAGATGCCGCGCTTCCAGATCTCGGCGCTGTGGCGCACCGAGGTCGACGGGCTGATCGAGAACCACTGGATCCGGCGGCTGTGCAGCACCTTCGTGCAGGCGCACGGGCTCTGACCCCGGCGCAGGTCCGTCGCCATGCGCACGTCGCCATCGTGCTGCGGCGATCGTAGAGTCGGAGCATGACCGCTGCGATCGACACCGCCGTCGCCGATGTGCTGGCAGAGCTCGCGTCCCTCGAGGACCCGCGCATGCGCGGGGTCAACGAGCGGCACGGCGACGACCACGGCGTGAACCTCACGCAGCTGCGGCAGGTCGCCAAGCGCCTCAAGACGAACCACGAGCTCGCCCAGCAGCTCTGGGCGACCGACGTCACGCCCGCCAAGCTCGTGGCCGTCCTGATCTCCAAGCCCAAGGCGTACTCCGCCGACGATCTCGACAGGATGCTGCGCGAGGCACGCGTGCCGAAGGTGCGCGACTGGCTCGTGAACTACCTGGCGAAGAAGAGCCCGCACGCCGAGCGGCTGCGCCAGACGTGGATCGCCGACCCGGACGAGCACGTCGCCGCCGCGGGATGGGCGCTGACCGCCGAGGCCGTCGCCAAGCGGCCGGAGCTCGTCGATCTCGACGCCCTGCTCGACACGATCGAGGCGGAGATGAAGCAGGCTCCCGCGCCGACGCAGTGGGAGATGAACACGACGCTCGCCTACATCGGCATCCATCATCCGGATCGCCGCGAGCGGGCGCTCGAGGTCGGCGAGCGCCTCCAGGTGCTCAAGGACTACCCCACGCCGCCGAACTGCACGTCGCCGTACGCCCCCGCCTGGATCGGCGAGATGGTGCGGCGTCAGGGGGCCTGACGCGGATCGCCGCCGGCGACGTGCGCCTCGCCTAGCGCGATGCCGCCGAGCCCGGCCGCAGACTCCGCCATCTCGGCGAGCCACTGCTGGTCGAGCTCGGGCGGATCCGTCTCGTCGAACACGAAGCGCAGCGGCACGGCCTGATTCACCCAGATCGTCGATCGCCCGCCACCCTCGCTGGCCGGGTGCTTCCACGAGACCGCGAAGCTCTCGCCCCGGCGCAGCTTGGACAGCATGACCACCTTGAGATGAGACAGCGCGGCGTCGTCGACCAGGATCGGCGGGGCTGAGCTGTCATAGACCAGCATTCCCATGCCCGGACGGTACAACGGTGCCAGGCCGCGGCGAACCGCCTTGACGCGCACCCGTTCTTGTGCGGTCGCGCGCGCGTTCAGGACGGTGTGAAAGATCTTTCCCGTCCATGTCGATCCTGGCTTCCGCCGTTCGACGCAAGGGTGAAAGGGTCATCCCAGGCCCCCGGATCAAGGAGAGAAAGATGCCCAAGTTCATGCTCATCATGCGCGCCACCGACGACGCCGTCTCGTCGTACGAAGAGATGCCCTTCGAGGAGGTCATCGCGGCGATGGGGCGCTACAACGAGTCGATGATGAAGGCGGGGGTGATGGTCGGCGGCGACGGCCTCGCACCCGAGCCGGGGCTGGTCGTCGACTTCACGGCGACGCCGCCGGTCGTCACCGACGGCCCGTACGGCGAGACCAAGGAGCTGTTCAACGGCTTCTGGATGCTCGAGGTGCCGACGATCGAGGAAGCCGCCGAGTGGGCCAAGCGCGCGCCGCTCGGGCCGGGCAGCAAGCTCGAGGTCCGCCGTGTCACCGGGCCCGAGGACTTCCCCGAGGACAACGAGTGGATCGAGAAGGAAGAGCAGTGGCGCGAGGAGCTCGAGGCCAAGAAGGCCCAGTGAGCGACGGCGCGACCGCCTCGGCGATCCGCGCCGTCGAGGCGGTCTGGCGCATCGAGTCGGCGCGCATCGTCGCGACGCTCACCCGTGTCACGGGCGACTTCTCGCTCGCCGAGGATGTCGCCCAGGAGGCCCTCGCCGAGGCGCTCGCGTCCTGGCCGGCATCCGGCGTGCCCGCGAACCCGGGGGCCTGGCTGGTGGCCGTCGGCAGACGCCGCGCAGTCGATCACTGGCGTCGCGAGGCCCGGCGCGACGCGCGCTACGCCGAGCTCGCCCGGGAGCTCGACGAGACGGAGGGGTCGGCCGGCGCCGGATGGGACCCCGACGCGATCGAGGACGACGTGCTGCGCCTGATCTTCATGGCGTGCCATCCTGTGCTGTCACGCGAGGCGAGCGTCGCGCTCACGCTGCGCGTGGTCGGGGGCCTGACGAGCGACCAGATCGCGCGCGCCTTCCTGGTGCCGGTCGCCACCGTGCAGCAGCGCATCGTCCGGGCCAAGAAGACGCTCGCCGCAGCCTCGGTGCCGTTCGAGCCGCCCCCGTCAGATGAGTATCCCGCCCGTCTCTCGGCCGTGCTCAGCGTGCTGTACCTCGTCTTCAACGAGGGGTATGCGACGAGCGCGGGTCCCGGATGGATGCGTGTCGATCTCACCCGTGAGGCCCTGCGGCTCGCGCGCGTGCTGGCGGGGCTGCTGCCGCGTGAGCCCGAGGTGCACGGGCTGGTCGCCCTCATGGCGCTGACCGCCGCGCGCTTCCCGGCACGCCTGGACGACGACGGGGAGCCGATCCTGCTCGCCGATCAGGATCGCTCGCGGTGGGATCGCGAGCTCATCGCCCTCGGCCGAGACGCCCTCGCGCGCGGCGACGCACGCGGGCGCGGGCGCGGGCCGTACGCGCTGCAGGCCGCGATCGCCGAGTGCCACGACGTGGCGGCGTCAGTCGACCAGACCGATTGGGATCGCATCGTGGTGCTGTACGAGGCACTGGGGCGCATCGCGCCCTCCCCCGTGGTCGAGCTCAACCGCGCCGTCGCGGTGTCGATGGCGGAGGGCCCCGCCACCGCGCTGCGCATCGTGGACGGGCTGGCCGAATCCCTCGCGGGCTACGCGCAGCTGCCGGGCGTGCGCGGCGAGCTGCTCATCCGGCTGGGTCGGCTCGAGGAAGCGCGCGCGGCGCTGGCCGAGGCCGCCCGCCTCACCGCGAGCGACGCGGAGCGGGCGGTCTTCGAGCGCAAGCTGCGCGCGCTCGGGTGAGCGGGTCACCCAGCCGCACCGGCGCTATGCCCTCGCCGGCACCCAGGTCGCCGCGCGCGGTCGGGAGGATCCTCTGCACCTCGACGTGGAGGGCTGCCGTGATGTCGCGGGCATGAGGCGGCGCCCCATCATGCGGCCGGGACGCCGCTCTCGGCGAGCACCGCTCCGGCGTGCGCCAGCTCGGCCAGCGCGGTCTCGCTGGACTCGGGCCCGACGCCCGCCACGAGGTCGGTCAGCACCCGCACGTGCTGGCCGAGCGCGATCGCGTCGAGCGCCGACGCGCGCACGCAGTGATCGGTCGCGATGCCGACGACGTCGACCGTCTCGATGCCTCGTTGCGCCAGCACCGCGGCGACCGTGGAACCGTCATCCGTCACGCCTTGGAACATCGAGTACGCGGGCGTGCCCTGTCCCTTCTTCACGTGGTGCGTCACGGCGCCCGTGTCGAGGGCGGGGTCGTACTCGGCGCCCTCGGTGCCCGCGATGCAGTGCGGCGGCCACGAGTCGACGTAGTCGGGGGTTTCGCCGCGCTCCGCGAGCGCGATGTGCCCGCCGTTGTCGCTCCCGGGGTCGTGCCAGTCGCGAGACGCCACGATCACGGCGTAGTCGCCCGCCCGCTCGGCGAGCAGTCGCGTGATGCCCGCCGCGATCGCGTCGCCTCCCGCCACGCCGAGAGCGCCGCCCTCTGTGAAGTCGTTCTGCACATCCACGATCAGCAGAGCCCTGGTCATGTCTCGAGGGTACGCCGCCGCTCGCGACGCGGGCAGGCGAGCGTCAGAATGAGGCGGGAGGTGCCCGTGACCGACAAGCCCGACGTCAAGACGCAGGATGCGTACCGCGCGAAGCGGGGCGAGCTGCGCATCCTGGAGGTGCCCGACGCCCGCTACCTGATGATCGACGGACAGGGCGACCCCAACACGTCCCCGATGTTCGCCGAGGCCGTCGGCGCGCTGTACCCGCTGGCCTACCGGCTCAAGTTCGCGAGCCGGCGGGTGCTGGGCCGCGACTACGTCGTGCCGCCGCTCGAGGGTCTGTGGTGGGCGGACGATCCCACCGCCTTCACGTCGGCGCGCGACAAGGAGCGCTGGAACTGGACGCTGATGATCCTGGTGCCCGAATGGATCGGCCCGGATCTGTTCGCCGAGACCGCGGCCGCCCTGCCGGATGCACCCGCGCGCGTCGGCGACGTGCGTCTCGAATCGCTCGCCGAGGGCCGCTGCGTGCAGACGCTGCACGTCGGCTCCTTCGACGACGAAGGGCCGACCCTCGCGCGCATGCACGACGAGTTCATCCCCGCGCACGGGCTGCGGATGACCGGGCGCCACCACGAGATCTACCTCAGTGACTTCCGCCGCGTGCCACCCGAGCGCAGGCGCACCATCCTGCGCCAGCCGGTCGCTCCCGGCGAGCCGCCCACCAGCCGCTGATCTCGGCGTCTCAGCCGCCGGCGACCATCGTCACGATCTGGACCGCAAGGGCGAGCACGCCCACCCCGGCGCACGCCAGCGCGACTCCCCCGAGCAGCCGCGGCCACGGCGAACGCTCGTGCAGCCTCACATCGTCGCGGGTGCCGACTCGGTGGAACAGCTCGAGCTCGTCGCCCTGCACCGCGGCGCGCAGCTCGGCCGTGAGGGGCGCCTCGTGCACGCCGTCGTCGCCGAACCACCGCACGACCTGCCCGCCGGCGCCCTCGGAGGCCGGATCGCCGATCACGACCGCACGGATGGGCAGCCACGTGCCGTCCGCGAGCCGCGCGACCAGCGCCGCCCCGCCGAACACGATGGCCGCCCCCAGGCCCACCCAGGTGAGGATCTCCGTGATGGCGCCGACCGCATCGCTCAGGGACACGGGGGACGGCGCGGCGCTCACCCGCTCAGTCTCGCAGGTGCCGGCGCCCCACCAAGAGAGCCTCAGCCCACCGGCGCGGTGAGCGGGTCCACCGAGCGCCGAGTGCGCCCCTCGGCCGACTGCACGGCGAGGCCCTCGCGGGCCCAGTACTCGAAGCCGCCGATCATCTCGCGCACGGGGTAGCCGCGGCGGCTGAGCTCGAGCGCAGCCTTGGTGGCGCCGTTGCACGCCGGCCCCCAGCAGTACACGACGAGGTTCGGCAGCCCATCGAGCTCGGCGTGGCGTTCGGCGATCTCGCCGCCCGGCAGGTGCACCGCCCCGGGCACGTGGCCCTGATCCCACGCCGCCCGGCTGCGCACGTCGACCAGCGTGATCGGGTGGCCGGCGGCACGGGCGGCCGCCACATCCGACGGGTCGGTCTCGTGGCGCAGCTTGCGCGCGAACCACTCGACGGCGGCGGTGTGGGGGTTTGGAGCCTCGGGGGCGGGGGCTTCGGGGGCGGATGCTGCAGGGGCGGAATCGGTCATGAAGCCATTCCGTCACAGGCGGAGGAGATATCCACGGATCAGGATGAATGCGGCCGGATTCCTCCGAATCCGTGCAGATCTCCTTCGCTTCCGCGGGAGCGCGGCGGGGTCCGGCGGGGTGCGGCGGCGCATCCGGCACGCGAAAAGGCCCCCGGAGTGGAGTCCGGGGGCCTTGTCGAGCCACCTGTCAGATTTGAACTGACGACCTGCTCATTACGAGTGAGCTGCTCTACCCCTGAGCTAAGGTGGCGTTCCGCGCCGCTCACGCGGCACGATGAACCATCATACCCGATGCGGGCGCGTGCTCCGAACCGCGACGACCGCCGGGTGGGTCGGCGATCAGGGCGTGCAGGTCAGTCCGTCCTCCGGCACCTCGCCATCGAGGAAGTAGGCATCCACGGCCCCGTCGATGCAGTCGCTCGAGCCGTTGTACGCCGTGTGCCCTTCCCCCTCGAAGGTGATCAGCACGCCGCTCGAGAGCTGATCGGCGAGCGAGACCGCCCACTCATAGGGGGTGGCCGGATCGCCCGTGGTGCCGACCACGACGATCGGCGCGGCGCCCGAGGCGGCGATCTTCTCGCGCACGCCCGTCGGCTCGAACGGCCAGACCTCGCACACGCTCGGACCGTCCCAGTACGGGGCGATGGTGGGCGCCTCACGGCGCAGCAGCTGCTCGGAGGCGTCGAGCTCCTCCTGCGACTCGTCTGTCGGGTAGTCCATGCAGTTGTACGCCTGGAACGCCTCGGTCGAGTTGTCGGTGTACTCGCCGTCCTCGCGGCCGTTGTAGAAGTCCGCGAGCAGGAAGGCCGTGGACGGGTCTCCCTGCAGCGCCTGGGCCAGCGCCTGTGTCAGATACGGCCAGTTCTCCTGCGCGTACAGAGCGGCGATGATGCCCGTCATCAGCGAGTCGGCGCCCAACTGGCGTCCGTCGGGGGCGGGCAGCGGGTCTCGGTCGACCGACGCCAGCAGCGCCGCGAGGTCGCCCATCGCCTGATCCACCGAGCCGCCGAACGGGCAGCCCTCCGTCTCGAGGCACGACTGCATGTAGGTGCGCAGCGCCTTCTCGAAGCCCAGGCCCTGCGTCACGCCGACGTCGGTGCCCGATACCGAGGGGTCGATCGCGCCATCGAGCACGAGCCGGCCCACCCGCTGCGGGAAGAGCTTCGCGTAGGTCGCGCCGAGGAACGTGCCGTACGAGTAGCCGAGGTACGTCAGCTTGTCGTCGCCCAGTACCCCGCGCAGCAGATCCATGTCGCGCGCCGCCTGCTCCGTCGTGATGAAGGGCAGGATGCCGGCACTGTTCGCCTCACAGGCCTCCGCGAACGCGCGGTTCTCGGCGGTGAGCTCCTCTTCCCATTCCGGCGTGCCGCGCTCGTGCTCGGGGAGCCCGTAGAGGTACTCGTCCATCGCGGCCGTGTCGAGGCAGTGCACCGAGCTCGAGCGGCCCACGCCCCGCGGGTCGAAGCCGACGATGTCGTACCGTTCCTGCAGCCGCTCGCTCACCGCGAAGTCCACCGACTGGGCCACGAAATCGAAGCCGCTGCCTCCGGGCCCGCCCGGGTTCAGCAGCAGCGACCCCATCGGCTCGCCGCCCGTCGCCTGCTGGCGCACCACGGCGAGTTCGATCTCGCCCGCATCGGGCTCGTTCCAGTCGAGGGGGGCCGTGACGGTGGCGGTCTCGAGGGCGCCATCCTGCGACCACTGCACATCCTGCTCGTAGAACCGGCTCAGCTCGGCGCCGATGGTGGGGTCGGGCGTGCGCGAGGCGCTCGGACGCTCGGTGGGAGCGGCGGGGATCTGCGAGTACAGGCAGCCCGACAGGGCCGTCGCGGCCACGACCATGAGGGCGACGGGTGCGAGCAGACGACGGATGCGGGTCACGCGTTCTTCTCTCCGGGGGGCTGAGGGGCGACGGCTGAGGAAACCAGGACGCGGCGGATGCGGTCAGGGCTTCCGGCCGCTGACGACGGTCACGAGAAGCGACTCGAGCGCGAGCGTGGGCTGCACGTTCTGCTCGAGCGCCTCGCGCGTCTCGGCGATGTGATCCAGGACGGTGAGGGTGCGGTCGGCCGGCCACTTCGCCGCGAGCTCGCGCAGGTCGTCGATCAGCTCGAGGTTGATCGTGTCGCCCTCGCGGCGGAACTGCAGCATCACCACGTCGCGGAACAGAGACTGCAGATCGGTCAGCACGCGATCGAGACCGTCGCGCAGGCTGCGGGTCGCGCGGCGCTTCTGATCGTCCTCGAGCGCGGTCAGCTGCGAGCGCACCGCGGGCGGGATGCGCGCACCGTCGGCGATGCCGACGGTGCGCAGCAGCGAGGCACGCTCGGCTTCGTCCCGCTCCGCCGTGAGCGCCTTGGCGTCGTCGGTCGCGGCCGCCACGATCTGAGCCGCGACCTCGACCACATCCGAGATGCCGCGCACGCGCAGCACGGCGCGCAGCGTCTCGTCGCGGCGCTCCCGCGACGCCTGGTCGGTGGCGAGGCGCTGGGCCATGCCGATGTGGCGCTGCGCGTGCCGAGCCGCCTGCTCGGCGACCGCCGCGTCGACGCCCGTGCGCGCCACGATGAGCTGCGCCACCTGGTCGACCTCCGGTTCGCGCAGCCGCAGCACGCGCACGCGCGACCGGATGGTCGGCAGCAGGTCGGCATCGCTGGGCGCGCAGAGGATCCACACGGTGCGCTCGGGGGGCTCCTCGAGGGCCTTGAGCAGCACGTTGGACGTGCGCTCGGTCATCCTGTCGGCGTCCTCCATCACCATGACGCGGTAGCGCCCCGCCGACGGCGCGAGGTACGAGCGCGTCGCCATGGCGCGCGCGTCGTCGATCTTGATGATGCTGCCCTCGGTGCGCAGCGCCGTGAGGTCCGGGTGCGTGCGCGCCAGCACCTGGCGCATGGTGTGCTCGTCACCGGCATCCTGCGCGATCAGCGCCGCGGCGAAGGCGAGTGCCAGCGGCGCCCGCCCCGAGCCGGGCGGCCCCGTGATCAACCACGCGTGCGCCAGGGCTGCGGGGTCGGCGGCCGCCGCCCGCAGGGTCTCGACGGCGGCGTCCTGCCCCCACACCTCGCCCCACGGCAACGCAGCGGCGGGGGCGATGGTCATGCGATCCACCCTAGCCCGGCGCGCCGACACGGCTGCGGGGTGCGGTCACAGGCGCGGGGCGACGTGGGCCCGGATGTCCGCCGCCAGATCGTCGACGGGACGCGTGGCGTCGAGCACCAGGAAGCGGTCGGCCTCGGCGGCCGCAAGCGCGAGGAATGCCTCCCGCACCCGCGCGTGGAACTCGTCCTTCTGGGCCTCGAGCCGGTCGAACGGCTTGTCGTCGGCCTCGAGACGCGCGCGGGCCGCCGAGGGATCCAGATCCAGCAGCACCGTGACATCCGGCAGCGCGCCGTCGGTGGCCCACAGCGACAGCTCGCGCACCTCCCGGGCATCCAGCACGCGACCGGCGCCCTGATACGCGACGGACGAGTCGAGATAGCGATCCTGGATGACCACCTCGCCGCGGTCGAGCGCGGGACGCACCAGCGACGCCACGTGATGTGCGCGGTCGGCCGCGAACAGCAGCGCCTCGGCACGCGGGCCGATGTCGCTCGTTCCGTCGGCCGCGCGATGATGCAGCACGAGCTCGCGCAGCGTGCGCCCGACCTCGGTGCCGCCGGGCTCACGCGTGCGCACGACCGTTCGGCCGGTGCTCTCGATCCACTCCTGCAGCAGTCGCGCCTGCGTGGTCTTCCCCGACCCGTCGCCGCCCTCGAACGTGACCCAGAGGCCCGATCCGGTCACTGCTCTCCCGCGGCCTTCGCGGCCCTGTTGGCCGCGCGGGTCGCCGCCGCCTTCTTGGCAGCCTCGGAGCGCGACGCCGAGACGGTCGTGGTCGCCGCCTTGGTCGCCGTCTTCTTCGCAGGCGCCTTCTTGGCGGAGGCGGTCTTGCTGGCGGTCGTCTTGGCCGCGGTCGTCTTGGCCGCGGTCGTCTTGGCCGCGGCGCGGCCGCGCTTCGGGGCGGGACCCTTGGCGCGCTTCTCGGCGAGCATCTCGGCAGCGCGTTCGAACGTGATGTCGTCGATGCTCGTGCCGCGCGGGATCGTGACGTTGGTCTCGCCGTCGGTGACGTACGGTCCGAAGCGGCCGTCGCGGACGCGGATCGGCTTGCCGCTGACGGGGTCGGCGTCGAACTCCTTGAGCGCGCTCGACGCACGACGCGCGCCGTACTTGGGCTGCGCGTAGAGCTCCAGCGCCTGCTCGAGCGTCACGTCGAAGATCTGGCTCTCGCTCTCGAGCGAGCGCGAGTCGGTGCCTTTCTTCAGGTACGGCCCGAAGCGGCCGTTCTGCGCCGTGATCGGCTCGCCCGACTCCGGGTCGGTTCCCACCACCCGGGGCAGGGACAGCAGCTTGAGCGCCGTGTCGAGGTCGATCGTCTCCGGCGACATCGACTTGAACACCGACGCCGTGCGCGGCTTGGGGGCTGCGGCCTTCTTGGCACCCCGCTTCTTCGGCGCCTCCTCCGCCACCTCGCCCGTGGTCGCGTCGACCGCATCCGGATCCACCGGATCCTGCTCCTGCACGTAGGGCCCGAAGCGGCCGTCCTTGACGACGATCAGCTTGCCGTTCTCGGGATTCTCGCCCAGCACGCGGTCGCCGGCGACGGGGGCGTCGATCAGCTCCTGCACCTTCGCGGCGGTGAGCTCGTCCGGCGCGAGATCCTCGGGCACGTTGACGATGCGCGGCTTGGCCTCGGGGGCCTCAGGATCGGCCACCTCGATGTAGGGGCCGTACTTGCCGAAGCGCAGCGTGGCGGTGTCGGTGAGCGGCGTCGCGTTGAGGGCGCGGGCATCGATCTCGCCGAGGTTGTCGACGATGTTGCGCAGGCCCGGATGCTCGCCGGATCCGAAGTAGAACGAGCGCAGCCACTCCACGCGCTTCTGCTCGCCTCGCGCGATCGCGTCGAGGTCGTCCTCGAGCGCCGCGGTGAAGTCGTAGTCGACGAGGGAGCCGAAGTGCTGCTCGAGCAGCCGCACCACGCTGAAGGCCAGCCACGAGGGCACCAGCGCCTGACCGCGCTTGGTCGCGTAGCCGCGGTCGAGGATCACGCCGATGATGCTCGCGAAGGTCGACGGGCGGCCGATGCCCTTCTCCTCGAGCGCCTTGACCAAGCTCGCCTCGGTGTAGCGCGGCGGCGGTGTGGTCGAGTGGCCCTTGGCCTCCGCATCGCGCAGGGCCAGCCGGTCGCCGCTGGCGACCTGCGGCAGCGACTGGTTCTCGACCTCGTCGGCGTCGCGACGGCGCTCGTCGCGCCCCTCCTCGTACGCGTCGAGGAAGCCCTTGAACGTGTAGACCGTGCCGGATGCCGTGAACTCCGCCGTCCTGCCGTCGGCGTGCGCCTCGAGCGTGACGGTCGTGGTCTCGAACTCCGCGTCGGCCATCTGGCTGGCGACCGTGCGCTTCCAGATCAGCTCGTACATCCGCAGCTCGTCGCGGCCCAGCTCGCCCGCGACCTGCTTGGGCGTGCGGAACTGCTCACCCGAGGGGCGGATGGCCTCGTGCGCCTCCTGCGCGTTCTTGCTCTTCGACGCGTAGACCCGCGGCTTGAGCGGCACCGCCTTCTCGCCGTACAGCGCGACGGCCTGCTCGCGCGCCGCCGTGACGGCCTGCGCGCTCAGGTTGGTCGAGTCGGTGCGCATATAGGTGATGTAGCCACGCTCGTAGAGGCTCTGGGCGACCGACATCGTGGTCTTCGCCGACATCGAGAGCTTGCGGCCGGCCTCCTGCTGCAGCGTCGAGGTCGTGAACGGCGCGTAGGGACGGCGCTTGCCGGGCTTGGCCTCGACCTTGGTGACGCGGGCCTCGCCGGAGGCGTCGATCGCGGTGGCCAGCGCCGCAGCGCCCTTCTCGTCGAGCACGACGACGGCGCGCTTGAGCTGACCGCGGTCGTCGAAGTCGCGACCCGTGGCGAGGGGGGCTCCGTCGAGACGCACCAGACGCACCGAGAACCCCTCGGCCTCGCGCGCGGCGGTCGCCTGGATGCTCCAGTAATCGGCCGAGACGAACGCCATGCGCTCGCGCTCCCGGTCGACGATGAGCCGGGTCGCGGCGGACTGCACGCGACCGGCGCTCAGCGCCTGGCCGCTCGCGCCCGTGCCGACCTTGCGCCACAGCACCGGGGAGACATCCCACCCGTACAGGCGGTCCAGGATGCGACGGGTCTCCTGCGCGTCGACGAGCGCGAGGTCGAGCTCGCGCGTGCGGTCGACCGCGGCACGGATCGCGTCCTTGGTGATCTCGTGGAACACCATGCGCTTGACGGGCACCTTCGGCTTGAGCGTCTCGAGCAGGTGCCACGCGATGGCCTCGCCCTCGCGGTCCTCATCGGTCGCGAGCAGGACCTCGGAGGCGTTCTTGAGGGCGCGCTTGAGCTCAGAGACCGTCTTGGTCTTGCGGTCGCTGACGACGTAATAGGGGTCGAAGCCGTTGTCGATGTCGATCGAGTACTTGCCGTACGCGGCGCGATCCTTCTCGGGGATGTCACGCTTGTCGGCGAGGTCGCGGATGTGACCCACCGAGCTCAGCACCTCGTATTCGTCGCCGAGGTACCCCTGGATCGACCTCATCTTCGTCGGGGACTCGACGATGACGAGCTTCTTGCCTGATGACAACGGATGTCCTTTCGTCGTTGCACACATTACATACCGTGCGCTGTGCGCCGTCCCAGGGCACCGGCCGCCGCGCCGCCGGCGCCCCCCCTGCCTCGCTGGGCGGATCACCACGAGACGGGCGGCGGACCCGCTCGGGCGGTCGCCGAGACGGGAAGCCCCGCGTACCTCGCGCCGACCGTGACCGTCGCGACAAGACCGTCGAGCGCGCACAACGTGACGGACGCCCGCTGCGCGCCGGCGACCTCCGTCGCGCGAGCGCACGGTTCGCCCGCCACCGCGCCGCTGGCCGCGTCTGCGGCGGCGAGTGCGGCCGCGTCGGCCACCGCGGCGATGCGCTGGCTCTCGACCGCGGCGCCGCCCGCGGCCGTCAGCCCGAGCGCGAGCACCGCTGCGGCGCCCGCGACTCCCGCGGCGATGATCGAACCCGCCATGCCGTCACCGCCCTCCGCCCAGCGCGCAGGCTTCCGCGCGCAGCGGCACAGCGACCCCCGCGACGCGTGCCTCAGCGCTCGCCACGACGCAGACGAGCTCGCCGCGCCAGGAGACGTCGGACGCGGCGCCCGGCACCTGGGCGACGACGCCGGCCGCCCGCTCCTCCGCCTCGCCCCGCGCGACGATGCGCGCGGCGTCGGCGGCGACATCCTGCAGCCGCACCTGCGTGGACGCCGCGAGCAGGCCGCCCATACCGAGGGCGACGACGATCACGACGGCGGGCAGCGCGACCGCGAGCTCGGCTGCCGCCGAACCCCGCTCATCGTGCTGCCCGCCCTGTGTCAGAGCGCCGCGCAGCTGGGCGACGCGCCGATTCACGCGACCGTCAACGCCCTGCGCACGAGATCGGTGAGGATCTCGCGCACCTCGCCGGAACGCAGGATCGCGACGAGGATGCCGGCGAGCGCCACCGCTCCCATCGTGACGATCGCGTACTCGGCGGTGGAGGCGCCCGCCTCGTCGGCGAGCAGGTCGTCGATCCGGCGAGGTGCCGGGCCGAGAGGCTGTGGATGGGACATGATTCCTTCTTTCTCTGGAGGGTGTTCTGGGATTACCCGGCGAATGCCGGGAGCGGTGTGGCGCTGAGCACGCCGAGCAGCATGGGGGCGACGCCGAGGCACAGG
Source organism: Microbacterium sp. NPDC096154 (assembly GCF_040302945.1). Taxonomy (NCBI): domain Bacteria; kingdom Bacillati; phylum Actinomycetota; class Actinomycetes; order Micrococcales; family Microbacteriaceae; genus Microbacterium; species Microbacterium sp. NPDC096154. The sequence goes on from NZ_JBEOSM010000002.1 coordinate 137,972, forward strand.
AAGGCCGGCAGCGTGCAGGCGCCGAGCGGCAGCAGGAGCCGGGAGCCGAGGCGGGCGGCCCGCAACCGCCCTTCGGTACGGGCGGCCTGACGCTCCTGGGCGGCGGCCGCCCGCAGCAGCTCCACCCCGGGCACCCCGGCGTCGCGCGAGAGCCTCAGCACCGCGGCGGTGCCGTCGGCGCCGGATCGCGGCCCGCCAGGGGCCTGCGCGACGAGCCGGTCGGCGCGTTCGATCGACGCGCCGCCGCTCAGCGCGATGGCCGTGAGCTCGGCATGCATGCCCGGTGTGCCGGGCGGCGGCTGCGCGGCACGCACGAGACGGCGGGTCCAGACCCGCGCGACGACCAGGAGCGCGAGTCCCGCGACGAGGCAGACGGCGCCGGCGGGAGTGGTGAACAGCATCCCGAGCACGTCGAATCCGAGCGCGGCGCCGATCAGCAGTCCGCCGAGCGGCATCCAGGTCATGAGGCGCGCGGTGCCCGTCGGCTCCGCCAGGGCGATGCGCACGTCATCCTGCGCCTCGCACGCATCGCGCAAGGCCGCCGCCGTCGCCCGCAGGCAGTCGGCCAGCGGCGCGCCGACCGTCGCCGAGATCTCCCACGCAGCCGCGATGTCTCGCCACACCTCGCCACCGGCATCCCGGCCCTCGGCCTCGATCGCCTCGGTCAGTCCCTGGCCGTCCACCACGCGGGCCACGATGCGCTCAGCGGCCGCATCCCCCGCCGCCGCCAGGTGCCGCCACGCCGCTGAAGGCGTGGCGCCGGCCTGCAGCAGCACGGCGAGCTTCAGCACCGTCGCCCCCGCGGCGAGCGCGGCATCCTGCGGGGTCGTCCTCAATCGAGCCACGGTGCGACCTCCTCGATCCGGAGCCGTCCGCCGGCCTCGGTGAACCGACCGACGCTCGCGAGGCGGCGTGTGCCGTCCGGCCGCCGCTCGAGGTGCAGGACGAAGGCGAGCGCACTGCAGACCTGCCGGGCCACGGCGTGGTCGTCCATTCCGGCGAGCGCGCCGAGGGCCTCGAGTCGGGCAGGAACCTCCGCCAGGCCGCTCGCATGGAGCGTTCCCGCGCCGCCGTCGTGCCCCGTGTTGAGGGCCGTGAGCAGCTCGCGCACCTCTTCCCCGCGGCATTCCCCCACGACGATGCGGTCGGGCCGCATCCGCAGCGCCTCGCGCACGAGCTGGGCCAGGCCGACGCCGCCCGCTCCCTCGAGGTTCGGCTGCCGCGCCTCGAGGGAGACGTGGTGCGGGTGCGGGATGCGCAGCTCGGCGACGTCCTCGACGTGACGATGCGCTCGTGCTCGGGGGCGTGCGCCAGCAGCGCGCCCAGCAGCGTCGTCTTCCCGGTGCCGGCCGCTCCGGTGATGAGCAGGTTCTCACGATCGCGCACGATCTGCGCCAGCCATCGACGCACGTCCTCGCCGAACGAGCCGCCGCGGTGCAGCGCGTCGAGGTCGGCACCACGGATGCGAGGGATGCGGATCGACAGCGCCGTGCCGCCCGTCGCGATCGGGGGCAGCACGGCGTGCACGCGGATGCCTCCCGGCAACCGCACGTCGACGCACGGGGTGGCGTCGTCGATGTGCCGCCCGCCACGCGCGATGAGCGCCGTCGCGAGGTCGCGCACCTCACGTTCGGAGGCCCGCCAACCCGGGTCCTGGCGCGGGCCGTCGCCGCGATCCACGAACAGGCCGGCCGCGCCGTTGACGAAGACATCGGTCACCCGCGGGTCGCCCACATAGGGGGCCAGCGCCCCGAGGTCGCCGCCCGCGGGTGCCGGAGCGGGAGCGCGCTCGCGCCCGCCGCCGACCGCGCCACCGACCGCGGCGCGGCCGGTACGGGGCTTCACGACGAAGGGTTCGGCCATGCCATCGACGGTAGGAAGGGCGACCCGCCCTGCGAACGCCGAACGCCGCGGGCGCGAACAACGCCGTCTCATCGAAGGCTGTGGACGATGGGGCGCCGGCGGTGACCGGCCGGCGATGCCGCGCTCGTCAGAGGTCAGCGCAGAGCGGTCGCGATCAGCAGCACCGTCACGGCCGCCCCGCAGCCGTAGTTGATCCACAGGAAGTGCCGCCACCCGCGGTTGGCCCGCGCCGAATCGGCATCCGACACCCGCACGTACGGCGCCGCCATCGCCAGATACGGCACGGCGAGCACGGCCGCCCACGCGGCCGGCGGCCCCGCCGCGGTCATCAGCAGACCCGCCGCGAACCACGCGCCGAGAGCGACGCGCACCGTGGCCGCAGCACCGAGGGCGGTCGCGATGGAGCCGATGCCGGCCGCGCGGTCGGGCACCACATCCTGCACGGCTCCGAAGGCGTGACTCGCCACGCCCCACAGGAAGAACGCGCCGAGCACGACCGCCGCGGGCGCGTCGAGCGCACCCCCCGCCAGCGCGATGCCGTACAGGGCGGGACTCACGAAGTGGGTGCTGGACGTGACCGAATCAAGGAAGGGGATCTCCTTGAAGCGGAACGGGGGCGCCGAGTACGCGACCACGGCGAAGATGCTGACGGCCAGCACCAGCCACGACGCCGGACCGCCGAGCGCCAGCAGCACCGCCACGAACGGCGCGCTGACGGCGGCGGCCGCCACGAGCACCGCACGGTGCCGCGCGGGCGAGATCAGCGCCCCTTCGACCCCGCCCTTGCGTGGGTTCGCGAGATCCGAGGCGTAGTCGAACACGTCGTTCACGCCGTACATCGCGAGGTTGTACGGCACCAGGAAGAACAGCGTCCCGACCACCAGGGCGACGTCGATGTCACGGGCCGTGAGCAGATAGGCCACCGCGAACGGATAAGCGGTGTTTACCCAGCTCAGCGGACGGGACACCGCGAGCAGATCACGGATCATGCCGCCGCTCCAGCAGCATCCACAATGCGGGCAGCAGGATGACGGCCGCAAGCGGGTAGGCGAAGTCCTCGATCGGGGCGCGCCCGATGGCGAGCCCGCTCACGCGGTCATCGGCGTAGGCGAAGAGCCCGGCGGCGATCATCACGTTGTCGAACACTGCCGTCAGCACCAGCAGAACGGCGCCGGCGAGGATCAGCGCCGCCGGCCGCACGCGGCGACGCGACGCCGCGCCCCCGGCGCGCCATCGCGACGCCGCCGCGACCCCGATGGAGATCGCGAGGAACACCGCGCACAGGAGGACGTAGGTCATCGTGCGCCCTCTCTCCGTTCCAGCATCCGCTGCGCACCCGTCACGAGCACCATGGTGAGCTCGGAGAGGAACAGGAGGAAGACCGGCTCCTCGAGGGGCAGCTCCGGAGCGAGCAGGATGCCGGTCATCCACTCCGTCTCGCCGCGGAAGAAGATGCCCAGGCCGACGCCAGCCAGGTCCCAAGCGAGGAAGAAGGCCAGCCCGATCGCCAGCACCGCCGCAGCGCGACGCGGAGCTCGACCGAGGAAGAGCCGAAACCGCATGTCGATCAGCACGACGCATCCCAGCGACGCCACCAGGACCAGGAGGTAGGCCGCACTCACAGCGGTTCCGCCAGCGGCCCGGCGCTGCGATCCCCTCGCAGGCGCTTCACGACGAGTTCGGCACTGATCAGGCACATCGGAAGGCCGATGCCCGGGATGGTGGTCGCACCCGCATGCAGGAGGCCTCGAACGCGCGAGGAGGCATTTGAGGCGCGCAGGAACGCGCTTTGACGGAGGGTGTGCGCGGGTCCCAGGGCGCCACCCTGCCACGCGCCGTATTCCCTCTCGAAGTCGGCCGGCCCGATGCTGCGCCGCACCACGACGCGCTCGTTCAGATCGGGAATGCCCGCCCACTCCCCGATCTGCGCGATCGCCGCGTCGACCGTGCGCTCGACCGCCGGCGCACCGCGGCCGTCCGTGCCGCCGGCGCCGATCGTGGGATCGGCGGGCACCGGTACGAGCACGAAGAGGTTCTCGTGCCCCGGCGGCGCGACGTCGTCGGTCGCGCTGGGACGGCAGACATAGAGCGAAGCGGGGTCGGGGATCCGCTTGTCGGCGCCGTAGATGGCCTCAAACCCCTCCTCCCACCTCTCGGCGAAGAACAGCGTGTGGTGAGCCAGCTCGGGCAGCTCGCCTCGCACCCCCAGCAGCGCGAGCACCGCCCCCGGGCCAGGGTTGCGCCGCGCCCACCAGGAGGCCGGATGACTGCGGTGCTCCGGAGCCAGCAGCGCGTGCTCGGTGGTGTGGAGGTCGGCGGCCGACACCACGACATCGGCCGGGATGTGCTGTACTCCCCCCTCTGCCAGCGCCGCCTCGACGCCGGTCACCCGCCCGCGCTCGACCACGATGCGTCGCACACGGCTGCCGGTGCGAAGCCGCGTGCCCTGCGCCTCGGCGAGGCCGGCGATGGCGTCGATCACCGCGCCGAAGCCTCCGCGCGGGTAGAGCACGCCCTGGCCGAAGTCGAGGTGGCTCATCAGGTGGTACATGCTCGGCGCCGCCGCAGGCGACGTGCCGAGGAACACGGCCGGATAGCCGAGCACCTGCTGCACCCGCGGATCCGAGCTGTGACGCCGGATGAACCGGTCGAGCGGCTCCGCGAGCAGCCGGCCGAGGCGCGGCAGGCGCGGGACCATGTCGCCGCTCATGAGCGGGGCGAGCGAGGCGAAGGTGCTGTAGAGGAAACGCTCCGTGGCAAGCTCGTACGTCTGCCTCGCGGACGCGAGGTAGTCGTCGAGACGCGCCGAGGCCGCGACATCGAGCGCTCGCAGCGCTCCCGCGGCGTCGTCCGCGGGGAGCGTGAACGGCTGCGGGTCCCCTTCGAAGTACACGCGGTATGCGGGATCGAGCCGCACGAGGTCCAGTTGCTCCTGCGAGGACGTTCCGAGCAGGCGGAAGAAGTGGTCGAACACCTCGGGCATCAGGTACCACGACGGTCCCGTGTCGAATGTGAAGCCGTCCGCGTGCCACCGCCCGGCGCGCCCGCCGAGCTCCTCGCGCGCCTCGAGGAGAGTGACCTCCAGCCCCTCTCGCGCCATCAGAGCCGCTGTGGCAAGGCCCGAGATCCCCCCGCCGATCACGATCGCGCGGTCACGGTGGGCGGTCACGGCCGTGCCCGCCCTCGTCCGGCGATCAGGGCGCGCGCCACGATGCGTGCCTTCACCGCCGTGGGCACCGAGACTCGTCGCACCGTCAGGTCGTGTGCCGGCGTCTCCCGCAGCCGCGCGGCGAGCGCCGCGAACAGGTCGGCCGCGGCTGTCGTCGCCCTGCGCGCGTCCGCGGGCAGCCGCGGGATCACGGCGCGCGCCACTCGCAGATCCTCTTCGATGTCCTCGATGATGGCCAGCTTGTCCCCTTCCCCGAGCGCCTGGGGCTCGACACCCGGGAAGTAGGAGCGACCGAGTCGGCCGTGATCGTCGCCCACATCGCGCAGGAAGTTGACCTTCTGGAACGCTGCGCCCAGGCGACGGGCGCCCTCTTCGAGGTCGGCGTCGGCGTCGGTCCCCGGCGCGGCGGTGAGGAAGGCCCGCAGGCACATCGAGCCGACGACCTCCGCCGACCCGTGGATGTAGGCGCGATAGGCCGCCGCATCGAAGGAACCCACGCCGACCGCATCCATGCGCATGGAGGCGAAGAAGGGCCTCACCAGCGCCTCCCCGATGCCGGCCTCGCGTGCCGTGATCGCGAAGGCGTGCACGACGAGATCGGCGCTGAAGCCACGACGCATCGCCGCGAGCGTCTCCGCTTCCAGCTCGTCGAGGATGCGTGCGCGCTGGACGGTGTCGATGCCGGCCTCGGCTGCAGGCCCGTCCACGATCTCGTCCGCGACGCGCACGAGCGCGTAGATGGCGGCGACGTGCGCTCTGACCGGCGGCGAGAGCATCCGGCTCGCGGCCGCGAACGACGTGGAGTACGCGCGGATGACACGCGCCGCGGCCTCGCGTGCCGTGCGCGTGTAGAGCTCGAGCCCGGAGGGAGCGCTCATGCCACCCGCTCCACGCAGGTGTCTGCGAGCACCGCGAGGTGCTCACGCAGCGCGAGCGGCAGCGGCGCGACCTCGATCCGCCGGGAGAGCTGTTCGCGCTGCCGCCGGATCAGCGTCTCCGCCCGGTCGCGCGCCCCCGAGGAGACGAGCGCGTCCCGCAGTCGCGCGGCGCCCTCTCGGTCGAGCGTCTCACTGCCGAACAGATGCCGGACGGCGAGCCACTGCGGGTGGCCCTCCGCCAGAGCGACGAGGAGAGTCCGCTTCCCCTCACGCAGGTCTCCCTCGATCGACTTCCCGGTGTGACGTTCGTCGCCGAAGACGCCGAGCATGTCGTCCCGCAGCTGGTACAGCAGGCCGAGCTGCTCCCCGATGCGCGAGAGCGCGTCCTGTGAGCCCTCGCTCGCTCCCGCGAGCACTGCCCCCGCACGCAGGGGAGCCGCGAACGAGTAGATCGCCGTCTTGTGCCGCATCATCCGGACGATGTCGGCCTCCCGCGCCGGACGCACTCCAAGGCCGAAGCTGATGTCGGCGTGCTCGCCGGCCGCCGTGACGAACAGGCACTCGTCGATGATCGCGTGCAGCGCCGGCCGCGCCGGCGACGCGACGCGCCCCACGAAGGCATAGACCGCGCTGAGCAGCAGGTCGCCCGCGAGCACGCCGGAGGCCCGTCCCCACGCCCTTGCCGACCTCTCGGACAGTCCCCGCTCCCGTCCATGGTCCGTGAACCGACCCGGGAGGTTGGGGCGGCCCCGCCGCATCACATCGCCATCCAGGACGTCGTCATGCACCAGCAGTGCCGTGTGCAGCAGCTCGAATGCCGCCGCCGCGTGCACCTCGGCCGTTCCCTCCACTCCGCCGAGGGCTCCGTGCGCGGCCAGGAGCAGGCGCGGGCGCAGGCGCTTTCCGCCACGCATCGACTCGGCCAGGGCGCTCCACAGGGCCTCGTACGACGGATCGAGACGCGCCGCGCTCGCGATCCGCTCCGCGAAGAACTCCTCGAGCAGAGCATCGCAGTCTGCGACGGCGGCCCGTCCCTCTCCCGTCCTCATCGCGGTCCCGTCGTCATCGCGCTCGCCGCTTCCAGGCCGATGGGCGCACGACGCCGCCGTCCGACATCCGCCGCGCCTGCAGCACGAGCCACGGGCTGAAGGCCCAGGGCGCGCTGTTGAGCGCCTCGGCCAGGCGCTCGGGCTCAACCCAGCGGTGTTCCATCGTCTCGGTCGGATCAGGCTCGGGCTCGTGCCCCGCCTCGGCCATGTAGACGGGGCAGACCTCGTTCTCCACGATCCCCGCCGCGTCCACCGCGCGATATCGAAAGTCCGGCAGCACCGGCTCGATCCGGTCGAGCGACAACCGCAGCTCCTGCCCGGCGCGACGCCGCACCGCTTCCGCGACCGGCTCGGCCGGGGCCGGATGACCGCAGAAGGCGTTCGTCCACGTTCCCGGCCACGCGCGCTTCGTCAGCGACCTCCGGGTGAGCAGGACCCTCCCCGACGTGTCGAGCACATGGCAGGAGAAGGCGAGATGGAGGGGCGTGTCCGCACCGTGGACGGTGGCCTTCTCAGCCGTGCCGCACGCCCTGCCCTGCTGGTCGAGCAGCACGACCTGCTCAGCCTCGTGGATCATTCAGCCCTCCGGCTTACCTCGCTTAGCTAGATACACCGTAACCTAACTACTTGACTGTCGCGGAATTATTGCAGCCGGCTACTCCCTTTCGGCGGTATCGACCCGTCGGGGGCGGCGCGTACATTCACTGAAGGCGCACGCTCGCTATCCCGGTGCGCCAGCACGAGACGATGTCGCAAAGGAGCGCACAACGGTGATGAGCGGAAGCAGCACGAGCAGCCAGATCGACCACCTTCTGAACGAGAACCGGCGCTTCGCCCCCTCTCCCGAGTTCGCGGCGAACGCCGTCGCCGGCGCCGACCTCTACGAGAAGGCGGAGGCCGACCGCGAAGGCTTCTGGGCCGACCAGTCGCGACAGCTGCTGCACTGGCACAAGCCCTTCACGGAGGTGCTCGACTGGTCGAACCCGCCGTTCGCCAAGTGGTTCGCCGACGGCGAGCTCAACGTGGCCTACAACTGCCTCGACCGCCACGTCGAGGCGGGCAACGGCGACCGCGTCGCACTGCTGTGGGAGGGCGAGCCGGGCGACGAGCGCCGCATCACGTACGCCGAGCTGACCGACGAGGTCAAGCGCCTCGCGAACGTGCTCACCGACCTCGGTGTGGCCCAGGGCGACCGGGTCGCCATCTACCTGCCGATGATCCCCGAGGCCGTCGCCTCGATGCTCGCCGTGGCGCGCGTGGGCGCGATCCACTCGGTCATCTTCGGCGGCTTCAGCGCCGACAGCCTGCGCTCGCGCATCGACGACGCCGGCGCGAAGCTCGTGATCACGGCCGACGGCGGCTGGCGCAAGGGGAAGGTCTCGCCCCTCAAGCCGGCCGTCGACCAGGCCCTCGCCGACCGCAACGGCCAGGGCGAGCAGGAGACCGTCGAGCACGTCCTGGTCGTCAAGCGCGGCGACAACGAGGTCGACTGGACCTCCGGGCGCGACCTCTGGTACCACGACGTCGTGCCGCAGGCCTCGGCCGATCACGAGGCGCAGGCATTCGAGGCCGAGAACCCGCTGTTCATCCTGTACACGTCCGGCACGACCGGAAAGCCCAAGGGCATCCTGCACACGTCGGGCGGCTACCTGACGCAGGCCGCGTTCACGCACCGCAACGTGTTCGACCTGCACCCCGAGACCGACGTGTACTGGTGCACGGCCGACATCGGATGGATCACCGGCCACTCGTACGTCGTCTACGGCCCGCTCGCCAACGGCGCGACGCAGGTGCTGTACGATGGCACGCCCGAGCACCCGCAGCCGGGGCGCTGGTGGGACGTGATCGAGAAGTACGGCGTGACGATCTTCTACACCGCTCCCACGGCCATCCGGGGGTTCATGAAGCAGGGACGACAGATCCCGCAGGCGCGCGATCTGTCGTCGCTGCGCGTGCTGGGATCGGTGGGCGAGCCCATCAACCCCGAGGCGTGGATGTGGTACCGCGACGTGATCGGGGCCGACAAGGCGCCCATCGTCGACACGTGGTGGCAGACGGAGACCGGCGCGATCATGGTGTCGGCCCTGCCGGGCGTGACCGAGACCAAGCCCGGGTCGGCGCAGGTCGCGCTGCCGGGCATCTCCATCGGCGTGGTGACCGAGGCCGGCGAGTCCGTCGGCAACGACGCCGGCGGGCTGCTCGTGATCACCGAGCCGTGGCCCAGCATGCTGCGCGGCATCTGGGGCGACCCCGAGCGGTTCAAGGAGACCTACTGGGAGAAGTTCGAGAAGCAGGGCTACTACTTCGCGGGCGACGGCGCACGCCTCGACGAGGACGGCGACATCTGGCTGCTGGGCCGCGTCGACGACGTCATGAACGTGTCGGGCCACCGCCTGTCGACCGCCGAGATCGAGTCGTCGCTCGTCGCTCACGAGGCCACGGCCGAGGCCGCCGTGGTGGGGGCATCGGACGAGACCACCGGTCAGGCGGTCGTGGCGTTCGTCATCCTCAAGGAGAGCTACCTCGCCAAGCACAGCCCCGAAGGCCTCGCCAACCAGCTGCGGGCGTGGGTGAGCGAGCAGATCGGCCCGATCGCCCGCCCCCGCGACGTCTACATCGTGGGAGAGCTGCCCAAGACACGATCGGGCAAGATCATGCGCCGGCTTCTGCGCGACGTCGCCGAAGGCCGCGAGGTGGGCGACACCACGACCCTCGCCGACACCGCGGTGATGAGCGTGATCAGCGCCCAGGTGAAATAGCAGACGACAAGGCCGGAAGACGACCGAGGCGCCGTGCGGAACAGCCGCACGGCGCCTCGGTCATGTCGATCAGGCGACCCCGCCGATCGCGCCACGTGTCGCCCACGCGACGTCGTGTCGGTCAGGCGAAGGTGAACGCGACCTCGACCTCGACGGGCGCGTCGAGCGGCAGCACGGCCACGCCCACGGCCGAGCGCGAGTGCCGGCCATCCTCTCCGAAGATCTCACCCAGCACCTCGCTGGCGCCGTTGATCACGGCGGGCTGGCCGGTGAAGGACGGGTCGGATGCCACGAAGCCCGTCACCTTCAGAACACCCGTCAGCCGGTCCACGCCGCCCACCGCGGCGGCCGCCGCAGCGATCGCGTTCAGCGCGCACGTGCGCGCGAGGCCCGCGGCGTCCTCGGGCGACACCTCGGCGCCGACCTTGCCGGTCGCCGGCAGCGCACCCGCGACCATGGGCAGCTGGCCCGAGGTCTGCACGACCTCGCCATGGGCCTTCGCCGGGATGTAGGCCGCCACCGGCGGCACGACGCTCGGCAGCTCGATGCCGAGCGCGTCCAGCCGCTGCGAGACGCTCACTGCGCACCGCCCTCGAACTGCTTGGCGGCCTCGGCGGCGTGTCCGAGACCCGTGTTGGCGGCGCCGCCGCCCACCGGTCGCTTGAGGTAGGCCACGAGGCCGCCCTCGTTGTTCGGAACGACCTGCACGAGCTCCCACCCCTGCTTGCCCCAATTGTTCAGGATGGCCGCCGTGTTGTGGATCAGCAGCGGCGTGGTGAGGTACTCCCACGTGGTCATGGAGCGGTCCTTCCGGGTCTGGGAGGGGCGCCGGGGCGCCGCGAATCGGGATGGGGCGCCGCCGCGACGCGCCCGGGATCCGGAAAGCGCTCAGGCTGACGCCGTACGATCAGCCTATGCCTCTTGGAAAACGGACGACCAGCGGTGTGCTCGGCGGCCTGCTCGGCCTCGTCGGCCTGAGCGCGGTCGCGGGTGTCCTCGTCACCGCCACGGTCACCCCGGCGATCGCCGTCTCGGGGTACGCGGCGTCCAGCGCCATCACGCTGTTCGACAACCTGCCGAGCTACCTCAAGGTCGACGAGCCGATGCTGCCGACGACCATCTACGCCGACGATCCGCACAGCGACGGCCACATCGAGCTGGCCTCGTTCTACGACCAGAACCGCACCCCCGTCGAGTACGACGAGGTCGCGACCGTCATGTACGACTCGATCCTCTCGAGTGAGGACCCGCGGTACTACGAGCACGGCGGCGTCGACCTGATCGGCACCACCCGCGCCGTGCTGAACAACTTCAGCGGCGGCGACACCCAGGGCGGATCCTCCATCAGCCAGCAGTACGTGAAGAACGTGCTGATCCAGCAGTGCGAGCAGGAGGCTGCGCCGGAGGAGCTGCAGGCGTGCTGGATCGAGGCGACCCAGGCCGAGGGCATCGACGGCTACGAGCGCAAGCTGCAGGAGATGCGGTACGCGATCGCCATCGAGAAGGAGTACTCGAAGAACGACATCCTGCTCGGGTACCTCAACATCGCGAACTTCGGCGGTGTGACGTACGGCATCGAGGCCGCCTCGCAGTATTACTTCGGCGTCTCGGCGAAGGACCTCACCATCGTGCAGGCCGCCACCCTCGCCGGCATCGTGCAGAACCCGAACTACTACCGCATCGATCAGCCCGAGCGCGAGGACAACGGCGAGGCCAACGGCTACGCGGCCGCCAAGGATCGCCGCAACTACGTGCTCACGCGCCTGCACCAGGACGGCAAGATCACCGACGCCGAGTACGAGGAGGCGCACGCCGCTCCCGTCGAGCCGGAGATCCACCCCCGCAAGCAGGGCTGCCGCGAGGCAGGAGGGTCGGCGTACTTCTGCCAGTACGTCAAGACCATCATCGAGAACGACCCCAACTACGGTCCCGAGGCGCTGCGCCGCGGCGGTCTGCACGTCTACACGACGCTCGACCTGAACGTGCAGATGCCGGCCGAGCAGGCCATGCGCGAGATGGCGCCCGCCTATATCGAGGGCATGGACTTCGGCGCGACCGGCGTCTCTCTGCAGCCCGAGACGGGACGCATCCTGTCGATGGTGCAGAACACCGAGTTCAACGAGGCGGCCGAGACGAAGGCCGGCGAGAAGTCCCTGGTCTACGCGGCCGACTACGCGCACGGCCGCTCCTCCGGCTTCCCGCTCGGATCGACGTTCAAGGTATTCACGCTGCTCGACTGGCTCGAGAAGGGCCACTCGATCAACGAGGTGCTCAACGGCGTCAACCGCCAGGCGTTCACCGGCTTCCACTGTGACGGCGCTCCGATCACCCAGACCTCCAAGATCGACAACTTCAACAAGGTCGGCGGGTACACCGGCACCATCGCGCGCTTCACGAAGGACTCCCTCAACTCGGGCTTCCTCGCGATGGGCGCGAAGCTGAACCTGTGCGACATCATGCGCGTCGCCGACAAGCTCAATGTGACGACCGCTGACGGCAAGAAGCTGTCGGACCCCACGAACGGATTCGTGGGTCCCTTCGGCCTGCTGGGCTCGGCCAACATCGCGCCCCTGGCGATGGCGTCGGTCTACGCGACGATCGCCAACAACGGCATCCAGTGCCAGCCGAAGGCGATCGACAAGATCACCAGCACGGACGGCGAGGAGATGCCGGTGCCGGAGACGACGTGCGAGCAGAAGCTCGCACCGGAGGTCGCCGCGACGGCCGCGGCCGCTCTCTCCGGCGTGATGCAGGGTGGCGGCACCGGAGCGAACGCGAACACGTGGGACGGCACGCCGCTGATCGGCAAGACCGGAACCAACGAGCGTGACCAGACCGCGCTCGTCGAGAGCTCGACGAAGGCCACCACCTTCGTCTGGATCGGAAACGCGAACTCGATCGACACCGACAACGACGGCATCGGCGACTACAAGGCCGATCTGTTCACCACGTGGGCGAACGGGCGTCTGATCAAGGACATCCGCTTCCCCCTGGCCAAGGCCATCCAGGCGGCCGCGAATGCCCAGTACCCCGGCGGCCAGTTCCCGCCGCCCGACCCCAACCTGTCGCGCCAGATCCTCGTGGATCTGCCCAACGTGGTGGGCAAGAGCGTCGATGAGGCGAAGAACATCCTGTGGGGCGCGGGATTCGTCCCCGTGGTCGGAGACCCCGTGCCGGGCACTCAGCCCGAAGGCGTGATCGAGTCGCAGAACCCGCCCCCGGGTCGCCTCGCGAGCGGCACGACGGTGACGATCTCGCCGAGCAACGGCAAGGGCAACGAGATCCCCGACGTCAAGGGCGAGTCGGTGTCGGCCGCCATCGCCAAGATCACCGCGGCAGGCTTCAAGGCCCAGCGCGGTTCGTGCGACCAGAAGGAGGGCGGTGGCGCAGGACGCGCGACCGGCACGACCCCCCAGGCCGGCAGCGTGCTGCCCGAGGGCACCGAGGTGCTGGTGAACTACCAGGCACGCAAGTGCCAGGGCGACTGACAGTGGGCTCTCCCGCACGCGGCGTGGCCGCGCTGGGCGCCATCGCGGCGACCGGCGCGGCCGCGGCCGTCTGGGGCGTGGGCATCGAACGCCAGTTGTTCACGGTGCGACGCCACGTGCTGCGGCTGCTCGATCCCGGGTCGGCGCCGGTGCGCATCCTGCACGTCTCGGACATCCACATGGCGCCGTGGCAGCACCGCAAGCAGCGGTGGATCTCGCGGCTGGTCGCGCTGCGCCCCGACCTCGTGATCAGCACGGGCGACAGCCTGGGCCACAGCGACGGCATCGACGCCGTGCGAGACGCGCTGTCGCCGCTGCGGGGCGTGCCCGGCGTGTTCGTGCACGGCTCCAACGACTATTGGGGCCCGGGCCCCCGCAACCCCTTCCGCTACTTCAGCGGCCCGTCCGAGCGCGCACCGAAGGCGGTGCGGCTCGACACCGATTCGCTCGACGCGTTCATGACCGACGAGCTCGGGTGGCGCAGCGTCGACAACGCGGCGACCGCCCTCACCGTGCGCGGCAGTCGCATCCGCCTCTTCGGCGTGGGCGACGCGCACCACGACCTCGACGACATGGATGCCGCGGCCTCCGCGCTCGCGACGCTGCCGGACGGGCCACTCACCCTGGGCGTGGCGCACGCCCCGTACCGCCGCGTGCTCGACGGACTCAGCGAGCTGGGCGCCGACATGCTGTTCGCGGGCCACACGCACGGCGGCCAGGTGCGGGTGCCGTTCTACGGCGCCCTCGTGGCGAACTGCGACATCCCGCTGCGTCAGTCGCGCGGCCTGTCGATGTGGACGCACCGGGGTCGCATCGCCCCGCTGAACGTCAGCGCCGGTCTCGGCCACTCGATCTACGCGCCCGTGCGCTTCGCGTGCCGCCCCGAGGTGTCGCTCATCACGCTGGCGCCGCGCGCCTGATCTACAGCCCGCGCTTCGCTCGGAGATCCCCGCTTCTCCGGAGCCCCCGCCGGATGCGCTCCTGAGTTGGCGGGATCTCCGGCGGTGGCCGCGTCGATCCGGCCCGGTATCGAGGCGCGCATCCGCCCGCCGCGCAGCCCGGATGGCCGCACGCCCGGCAGCAGCAATGACGAAGGGCCCGCCTTCCGGCGGGCCCTTCGTCATGTGGTCGGGGTGACAGGATTTGAACCTGCGGCCTCGTCGTCCCGAACGACGCGCGCTACCAAGCTGCGCCACACCCCGTTTTGCAACCCTGCAAGTCTACCCGATCCTGAGGCGTCCCACGAACCACGCCGGACCCCGCCGGATCGCGGCGCATCGGGACCGGTTCCTCAGGCGGCTCCTCCTCCCACTCGCGGCCGGGAAGGGACATCCGCGCCGTCTAGGGTGGAGGCCATGAGTTCTGCCCCTCGGGTCGTCGCGTTCGACCTGGATGACACCCTCGCCCCCTCGAAGAGCCCCATCGACCCGCGCATCGGAGAGCTGCTGATCTCGCTGGCCGAGCGCGTGGAGGTCGCGATCATCTCGGGCGGACAGATCGCGCAGTTCCGGGCCCAGGTGGTCGAGCGCCTGCCGCACGCGCCCGCCGAGACGCTGGCGCACATCCACCTGCTGCCGACCTGCGGCACCCAGTACTACCGCTTCGACGGCACGCTTCCGTCGGGCTCGGATGGGCTGGTCATGCTCTACGCGCAGGACCTCACGGACGACGAGAAGCAGCGCGCCCTGGCGGCGGTCGAAGAGGAAGCCAAGCGCCTCGGCCTCTGGGAGACGCAGACGTGGGGCGACATCCTCGAGGATCGCGGCTCGCAGATCACCTTCTCGGCCCTCGGCCAGGCGGCGCCGGTCGATGCCAAGAAGGCCTGGGATCCGACGGGCGAGCGCAAGTCGCGACTGCGTGACGCCGTCGCGGCGCGGGTTCCCGACCTCGAGGTGCGCTCGGGCGGGTCCACCTCGGTCGACATCACCCGCAAGGGCATCGACAAGGCGTACGGGATGCGCCGCCTCTCTGAGGAGACGGGCGTCGCGCTGCCGCACATCCTGTTCTACGGCGACCGTCTCGACCCCGACGGCAACGACTACCCGGTGCTCGCGATGGGAGAGGTCGAGTGCGTGTCGGTCGAGGGCTGGGAGGACACCGCCGCGAAGCTCGAGCGGCTCATCCCGACGCTGCCACCGCGCGGCTGACGACCCGGATGCGAAACGGGGCCGCGGATGATCCGGGGCCCCGTTTCGCATGCGAGATCAGTCGGCGACGGCCTGCTCGGCGACCTCCACCGAGCCGGACGTCTTCTCCGCCGCCTCGAGCGGCGTCGTGCCCGGCGTCTCGGCCGTCTGGGCCGCCGCGCTCTTGGCCGCCGCCGCCTTCGCGCGCGGCTTGGCCGGGGCCTTGGGCGCCGTCGCGCGCGGGGTGCGCACCGGGGCGGCCTTGGGCGCCGCCGCCTCGGCCGCCTCGCCGTAGGCCACGTCGACCGGCGCGACGCGCGTGAGCTGCGTGACGTGGCGCGGCTCGAGCTCCTCCAGCGAGCTGACGCCCAGCAGCTTCATGGTGCGCTCGATCTCGCTGCGGAGGATGGCGATGGTGCGGTCGACACCCGCTCGCCCGCCGGCCATCAGGCCGTACAGGTAGGCGCGGCCGATGAGGGTGAACTTGGCGCCGAGGGCGACCGAGGCGACGATGTCGGCGCCGTTCATGATGCCCGTGTCGATCATGACCGTGGCGTCCTTGCCCACCTCGCGCACGACCTTCGGCAGCAGGTGGAACGGGATCGGCGCCCGGTCGAGCTGGCGGCCGCCGTGGTTCGACAGCACGATGCCGTCGACGCCCATGTCGATGAGCTTCACCGCGTCGGGCACGTTCTGCACGCCCTTGATCACGATCTTTCCGGGCCACATCTCGCGGATCGTGGCGAGGTCCTCGTAGCTGATCGTCGGGTCCATGGCCTGGCCGATCAGGTCACCCACGGTGCCGCCGGTCGACTTCAGCGAGGCGAACTCGAGCTTGGGCGTGGTGAGGAAGTCGAACCACCACCACGGCCGCGGCAGCGTGTCCAGCACGGTCTTGACCGTCAGCTGCGGCGGGATGGAGAACCCGTTGCGGTAGTCGCGCATCCGGTTGCCCGCGACGGGGGTGTCGACCGTGAAGTGCAGCGTGTCGAAGCCGGCCGCGGCGGCGCGCTTGACGAGCCCGTACGACACCTCGCGGTCGCGCAGCACGTAGAGCTGGAACCAGTTGCGCCCGCCAGGGTTGGCCTTGACGACGTCCTCGATCGAGGTCGTGCCGAGCGTCGACAGCGTGAACGGGATGCCGGCAGCGCCCGCGGCGCCGGCGCCCGCTGTCTCGCCCTCGGTCTGCATGAGGCGCGTGAAGCCCGTGGGCGCGATGCCGAAGGGCATCGAGCTGGGACCGCCGAGGATCTCGGTCGACGTGTCGACGTCCTCGGCGGGGCGCAGGATGTCGGGGTGGAACTCGATGTCCTCGAACGCCTGACGCGCGCGCAGGATGGACAGCTCACCCTCGGCCGCACCGTCCGTGTAGTCGAACGCCGCGGTGGGCGTGCGCCGCTTGGCGATCGCACGCAGGTCGGCGATCGTGAGCGCGTCCTGCAGGCGACGCTGCTTGCCGTTGAAGGTCGGCTTCTTGAACTGGACGTACTCGAAGATGTCCTTCGGGTTGGGGAGCTGGCGCTTCACCGTGCCCTGCCTTTCGTGTGTTCCGTGTGCGAGTCGGTCAGGCGTCGGCCGCGCTGCGCTCGACGCCCGTGAGGTGCGTGCGGGCGTAGAAGCCCGTGATGTGGGATCGGATCTGCTCGCGCGCGAGCTCGGGCTCCCCCGCCCGCACGGCCGCGATCACGGCGGCGTGCTGGGCGCGCAGGTCGGAGACGAGAGCAGGCCAGTCGGCGGCCACGGCCGCGCCCTGGCGCCCATACGACTCGATCGCGGTGCGGAGACCGGCCATCACGGCCGCCACCACGACGTTTCCCGATGCCTCGGCCAGGGAGAGATGGAACCTGGCGTCGAGGGCCAGGAAGTCGTCGGGCTCCAGGTCGTCGGCGTCCATCGCGGCGAGCAGCCGCTCGGTCTCGGCCAGCTCCGGGCCGACGCCGTCTCGGAACGCCTGCGCGAGCGACTCGACCACCGAGCTCTCGAGGACCGCCCGGGTCGCGACCACGTCGGCGAACGGGAAGCCCTGGCCGGCCAGCTGCAGGCGCAGCAGCGTCGCCATGCCGCCCTGCGGCGCCGCGACGATCATCGCGCCGGCATTCGGGCCCGATCCGGATGCCGTGCGCACGAGCCCCATCGACTCCAGCACCCGCAGCGCCTCGCGGACGCTCGACCGGCCGACCCCGAGCTTGGCGGCGAGGTCGCGTTCGCCGGGCAGGCGGTCGCCCGGCCCCAGAAGCCCCTCGAGCAGGTCGGCCTCGATGCGCTCGAGCACCGAGCGCCACGCGCGCGGCGATTCGCTCTGCGACATCGGGCACCCCTTCGACCTATGGTCTGACCACACTACCTCGTGTGGTCAGACCATAGCAATCCTGCGTCGCCGGAGCCGATGTGCGAGCGCAGCGAGTGTGGAGCGAATCGCCCCGCCGCGCGGAGCTACCCCTCGTAGCCGCCCGGGTTGCCCTGCTGCCAGTGCCAGACGTCGCGCGTCATGTCATCGATCGTCAGGCGCGCCTTCCAGCCCAGCGCGCGCTCGGCCTTCGCGGGGTCGCAGTAGGTGGCCGCGAGGTCGCCGGGACGCCGCGGTGCGATCCGCTTGGGCAGCTCTCGGCCGATCGCCCTCTCGAACGACGCGATCAGCTCCAGCACGCTCACGGGCCGCCCCGTGCCCAGGTTGTACGCCGCGAAGCCGGGCTTCGCCTTCTCGAGCGCCGCCACGTGCCCCTCGGCCAGATCGACCACATGGATGTAGTCGCGCTGACCCGTGCCGTCCGGGGTGTCGTAGTCGTCGCCGAACACGTTGATGGCCTCCAGGCGACCGACCGCCACCCGTGCGACGAACGGCATCAGGTTGTTGGGGATGCCCTGCGGGTCCTCGCCGATCAGGCCCGACGCGTGGGCCCCCACCGGGTTGAAGTACCGCAGCGACGTGATGCTCACGTCCGGGTTCACGGCCTGCACATCCTGCAGCACGACCTCGTTCATCAGCTTCGACTTCGAGTAGGGGTTGGACAAGTCCACGAGGTTGCGCGTGGCCTCCTCGGTGAACGGCAGGTCGGCCGGGTCGGAGTACACCGTGCCCGTGCTCGAGAAGACGAACGACCGGATGCCGTGCGCCAGCCCGACGCGCAGCAGCGCGAACGTCGAGTCGAGGTTGTTGGCGTAGTACTCGAGCGGCTTCTGCATCGACTCGCCCACGGCCTTGTGCGCCGCGAAATGGATGACAGCATCGAACGGCCCGTGCTCGGAGAACGCGCGCTCGACGACCTCGTCGTCGGCGGCATCTCCCACCACGAGCGGCGCGGTGGTTCCCGTGATCTGGGCGATGCGCTGCGCGACCACCGCGCTGGTGTTGTCGAGATTGTCGAGCAGCACCGCCTCGTGCCCCGCCTCGAGAAGGGCGACGGCCGTGTGCGCGCCGATGTAACCGGCACCGCCGGCAAGAAGAACTCGCATGCCTCTCAGCCTATGGCGCCCTCATCCGGCCCAGTGCACACGCACATTGGTGTGCACACGAGGAGGGAGGTCAGCGCGGGGCGAGCACGCCGCCCGACTCCTGGAGGTAGCAGGCGCCGCACAGCGACTCATAGGTGACGAAGTGCTCGTCGCGCACCGCGGCCGTCGCGGCGTCGATCGCCACCTGGTCTCCGTCGAACACGAAGCGCCCTCCGATGACGCGGCCGTTGAACAGCGCCTTGCGCCCGCAGCGGCAGATCGTCTTCAGCTCCTCGAGCGAGTGGGCGATCTCGAGCAGGCGGCGCGAGCCGGGGAAAGCCTCGGTGCGGAAGTCGGTGCGGATGCCGTATGCCATCACCGGAATGCCGTCCTCGACCGCGATGCGGAACAGGTCATCGACCTGCGCGGGCGTCAGGAACTGCGCTTCGTCGATCAGCAGGCACGCGACATCCGCGGCGCGCTCTCCCGGGATGAGCGCATCCGGTTCGGCCCGCACGCGCTCGCGCTCGGCGAGGAAGAGATCGCGGGCGGAGTCATCCGGTCCGATGAGGAAGTCGACCGGGCGGGTGACCCCCAGACGCGACTCGATCTGATCGGCGCCCTTGGTGTCGATCGCGGGCTTCGCGAGCAGCACGCGCTGGCCCCGCTCCTCGTAGTTGTAGGCCGCCTGCAGCAGAGACGTCGACTTGCCCGAGTTCATCGCCCCGTAGCGGAAGTACAGTTTGGCCACGCATCAAGCCTACGGCGCGCGCCGTCGCCCCGCGGCGGCCGTCAGCCCAGGCCCAGCAGCGGGGCGATGAGGCTCCAGGCGCCATAGAGCGCCAGACCGCCTCCGCCGACCGCGGCGGTGGCGACGCCGGTGCGGCGCCAGGCACGCGTCACGGCGCGCGGACGCACCTGGCCCCGCTCGGCGATCCGCAGGGCCGTCGTGCTCGCCGTCTCAGCCGCCGCCGTGCTGGGCAGCTGAGCGGCGACCAGCGGCGATCCGGTCCACTTCTCGACGCTCCACGCCGTGACCTTCGCGGCGCCGTCACGCAGCGGACCCACGATCACGCCCTTCACCGAGCGCCCCCTCAGCAGCGCAGCGCGGTCGACGACCTGGCTGGCCAGGCGGTGCGCGACGCCCATGACCCGCTCGGCATCCGCCAGCCCCGCACGGGCGAGGTCGACCGCGGTGGCGTGCATCCGCCGCTGCGCGCTCGGGCGGAGCATCGGATCGGAGGCGCCCGCGTCGATCCGGTGCATCACGGCCCGCACGTCGTCGAGCATCCGATGCGCCTCCGCGAGGTACCGCGCCGCCTGCGCGTGCGGACCGAGGGCCAGGAACGCGGCCTCCTCGCCGATTCGATCGACGGCCTGGTCGAACTCGAACACGGCACGACGCGCATCGTGGTGGGCACTGTGCCGCTGCGGTGCGCTCATCGATCCGTCCATCCGTGCCCCATGCTGTGCGCGGGAGATGCCCCCACTGCCAGCATACGAGCGCATCCGCGGAGCGTGTCAGGCCCGCTGCACGAGAAGCGGGAAGACGATGTCCCTGTTCAACGGCGCCTCCGCCTCGTCCGGATGCGCCGGATCGACCCAGCGAACATCGTCGATCTCGGCCTGGGCCACCGGATCGACGAACGCGCGCGTCACGAAGACCGTCGCCCGCAGGGCGTGCCCCGCCTCGTTGGCGGCCCGGGAGTCGAATGCGCCGACGAGCTCGAGGTCATCGGGCGTCAGCTCGGCGCCGAGCTCCTCACGCACCTCGCGCACGGCGGTGTCGATCGCGCGCTCGCCCGCCTCGGGCTTGCCACCCGGCAGCATGTAGCGCTGCGTGCCGCGTTTGCGCACGGTCAGCACCCGCCCGTCGCCGCGGACGAACGCGACGGCGGACACCGTGATGACCGGCTCGGACATCGCCGGATCAGGCGTTGATCGCGAGGGCCTCGGCGGTCGTCGTGGTCGACGCCAGCGCCTTGGCCGGTTCGTCGTTGAGGAAATCGCCGAACGTCGGGATGAGCTCGCGCAGCTTCGGCTCCCACTCGCCCATGCGATCGGCGAAGCAGTTCTTGATCACGTTGAGCATGATCGTCGCCGCCGTCGAGGCGCCCGGCGAGGCGCCGAGCAGACCCGCGATCGAGCCGTCGGCCGACGAGACCACCTCGGTGCCGAACTGCAGCTTGCCGCCCTTCATCACCTGGGCGCGCTGACCGGCCTGGATGAGCTCCCAGTCCTCGCCCTGGGCGGTGGGCATGAACTCGCGCAGGCTCTCGATCTTCTTGGCGCGGCTCTTCAGCAGCTCGCCCACGAGGTACTTCACCAGGTCGAGGTTGGTGGCGCCGACCTTGAGCATCGAGAGGAGGTTGTGCGGACGCACCTGCGTGACGATGTCGAGCAGCGATCCGTCCTTCAGGAACTTGGGGCTGAACGTCGCGAACGGGCCGAACATGAGCGATCCCTCGCCGTCGACCATGCGCGCGTCGAGGTGCGGCACCGACATCGGCGGGGCACCCACGGCGGCCTGCGAGTAGACCTTGGCGCGGTGCTGCTCCACGATCTTCGGGTTGGTCGTCTTGAGGAACTGCCCGCCGATCGGGAACACGCCGTAGCCGCGGATCTCGGGGATGCCCGAGCCCTGCAGCAGCTTGATGGCCCAGCCGCCCGCGCCGACGAACACGAAGCGCGCGCGCAGCTCGCCCGGGGTCTTGCCCACGTTGCTGCGGTACTTGACGAGCCAGGTGCCGTCTTTCTGGCGCTTCAGCTTCTTGACCTCGGTGTTGAGGCGGAGGTCGGCGCCGTTCTGGGTGAGGTGGTCGAACAGCTGGTGCGTGAGCGCGCCGAAGTCGACGTCGGTGCCCGACGGCGTGCGTGTGGCGGCGAAGGGCTCGTCGCTCTTGCGACGCTTCTGCATCAGCAGCGGGGCCCACTGGTTGATGACGCGCGAGTCCTCGGAGTACTCGATGCCCGCGAACAGGGGCTGCTGCTTGAGCGTCTCGTAGCGACGGCGCAGGTATGCGACATCCTTCTCGCCACGGACGAACGTCATGTGGGGGGTCGCGTTGATGAACGTCTTCGGCTCGTCGAGCACGCCCTTCGCGACCAGCGACGCCCAGAGCTGGCGGCTCTGCTGGAACTGCTCGTTGATCTGGATGGCCTTGGACGGGTCATCCGCATCGGGCATGTAGTTGAGCTCGCAGAGCGCCGCGTGCCCGGTGCCGGCGTTGTTCCAGGCGTTGGAGCTCTCCTGTGCCACCTCGCCCTGCCGCTCGAAGGCGACGATCTTCCAGTCGGGCTGCAGTTCTTTGAGGAGGGTGCCCAGGGTGGCGCTCATGATTCCGCCACCGATGAGCACGACGTCGACGGTTTCGCTCACCGTCCAAGTCTACGGGCCTCTGCAGGGGCCTTATGACCACTCAGGGCCGCAAGAACCGGGGTTCTTGCGGCCCTGAGAACGAGACGTGCGCGTCAGACCACGGCGCGGGCACCCAGGTCGGCGGCCACCAGCTCGGCGATCTGCACGGCGTTGAGCGCCGCGCCCTTGCGGAGGTTGTCGTTCGAGACGAACAGCGCCAGGCCCTTGCCCTCGGGGGCGGCCAGGTCGGGCCGGATGCGGCCCACGAAGCTCGGGTCCTTGCCGGCGGCCTTGAGCGGGGTGGGGACCTCGTCGAGCGCCACGCCGGGGGCGTCTGCCAGCAGCTCGCGGGCGCGGTCAGGTGTGATGTCGCGCGCGAACTCGACGTTGATCGACAGCGAGTGGCCCGTGAACACGGGCACGCGCACGCACGTGCCCGAGACGCGCAGGTCGGGCAGCTCGAGGATCTTGCGGCTCTCGTTGCGGAGCTTCTTCTCCTCGTCGGTCTCGTTGAGGCCGTCGTCGACGAGGTTGCCCGCGAACGGCAGCACGTCGAACGCGATCGGAGCGACATACTTCTCCGGCGCCGGGAACTCGACAGCGGCTCCGTCGTGCACGAGACCCAGCACGTCATCCTGCTGCAGCACGGCCTCGACCTGGCCGAGCAGCTCGTTGGCGCCCGCCAGGCCAGAGCCCGAGACGGCCTGGTACGTGCTGACGGTGAGGCGCTGCAGGCCGGCCTCGGCGTCGAGCACCTTGAGCACGGGCATAGCCGCCATGGTCGTGCAGTTGGGGTTGGCGATGATGCCCTTCACGGCCTGGGCGATCGCGTGCGGGTTGACCTCGCTGACGACCAGCGGCACCTCGGGATCCATGCGCCACGCGCTCGAGTTGTCGATCACGACCGCGCCGGCCTCGGCGAAGCGGGGCGCGTGCGCGCGGCTGCCGGTGGCGCCGGCCGAGAACAGGGCGATGTCGATGCCCGCGGGGTCGGCGGTCGCGACATCCTCGACGACCACGTCGACGCCCTGGAACTCGATCGTCGTGCCGGCCGAGCGCGCGGTCGCGAACAGACGCAGCTCGCCGATCGGGAACGCGCGCTCCGCGAGGATCTCGCGCATCACGGTGCCGACCTGGCCGGTGGCGCCGACGACGGCGAGGGAGAGTCCTGATTCGGAGATGCGGGTCATGGCGGGTCCTTGCGAAGCTGCGGGTGGGGTTGCCCGATTCTACCGACGGCGAGGATGCCGCCGGGCCGGTGTGACGGCCGATGGCAGGATGCGCGCGGCGTGCGGCCGTTTGAGGCCGCGCGCCGGCCGCATCCCCGGTCAGGAGGCGGGAGCGACGTAGGTCAGGAACGGCGCGCGCTGCGCGATCCTG
Organism: Microbacterium sp. NPDC096154; assembly: GCF_040302945.1. Classification (NCBI taxonomy): domain Bacteria; kingdom Bacillati; phylum Actinomycetota; class Actinomycetes; order Micrococcales; family Microbacteriaceae; genus Microbacterium; species Microbacterium sp. NPDC096154. Next base: position 161,474 of record NZ_JBEOSM010000002.1, read on the forward strand.
TCGTAGAGGCGCTGCGCGTCGACATTGGTCTCGGCCGTGATCCAGCGCACCTCGAGCAGCCCCTCGCGGGCGGCGATCTCCTGCAGGTGCGCGATCAGGGTGCGCCCGACGCCCCTGCCCCGCGCGTCATCCGCTGTGAACAGGTCATCGAGGAAGATGGCGCTGCCGCCGCGCGAAGGCCGCGAGAACCGACGCCAGTGCGCGAGCGCGACGAGTCGCTCATCCTGCTCCGCGACGAGCCCCTGCAGCTCGTGCGCGTCATCCAGGAGCCACCCCCAGACGGTGTCGAGCACGGCCTGGTCGGGCTCCAGCTCGTAGAAGTCGCGGTAGCCGCGGAACAGGATGCTCCACCGCTCGCGATCCCGCGCCGTGACCGGCCGGATGACGACAGGCACGCGGTCAGCGACCGGTGCCGGCGTAGACCGTGGCCTCGATCTCGCTGTCGAGGCCGTAGGCGGTGTGCACCGCGCGGGCGGCCTCGTTGACGTCGTCGCCGCGCACGACCACAGAGATGCGGATCTCGCTGGTCGAGATCATCTCGATGTTCACGCCGCTCTTGCTGAGGGCCTCGAACAGGGTCAGCGAGACGCCCGAATGCGTGCGCATGCCGGCGCCGACCACCGACAGCTTGCCGATCTGGTCGTCGTGCACGATGTTCTCGTAGCCGATCGCGTCCTTCTCGGCCGTGAGCACCTTGAGCACCTCGGTGGCCGACTGCTTGGGCAGCGTGAACGAGATGTCGGTGCGGCCCGGCGACGCCGACTGCACGTTCTGCACGATCATGTCGATGTTCGCGCCCGTCTTGGCCACGAGCGTGAAGATCGCGGCGGCGGAACCGGGGACGTCCGGCACGCCGATGACCGTGATCTTCGCCTGGCTCTGGTCGATCGCGACGCCCGTGACGACGGGCTCCTCCATACCGATGACGTCGGCCATCCCTGTCTCCTTGCTCAGTCGGGGGTCGGTCATGCCCTCCCCCAGGACGTAGGTTCCCTCGTTCGCGGTGAACGTGGAGCGCGCGTGGATCAGCACGCCGTGGCGGCGCGCGTACTCGACCGCGCGGATGTACAGCACCTTGGCGCCGTTCGCGGCGAGCTCGAGCATCTCCTCGGCCGAGACGCGGTCGAGCTTGCGAGCCAGCGGCACGACGCGCGGGTCGGCCGTGAAGATGCCGTCGACGTCGCTGTAGATCTCGCACACGTCGGCACCCAGCGCCGCCGCCAGCGCGACCGCCGTCGTGTCGGATCCGCCGCGCCCGAGCGTGGTGATGTCCTTGGTGTCGCGGTTGAAGCCCTGGAAGCCCGCGACGATCACGATCGCGCCGTCGTCGAGCGCCTCGCGCAGGCGCACGGGCGTGACGTCGACGATGCGCGCCGCGCCGTGGTCGGCGGTCGTGATCATTCCCGCCTGGCTGCCGGTGAACGAGCGCGCCTCGTGTCCCATCGAGTGGATCGCCATGGCGAGCAGCGCCATCGAGATGCGCTCGCCGCTCGACAGCAGCATGTCGAGCTCGCGCGGCGCCGGGATCGGCGCGACCTGGCCTGCGAGGTCGAGCAGCTCGTCGGTCGTGTCGCCCATCGCGCTCACGGCCACCACGACGTCGTTCCCGGCGCGGTGCGTGTCGACGATGCGCTTGGCGACGCGCTTGATGCTCTCGGCGTCGGCGACCGACGAGCCGCCGAACTTCTGCACGATCAATGCCACTTGGTGCTCCTGTGGGGGTCAGGACGCCTCGGGTGGGCGGCGTCCTGAGGCCATCTTAGGAGCGGCACGGAGGCCCACCCGACGATGTGACATCCCGCCCAGGACGGCGGGCACGGCCAGGGCGGGATGCCAGGATGCGGCAACCGAGTCTGAGCACAACGGCGGTTCACCGGCTCCGGTGGCGTGACGGACGGATGCCGCGATGACAGTGTCCGCGGCACCGGCTACTGTGTCGGCAACCACCTCACCCGAAGGGACTCGCCATGGGCGCCGCCGAACTCGACTGGGCACTCCCGCTGATGGCCCTCGTGGTCGCGCTCATGGTGGGCGGCGGGCTCATCAGCATGCTGGCGAAGCGAAGGGTCGGCCGCGGGCGTTCGGTCGGTGGCGGATCGACCGTGCGGAGGCCGGACCCCCGGGTGGGCGTGCTCAGCTCGGCGCAGGCACGCGGGGCAGCCGTGGGCTACGGAGTCGGGCTGGGCATGGGCTGCGCTGACGGCGGCGCGGGCTACGACGAGGGCGGCGCCTGGGGCGACGTGAGCGGCGGGGGCTTCTGACCAGCTAACGCACCGCGGAGGCGGGGATCTCGACCGCCGGCGCCGTGGCGCTGGGCTTCTGCCCGCGCGTGAAGACTCCCGCAGCCAGCAGACACCCGACGAGGACGACAGGGAATCCGATCATCAGCCCCGCGGTGAGCGGCTCACCGCGCACGAGCATCCCGAGTGCGATCGCGACCACGGGGTGCAGGTACGTCATGAGGGGCGCCTTCACGGGGCCCACCTCGGCGATCAGCGCGAAGAAGGCGATGAAGGCCACCGCGGTGCACAGCACCGTGAGCAGGATGATGCCGGTCAGGCTGCGCGCGGTGGGCGGCTCGGTCGTGGTCGCGAACCCGATCGGCGTGTAGACGAGTCCGACGGCGCCGAGCGAGAGCGTGATGACGCCGAGCGAGGGCACATCGGGCAGGTGGCGCGCCACGATGAACGGAGCGATCGCGTAGCAGACCGCCACGAGCAGCACCTCGCCGATCGCCACCACGCTGATGTGCCCGTCGAGGGCCCCGCTGCCGAGCGCCACGATCGCGACGCCCCCGAACCCGAGCGCCAGCCCGATCGCGCGCGTGGGCTTGAGGGCCCCGCGATCGCCGCGGGCGACGGCGATCGCCGTGGCGAACAGCGGCACGGTCGCGACGAACAGGCCCGTGAGCCCGGAGGCGAGCGTCTGCTCGGCGTGCGCGAGCAGCACGAAGGGGCCTGCCATCTCGACCGCACCGAACGCGAGGACCCATGGCCACCGTCGCAGCGCGGGACGCAGCGCCCGCTGCTTCAGCGCGAAGGGCAGAAGGAGGATGGCCGCTCCGAGTGTCCGGATGCCGACCACCGCCGCCGGAGAGAACGTCTCGACCGCCTCGGCGATGAACAGATACGGCATGCCCCACACGAGCGCGAGCAGGGCGAACAGGGCCCACCCCTTCGGGGTGAAATGTGGGGACGCGTGCACGATGTCGATCCTGGCACGGGGGTCGGACACGGCGCGGACCGCTGGCAGTCAGAGGACGGAGGATGTCCCGTTCGAGCCGACCGGGCGCGCTCCGGGCGACGCGGAGGCCTGTGCCGGCACCTGCGCGAAGACCACCGGCATCCGGAGATCAGATCTGGCGACGGCCCTCGAAGGCGCGGCCGAGGGTCACCTCGTCCGCATACTCGAGGTCTCCTCCGACGGGGAGGCCGGAGGCGAGGCGCGAGACGGTGATCTGCAGCGAGGTGAGCAGGCGGCTGAGATAGGTGGCGGTGGCCTCGCCCTCCAGATTGGGGTTCGTGGCGAGGATCACCTCCTGCACCGTGCCGTCGGCCAGGCGCGACATGAGCTGCTGGATGCGCAGGTCGTCGGGCCCCACTCCCGCGATCGGGCTGATCGCACCGCCGAGCACGTGGTACAGGCCGCGGAACTCGCGCGTTCGCTCGATCGCGGCGACATCCTTCGCGTCTTCGACCACGCAGATCAGCGCCGGGTTGCGGCGCGGGTCGCGGCAGATGGCGCAGGTGTCCTGCTCCGACACGTTGCCGCAGATCTCACAGAACCGCACACGCTCGCGCACCTCGCGCAGCAGCTCCGACAGGCGCGACACGTCGAACGTGGGGGTCTGCAGGATGTGGAACGCGATGCGCTGGGCCGACTTGGGGCCGATGCCGGGAAGGCGGCCGAGCTCGTCGATCAGCTCCTGGACGATGCCGTCGTACATGGTGTGCTCTCTGCTGGAGATCCGCGGTCAGCGGACGGGGTCACTGGAAGCGCGTCGGAGGCTCGTAGGGCTCCTCATGGAGGAACCTCGCCTCGAGGATCTGCCGCACCACGGCCTCGCCGTAGCGCTGCACGCCGTCGGTCTGGATGACGCGGCGCTGCACGGTCACGTTCGGAGTCTGGATGACCGGGGCGGGGGTCGACGCGGGCGCATCCGACTCTTCGGGCTCGTCGTCGGAGTCGACGGGCACCTCGGTCGGCATGACCTCGCCTTCTCGCTCCAGGGTCGCGACGCGCGCGGCCGCCGGCACGCCGGCCTCCTCCGGGTCGTCATCGACCGCCAGGGCAGGGGCGGGCTCGGAGCTCGGGATGGCCGCGACCGCCCACTCGGTGACCGGGGAGGCGGCGTACGACGACGCGGCGGGCTGAGGTCGCTGAGCAGGCGCGGGGGCCGGTTCGGGGCGCGAGGCGCGCGGCGTCACCGGCTGCGGGCGCGCGGGCGCCGCATACGGGTCCTCGCCGGGATACGGCTCGTACCGCTCCTCCGGCTCGGGAGGCAGATCGTCGTACCGCGGGGAAGGCGCCGGGTCGGGGTCGGCCGACGGCGCCTCGGCCGCGCCACGCTGTGCGCCATCGCCGCCCTGTCGCGCGCCGCCGTCGAGATGCGCGAGGTACTTCACGCGCACCCCCAGCACGGCGAGGATCGCGCTGCGCAGGTCTTCGCTGATGCCGCCCTGCGGTGTGCGGTGCTTGAACTTGCGCAGATCGCCCTCGTTCGGGAAGCCGAGCACGAGCACGTCGTCGGGCTTCACATCGGTGACGCGCGCACCGCTGACCACGAGCCAGCTGGTGCGGCTGATGTCCTGCAGGCGGGCAAGCACCTGCTCCCAGGCCGCCGTGATGCCTTCAAGGGTGAGCGGGCCGGACGGAACGGCGGGCTGCGGCGCCGGTTCAGGCTGCGGCGCGGGTTCGGGTTGCGGCGCGGGTTCGGGTTGCGGCGCCGGCTGCGGCGGCGCGGGGTGCTGTTCGGGCTGCGGCGGCGCGACCGGTGCGGGCTGCGGCGGCGCGGCCGGTGCGGGCGGCGAAGCCGGGGCGCTGCCCGGCGTCACGGTCGCCCATCCGGCCGCCGGCACGTCATCGTGCCCCGCGGGCGCCGAGGGCCGCTCGGAAGCGGCAGGCGCCGGAGCGGGCGCGGCCCCCGAGGGTCGCTCGGAAGCGGCGGCGGGGGGTGCGGCGGGCGCGGGAGCAGCAGTGGCAGGCGCCGCAGCGGGCGCGGGTCGTTGCGCCGAGGGAGCCGCCGGCTGGGCCGGGGCGGCGGCGGGCGGAGCCGAGGGCCCCTGCGCGGCGGGAACCGGAGCGGCGCCGGGGGTGGCCGCCGCCTGCGGCGCGAGCGCACCGGCGAGCACGCGCGCGATCATGAGCTCGAGCTGCAGGCGGGGCGACGTGGCGCCCGTCATGGCGTCGAGCGCGGCGCTGACGATGTCGGCGGTGCGCGACAGACGCTCCGCGCCGAGGCGCTGGGCCTGGCCCGACATCCGCTCGAGCTCGTCGGCGGGGATGCCGCGCAGCACGGCGGACGCACCCGCGCCGGTCGCGGCGATCACGATCAGATCGCGCAGTCGCTCGAGCAGGTCGTCGACGAAGCGGCGTGGATCCTGCCCTGTCTGCACCACACGGTCGACCGAGGCGAAGGCGGCAGCGGCGTCGCCCGAGGCGAACGCGTCGACCACGCCGTCGAGCAGCTCGCCGTGCGTGTAGCCGAGCAGCGCCACGGCGCGCTCATAGCCGACGGACCCGCCCTCCGAACCCGCGATCAGCTGATCGAGGATCGACAGCGTGTCGCGGGGCGATCCACCGCCGGCGCGCACGACCAGCGGCAGCACGCCCTGCTCGACCCGCACGCCCTCCTGGTCGCACAGCGACTGCACATAGTCGAGCATCGCGGCGGGCGGCACCAGCCGGAACGGGTAATGGTGCGTGCGCGACCGGATGGTGCCGATGACCTTGTCGGGCTCGGTCGTGGCGAAGATGAACTTGACGTGCGCCGGCGGCTCCTCGACGAGCTTCAGCAGCGCGTTGAAGCCCTGCGGCGTCACCATGTGCGCCTCGTCGAGGATGAAGATCTTGAACCTGTCGCGTGCGGGCGCGAACACCGCGCGCTCGCGCAGGTCTCGGGCGTCGTCGACGCCGTTGTGGCTGGCCGCGTCGATCTCGACCACGTCGAGCGAGCCGCCGCCCGCGCGCGAGAGCTCGACGCAGCTGTCGCACTTTCCGCACGGGGTGTCGGTGGGGCCCTCGGCGCAGTTGAGGCAGCGCGCCAGGATGCGGGCCGAGGTGGTCTTGCCGCAGCCGCGCGGACCCGAGAACAGGTAGGCGTGTCCGATCCTGTCACCGCGGAGCGCCGTCATCAGCGGCTCGGTGACCTGCGACTGCCCGATCATCTCCCCGAAGGTCTCGGGCCGGTAGCGGCGATACAGGGCGGTGGTCACCCGAACAGCCTACGGTGTGCCACCGACATCGACGCTGGCGGAGCCGGCCCACGGCCGAGTGCACACGCACATTGGTGTGCAGCCGGGGCTACGGGCGGTCGCCCGTGGCGACGGGGCGGTCGGGCAGGTTCGACCACTGGCTCCACGAGCCGGGGTAGAGCGCGCCGTCGACGCCGGCCGCGGCGAGCGCGAGCAGCGTGTGCGCCGCGGTCACGCCCGATCCGCAGTAGACGCCGATGGGAGCCGAGAGGTCGACGCCGAGCTCCTGGAAGCGGGCACGGATGGAGCCGGGCTCGAGGAAGCCGCCGGACGAGTCGATGTTGTCGGTCGTCGGCGCCGAGATCGCGCCGGGGATGTGCCCGGCCTTCGGGTCGATCGGCTCGGTCTCGCCGCGATACCGCTCCCCCGCCCGGGCGTCCAGCAGCGCGCCGATGCGCGGGAACGCCGCGGCCGCGTCGGCCGTGAGCACCGGCAGCGCGCCGTACCGCAGCTCGACGTCGCCCGGCTCGGGGCGCACCTCCCCCGTCTCGAGCGCATGCCCCGCGCGCGTCCATGCCGTCAGGGCGCCGTCGAGCACGCGCACGTCGCGCAGCCCCGCGTAGCGCAGCAGCCACCACGCCCGCGCGGCCGACATGCCGGCGCTGTCGTCGTACACCACCACCGGCTTTCCCGTCGTCACGCCCCACGCCCGCGCGGCGCGCTGCAGCGCCTCGACCGGCGGCAGCGGGTGGCGCCCCTCGGTCGCGGGCTGCGACGGGTCGGCCAGCTCGTGATGCAGGTCGACGAAGACCGCGCCCGGGATGTGCCCCTCCAGGTAGGCGGGGCGTCCGGCATCGGGGTCGGCCAGCGTCCATCGCACGTCGAGCAGGGTGACCTCGTCGAGCCTGCCGGCCAGCTCGCCGACCCGGATGAGCACGTCAGTCATGACCGGCCGCGACGGGGTCGCCGATCACGGGGATCGCCGTGGTCACCGGGATCGACGCCGTGATGGGAGCGGGCACGGTGGGCTCGAGCGACGTGCCGTCGTCGCGTCGCATCTGCGAGAACGCCTGCAGGCTCGGGCGTCCGGGAAGCACGGGCCCCTGGTCGGCCAGCGGCACGACCACCGGGTCATCCGCCGTCGCGATGAACGCCTCGCCCCGCACCTCGAACGGCACCGGATCGCCCGAGCGCACCGTCACGCGCATCTCCTCGCGGCGCAGCACGATGTCGAGCACCGAGCCTCGCCACTGCAGGGTGTAGGCCAGCTCGGGCCAGTCGACCGGCAGGCGCGGGTCGAACGTCAGCTCGCCCAGGTGGTCGCGCATGCCGCCGAAGCCCGACACCAGCGCGGTCCACACACCGCCCGCCGACGCCACGTGCACGCCGTCGGCCGAGTTGCGATGCAGGTCGCCGAGATCGACGAACAGCGCCTCCTCGAAGTACTCGTGCGCCAGATCCTGGTACCCCACCTCTGCGGCCAGGATGGACTGCACCACGGCCGACAGGGTCGAGTCGCCGGTGGTCAGCGGGTCGTAGTAGTCGAAGTCGGCGCGCTTCTCCTCCGGCGTGAAGTGGTTGCCCTGCAGGAACAGCGCGAGCACGACATCCGCCTGCTTCAGCACCTGGAAGCGGTAGATCACCAGCGGGTGGAAGTGCAGCAGCAGCGGACGCTGCTCCTCCGGCGTGTTCTCGAGATCCCACACCTCGCGCTCGAGGAACAGCGAGTCCTGCGGGTGGATGCCGAAGTTCTCGCTGTAGGGGATGTGCATCGCGTCGGCCGCGCGCTCCCACGTCTCGGGCTCGGCCGGGTCGAGGCCGACGCGGTCGGCCATCTGGCGGAAGCCGCTCGGGGTGCGCTCGACCATCTCGCGCACCACGCGCGCCGCGGCGCGCAGGTTGAAGCGCGCCATCACGTTCGTGAACAGGTTGTCGTTGACGACCGTCGTGTACTCGTCAGGCCCCGTGACGCCGTGGATATGGAACGACTCGATGCCCTGGTACGAGCGCCAGAAGCCCAGGGTCGTCCACAGGCGTGCGGTCTCGACCAGCACGTCGGCGCCCTCGCGCGCCATGAAGTCCAGGTCGCCCGTCGCGCGCACGTACTTGACGATGGCGTACGAGACGTCGGCGTTGATGTGGTACTGCGCGGTGCCCGCCGCGTAGTAGGCGGAGGCCTCCTCGCCGTTGATCGTGCGCCACGGGAACAGGGCCCCCGCCTCGTTGAGCTGAGCGGCGCGGCGGCGCGCCGCGGGCAGCATCATGGTGCGCATGCGCATCGCGTTGCGCGCCCACAGCGGGCTCGTGTACGCGAGGAACGGCAGCACGTAGATCTCCGTGTCCCAGAAGTAGTGCCCCGAGTAGCCCGACCCCGTCACGCCCTTCGCGGGCACGCCGAAGCCGTCGGCGCGAGCCGCCGCCTGGGCCAGCTGGAACAGGCACCACCGCGTGGCCTGCTGCAGGCTCTCCTGCCCCGCGATGCGCACGTCGGAGCGCGACCAGAAGTCGTCCATCCAGGCCCGCTGGCGGCGGTGGATCTCGTCGACGCCCGTGATCGCGATGCGGTCGAGCGTACGGCGGCAGCGGTCGACCAGCTCGCGCGGGGGCACCCCGCGGGAGGTGTGGTAGCTGACGACCTTGGTGATCGTCACGGGGACGCCAGCCTTCGCCCGCACGCGGAACACGTGCTTGGCGATGTCGGGCTCGACCAGGTGGCGCACGTCGTAGTCGTTCTCGGTGTCGATCGTGTGGTCGCTGGCGACCGCGATCGTCATGCCCGATTCGGTGACGCGGTACGACAGCGCCGAGCGCAGGTCGTCCTGCCAGTACTCCTGCGGCTGCAGCACGCGCTCGGCGATCTTGTCGGTCTTGCGCGGGTCGAAGGTCTGGCCTCGACCCGCGGCCTTCGCCTGGGCGATCGACGGAGTGCCGCCGTACACGTTCTCGCCGTCCTGCCGGTTGACGATCTGCGAGCTGATCGTCACAGGCGCATCCTGGTCGAGCACCGTGACGGTCATCCGCATCACCGCGAGGTGCCGCTCCTCGAACGACACCATGCGGTCGTCCTCGATCAGCACGTCCTTGCCGGCCGGAGTGCGCCACAGCAGGCGGCGACGGTACACGCCCTCGCGCATGTCGAGCACGCGCTCGTACTCGCGCATCTCGGCGATGTCGAGCGACAGCGGCTCATCGTCGACGTACACCCGCATCACCTTGGCGTCGGGCGCGTTGATGATCGTCTGGCCCACCTCGGCGAAGCCGTACGCCTGCTCGGCGTGACGGATGGGCCACGTCTCGTGGAAGCCGTTGATGAAGGTGCCGTGCTCATGCGCGTGACGGCCCTCCGGGTGGTTGCCCCGCAGCCCCAGGTAGCCGTTGCCCACCGAGAAGATCGTCTCGGTGACACCCGCGTCGTCCCCGGAATAGCGCGTCTCGATCAGACGCCAGGGGTCGACGGGGAAACGTTCGCGGTCGATCATCGAGGAAGCTCTTTCGGGTGCGGTCTCGCTGAGAAGGGGGAGGAAGCCGGCAGGGACGCGCCGGTCGGGTCGTGACAGTCTCCCTGGCTCAACCTGAGGACGGGCTGTCGGGGCCGGATCCGCGCTCGTCGCGTCGACCGGCATCGTGCGCGTCGGCGAACTCGGCGAGGTCGGACACGACGACGTGGGCACCGGCGTCCTGCAGCGCGCGCGACCCTGCGCCGCGGTCGACGCCCACCACCAGCGCGAACCGCCCGGCGGCGGCCGACTGCACGCCCGAGATCGCGTCCTCCACGGCTGCGGCGCGGGAGGGGTCGACGCCCGCCATCCGCGCGGCCTCGAGGAACACGTCCGGCGCGGGCTTCGAGGGCAGGTGCTCCCGCTCGGCCACCATGCCGTCCATGACCACCGGGAAGCGGTCGCGGATGCCCGCCGCGGCCAGGACGTCCTCGGCGTTCTTCGAGCTCGACACCACCGCGGCCGGAACGCCTGCAGCGTCGAGGATGTCGAGCACACGCAGCGTGCCGGGGTACGCCTGGATGCCCTCGTCCGCGAGCACGCGCGAGAACACGACGTTCTTGCGGTTGCCGATGCCGCAGATCGTGTCGTCGTCGGGAGAATCCGAGGGGTCGCCCCAGGGCACCTCGACATCGCGGCTGCGCAGCAGCGCGGCCACGCCGTCGTAGCGCTTCTTGCCGTCGAGGTGATCGAAGTAGTCGCTGTCGGTGTACGGCGGCGTGATGCCCCAGTCGTCGAACAGCTGCTCGAACATCGACCGCCACGCGTGCATGTGCACCTCGGCGGTGGGCGTGATCACCCCGTCGAGATCGAACAGCACGGCGTCGTACTGAGTCAGGTCGGGCAGGCTGCTCATGCTTCCTCCGGCTCCGGCGTGCTCGGGTGAGACGCGACCAGCGTAGCCCGCCATGCCGACGCCGCGCGCGGGGTCGGCATGGCGGTCGGACGCCGGGTCGCGACGCGCCGCGGTCACCGGACGCGTGGTGAAGCCGCCGCTCAGCCCGCGGAGCCGGATGACGCCGCGAGCGTCTGCCGAGCGATCTCGAGCTCCTCGTTCGTGGGCACCACCAGCACCGTGACGGCCGAGTCGTCGGCCGAGATCACCCGCGCACCGCGCTCGCGCGCCCGATTGCGCTCGGGGTCGATCCTGACACCCGCGAAGCCCAGGGTCTCGAGGGCGTCGGCGCGCACCTCCGCGGCGTTCTCGCCGACGCCTGCCGTGAACGAGATCACGTCGACGCCGCCGAGCTGGGCGAGGTACGCGCCCGCGTACGTGCGCAGCCGGTGGATGTACACGTCGTAGGCCAGCTGCGCCGCTTCGTCGCCCTGGGCCCGTCGTGCCGTGACGTCGCGCATGTCGCCGACGCCCGCGAGCCCGAGCAGGCCGCTGCGCTTGTTGAGCAGGCGGTCGAGGTCGTCGATCGACATCGACGCCCGGCGCGCGAGGTGCAGCAGCACGGCCGGATCGAGGTCGCCCGAGCGGGTGCCCATGACGAGCCCCTCGAGCGGCGTCAGCCCCATCGACGTCTCGACCGAGCGGCCGCCGTCGATCGCCGTGACCGACGCGCCGTTGCCGAGGTGGAACACGATCTGCTTGAGCTGCGCGACATCCCGGCCCAGGAACTCGGCGGCCTTCGCGCTGACGTAGCGATGGCTCGTGCCGTGGAACCCGTAGCGCCGGATGCGGTGCCGCTCGGCGAGATCGCGGTCGATCGCGTACGTGTACGCGGCGGGTGGCAGCGTCTGGTGGAAGGCCGTGTCGAACACCGCCACGTGCGGAATGCCGCCGAACGCCCGTCGCGCCGCCCGGATGCCCTGCACGGCGCCGGGGTTGTGCAGGGGCGCGAGCACGGAGAGGTCATCGATGTTGATCTCGACCAGGTCGGTGATCACCGTGGCCTCGAAGAAGCGCGCGCCGCCGTGCACCACGCGGTGGCCGACCGCGACCGGCGGCTGCTCGTCGAGCGATGGGCCGTGCTGCGCGAACGCCTCCAGCATCGCCGCGAAGCCCGCGGTGTGATCCGGGATCGGGCGCTCGACCTGATGGGTCGAGTCGAGCACGGTCGGCGCCGGCCGGCCCGGTTCGGCATGGAAACGCACGGTGTGGGTGGCGATGCCGGTGTCCTCGCCGATGCGCTCGACGAGCCCCGACGCCAGCAGCCGCTCGTGCCGCATGTCCAGCAGCTGGTACTTGAACGACGACGACCCGCTGTTGACGACGAGCACGACGCTCACGACGAGGCTCCCTGCGCCTGGATCGCCGTGATCGCGACCGTGTTGACGATGTCCTGCACCAGGGCGCCGCGCGAGAGGTCGTTGATCGGCTTGTTGAGGCCCTGCAGCACGGGCCCGATGGCCACGGCACCGGCGGAGCGCTGCACGGCCTTGTACGTGTTGTTCCCCGTGTTGAGGTCGGGGAACACGAACACGGTCGCGCGCCCCGCCACGGCCGACTGGGGCAGCTTGGCCTTCGCGACCGCTGCGTCGGCGGCCGCGTCGTACTGGATGGGCCCCTCGATCGGCAGCTCGGGCGCCCGCTCGCGCGCGAGCTGGGTCGCGAGGCGCACCTTGTCGACGTCGGCGCCCGATCCGCTCTCGCCCGTCGAGTACGACAGCATGGCGACCCGGGGCTCGACGCCGAACTGCGCGGCGGTCGCGGCGGACGAGATCGCGATGTCGGCGAGCTGCTCGGACGTGGGATCGGGGATGACGGCGCAGTCGCCGTAGACCAGCACGCGGTCGGCGAGCGCCATCAGGAAGACGCTGGAGACGACCGACACCCCGGGCTTGGTCTTGATGATCTCGAACGCCGGCCGGATCGTGTGCGCGGTGGTGTGGGCGGCACCCGACACCATGCCGTCGGCCAGCCCGAGGTGCACCATCATCGTGCCGAAGTACGACACGTCGGTGACGGTGTCGGCGGCCTTCTCGTACGTCACGCCCTTGTGCGAGCGCAGCCGCGCGTACTCGGTCGCGAAGCGCTCGACCAGCTCGGGATCGAAGGGACTCAGCAGGTGGGCCTGCGACAGGTCGAGGCCCAGCTCGGTGGCGCGCGAGCGCAGCTGGTCCGGATCGCCCAGGATGGTCAGCTCGGCCACGCCGCGCGTGAGCAGCGACGCGGCGGCTTTCAGCACCCGGTCGTCGTCGCCCTCGGGCAGCACGATGTGGCGGCGGTCGGCGCGGGCGCGCTCGAGCAGCCCGTACTCGAACATCAGCGGCGTCACGACCGTCGCGCGGGCGACGCCGAGCACGCGCGTGAGCTCCGCGGTGTCGACGTGCTGCTCGAACAGCGACAGCGCGGTGTCGTAGCGCCGCCCCGATCCGGATGCCCTCCCGCGCGCGCTCATGACGCGCACCGCGGTCTCGTAGGTGCCCAGATCCGTGGTGATGATCGGCAGGGTCGAGCCGAGCCCGTCGATCAGCCGCAGCACGTCATCCGGCACCGGGAACGGGCCGTTCAGCACGACCCCGGCGAGCGACGGGAAGGTGCCCGACTGGTTGGCCAGCAGGGCCGCGACCAGCACCTCGGTGCGGTCGGCGGGGATGACCACCACCGCCCCCTCGGTCAGGCGCGGCAGCACGTTGACCATCGACATGCCGGCGACCACCACGCCGAGCGCCTCGCGCGTCAGCAGCTGCTCGTCTCCCTTCAGCAGCGCGCCGCCGAGCGTGCGCAGGATGTCCTGCATGGACGGCGCCACGAGCATCCGGTCCTCGGGCAGCGCCCATACGGGCGCGTCGGCGCCGACGGCCTGCGCGACCGCCTCGCGGATGTCGCCGAGCCGGTCGGGGTCGGCGCGGTTGACGACGGTGGCCGCGAGCTCGGCGCGGCCGCGCTGCAGCTCGGGAAGGGCGAGATGGGCGAGCTGCGCCATCTCGCCGGGGGTGCGCGCGGTGGTCGTGCCGAGCTGCTCAGCCTGTCCCTGCTGCGCCCGTCCGCCCAGCACCAGCAGCACGGGCGTGCCGAGGTTGGCGGCGATGCGCGCGTTGTAGGCGAGTTCGGCGGGGCTGCCGACGTCCGTGTAGTCGCTGCCCAGCACCACCACGGCGTCGCACTGCGCCTCGACGGCCTTGAAGCGGCCGACGATGGTGGCGAGCGCCGCCTCGGGGTCGGCGCGCACGTCGTCGTACGTGACGCCCACGCACTGGTCGTAGTCGAGGTCCACGCCGTCGTGGCCCAACAGCATCTCGACCACGTAGTCGCGTTCGACGGTCGAGCGGGCGATGGGCCGGAACACCCCCACCTTCGGCGTGACGCGGCTCAGGGCATCGAGCACCCCGAGCGCGATCGTGGACTTGCCGGAGTGCCCCTCCGCCGAGGTGATGTAGATGCTCCTCGCCACAGGCCCACCCTACGTCGGGCGTCCGACGCCGGGCAGGGTTCGATCGCACCGACCCGCGTTACATGCCGAAGGTATATGCTTTAGGTATGCAATCGACGGAGGCTCTCACTGAGATCATCACCGCCGCGTACCGACTCGCCAGAGTCGTGGCGCAGGAAGCCGGCTCGACCACACCGACCGCACAGTGGCGCGCTCTGACGGTTCTCGAGGAGAGCGGGCCGATGCGCGTGGGGGCACTCGCCGCGGCATGCCGCGTGACGCAGCCCGGCATGACCCGCCTGGTCGAGCTGATGGCGGCCGCGGGTCTCGTCGAGAAGCGCCCCGACCCCGCCGACGCCCGCGCGGCGGTCATCCAGATCACCGACTCGGGATCAGCCGCCCGGCGTGCCTGGATCGACACGGTGGGCGAGGTGCTCGCCCCGAAGTTCGCCGGCCTCTCCGATGAGGACTGGGCCGCCATCCGCACCACCGCCGCGCTGCTGAACGCACGCACCGACCTCATGAACGGAGCCGAATGAACGCCCACTCCGGCGGCAGCATCCTGAAGCAGCCCCTTGCCGTCTGGGCGATCGCCTTCGCCTGCGTGGTGTCCTTCATGGGCATCGGCCTGGTGGATCCGATCCTCCCCGCCATCGCCTCGGAGCTGCACGCCACGAGCACCGAGACCTCACTGCTGTTCACGACCTACCTGCTGATCACCGGCGCCGCGATGTTCTTCACGTCGTGGCTGTCGAGCCGGATCGGCGCGAAGAAGACCCTCCTCATCGGCCTCGCGGTGATCGTCGTGTTCGCCACGCTCGCCGGGCTGTCGAGCTCGGTCAGCGGCGTCATCGGATTCCGCGCGGGCTGGGGCCTCGGCAACGCCCTGTTCATCTCGACGGCGCTGGCGACCATCATCGGCGCTTCGAGCGGCGGCGCCGCCGGCGCCATCATCCTGTACGAGGCGGCACTGGGCGTGGGCCTCGCGATCGGCCCCCTCGCCGGCGGCCTGCTCGGCTCGGTCTCCTGGCGTGCGCCCTTCTTCGGCACCGCCGTGCTCATGGCCGTGGGCTTCATCGCGATCGTCACCCTGCTGCGCATCCCCGACGCCGCCCCGCAGCCCACGAAGCTGTCCGCGCCGTTCCGCGCCCTGGGCAACCGGTCGCTGCTCGTGATGGCCTTCACCGCGCTGTTCTACAACATGGGATTCTTCGTGCTGCTGGCATGGACCCCCTTCGCGCTCGTGCCGCTCGGCGTGCACGACGCCATGACCCTCGGATGGATCTTCTTCGGATGGGGCCTCGCGGTCGCCGTCACCTCGGTGTTCGTGGCGCCCATGCTGACGGCCCGGATGCGCCGCACGACCGTGCTGATCGCGGTGCTGCCTGCGCTGGCCGTGGTCGAACTGCTCATGGCGCTGCTGTCGTCCAGCGTGACGGCCCTCATCGTGCTCGTGATCGTCGGCGGCCTGCTGCTCGGGGTCATGAACACCGTGCTGACCGAGGTGTCGATGGACGCGACGGATCTGCCGCGCTCGGTCGCGTCGAGCACGTACTCGGGCGTGCGCTTCCTCGGCGGCGCCGTGGCCCCGCCGCTCGCCTCCTGGCTCGGCGAGACGGTCTTCGATTCGACGGCCGTGCCGTTCCTCGTGGGCGTCGTGGTGCTCGTGATCTCGATGGTCATCGTGGTCGCGGGGCGTCGTCACCTCACGCGCGCCGACGGTGCCGAGGAGACCGATCTGGAGACGGCGGAGGCGATCTCGGTCGGCGACGCCGACTGACAGACACCGCCCGGCGTGCGCCGGGCGCGTGAGGACCGGCCCGACCCGACGGACCGGAGGAGGCCGGATCCGCGACGTTGCGGATCCGGCCTCTCGTGGTCCCGGCCCTTCCCCGCGCCGCATGCACGGTGGGAGGGAAAAAGAAAGACTCTCCGCGTACCCGACAGAGCCCGGTTACCCTTGCTACGTTTCCGTCCTGGGGGAGTTGGCCTGGATGTCGCCACGCGGAGAGCTGCCCCCAGTCTACCCGAAGCGAGGAAGCGCCGTGTCCCAGTCCCTCAGCCCCGAGCGCTTCCAGCAGGCCACGGATGCCATCATCCGGTCGGTGACCTCGGTGATCGACGGCAAGCCGCACGCCGTGCGCAGCGCGCTCGTCGCACTGCTGGCCGAGGGGCACCTGCTGATCGAGGACGTGCCGGGCGTCGGCAAGACGGTCCTCGCCCGGGCGGTCGCGGCGTCGATCCAGGCGCGCGTGCGCCGCATCCAGTTCACGCCCGATCTGCTGCCCAGCGACGTGACGGGCGTGTCGGTGTTCCATCCGGCCACGCGCGAGTTCGAGTTCACGCCCGGCGCGGTGTTCGCCAACATCGTGATCGCTGACGAGATCAACCGGTCCTCGCCCAAGACCCAGTCGGCACTGCTCGAGGCCATGGAGGAGCGGCAGGTGACGGTCGACGGCCGCTCGCACGCGCTGCCGGACCCCTTCCTCGTCGTGGCCACGCAGAATCCCCTGGAGATGGAGGGCACCTACCCCCTGCCCGAGGCGCAGCGCGACCGCTTCATGCTGCGCATCTCGATGGGGTACCCGGATGCCCAGGCCGAGACGCTGATGCTGCGTCAGCGCGACACCGACAACCCGCTCGCGGCACTGCGCCCCGTCGTCACGGTCGACGAGATCGCGGGGCTCATCCAGTTCGCACGGTCGGTGCACGTCGCGCCCGCGATCGAGGAGTACGCCGTGGCTCTCGCGCAGGCCACCCGCACGCACCCGGATCTGCGCCTGGGCGCAAGCCCCCGCGCGACGCTGCAGCTCGTGCGCGCCGCGAAGGTGTGGGCCGCACTCGACGGACGCGGCTTCGTCATCCCCGACGACGTCACCGACCTGCTCGAGCCCGTGTTCGCGCATCGGCTCATCCCGTCCCACTCCGCAACCAGCGCGCACCGCGCGGGCGATCCCGTGCCGCAGATCCTGCAGCGGATCGCGGCCACCGTGCGCGTGCCCCTCGCCGTTCACTGACCCGGGATCCGGCCATGTCGCACGCGTCGCCCTCCGGCCCCCTCGGGGGCGCTCCGCTCACGCTGCGCGGACTGGCGGCGGTCGTACTCGGGGCGGTGCTCGTGTTCGCGGCGGGCGGGCTGGGGCGCATCGAGCTCGCGGTCTTCGGGCTCGCGCTGCTGCTGCTCGCGGCAGGCGGATGGCTCACCCTGCGTCTCGCGGGGCGGGTCACGGATGTCGACCGCTCGCTCTCGACGGATGTCGCGAGCGTCGGCGGCATCTCGCACGTGAGGGCCCGGCTCGTGCTGTCGACGCGGCCCGTGCCCGGCGGCACCTGGACGGACGCGCTGCCGGAGGCGCTGCGGCCGATGGGCACCGACGCCTCTCCCGAAGGCTCGACCGGGGAGCTGCCACCCGGGGGACGCGGCACGCTCGAGGTCTCGTATGCCGTGATGGGCATGGCGCGCGGGCGGCACGCACTGGGGCCGCTGCAGACCGTGGCCATCGACCCGTTCGGACTCGCTCGACGGCGCACCACGGTCGGCGTGCGCACCGCGGTGACCATCGTGCCGGCGGTCACTCCCCTGCCCTCGCTCCCCGGCGCGCCCGGTGCCACCGGGGGGTCGCAGGCGAGCACCGACCGGCACGGCCAGGGAGCCGACAACCTCATCCCACGCCCCTACGCTCCGGGCGACTCCATGCGGCGCATCCACTGGCGCGCATCGGCGCACCACGGCTCCTTCATGGTGCGCGAGGAGGAGCGCGAGACCACGCCGCGCGCGGTCGTGGTGTTCGACCGGAGCCTGCCCCGGTGGACCCCGGAGGCCGCGCGTGGCGAGGACGAGGGGTTCGAGGTCGCGGTCGCGCTGTGCGCGTCGGCGGTGTGGAGCCTGGCGCGGGACGGGTATTCCGTCGACGTCATGGACTCCGACGGCGCACCGATCGCGATCGTCGAGTCTCAGGAAGACATGGCCGAGCTGTTGGTCGCGTTCGCCTCGGTGGGGCCACGCTCCGGCGACACGTTCGATCGTCTGGCCATCGGCATCCGCAACTGGTCGGCGGCCCCGGTCATCCTGGTCGCCGGACGCGTGTCGGGCGAGGACATCGCGACCATCGCCCCGGTGGCGGCGCAGGCGGCCCGTGCCGTGCTGCTGAGCGTCGACCCGCGGGGCGACGCACTCGAGCGCGCCGCCGGCGCCGGGTGGCACGCGGCCCGCCTGGGCATGGACGTGGAGGCCGCATGGATCGCGGCCACACGGCCGGCCGAGGCGCTCGGGGAGGTGGGTTCCCGTGTCGCTCACTGACGCCCGCCGACCAGCCCCGCCCGCCGTCGGCGACGCGCCGCCTCGAACGTCGCGCCCACTGCCTCCCCCGCCGCGGCGCGGGCGTGAGCGACGGCACACGCGAGGCGACCTCGCCCTCACCGCAGGGGCGGCCGTCGCGACGATCGCGGCGATGCTGCCGATCGGGCGGCTCATCCTGCCGTCGTGGCTGTTCGGAGCCGTCGTCACGGTGCTGCTCGTGCTGTTCGCGGGATACGCGCTGCGCCGCCTGGGCGTGCCCGGCGTGCTCGCCGCCATCGCCGAGCTGCTCGTGTGGGCGGTCTGCGCCACGGTCGCGCTCGGCCACGACGACGCGCTGCTGGGTGTCGTGCCGACACCCGCGGTGCTGCGGGATCTGCCCGCGGTGTTCGATGCCGTGCGCGTCGAAGTGGTCGAGGGCGTCGCCCCGATGGCACCCAGCGCGGAGTTCGCGTTCGTGCTGATCGCCGCGGGGGGCCTGCTCGCATTCTGTGTCGGGCATATCGTGCGCGCCACCCGATTGCCGCTGCTGGCCGCGGCGCTGCTCATCACGGTGTTCGTGATCCCGCAGCTCGCGGTGCCGGGCGATGCCGACCTCGTGCCGGCCGCCATCCTGCTGGGCGCCGTGCTGTGGATCGCGCGCACCGAGATCCGATCCCGCCGGCCCGGCATGGAGGCGGGACCGGTCGCGTCGACGTGGGCGGCGGTGCTCGGGGTGGGCTCCGTCGTCGGCGCGCTCGTGCTGGCGCCCCTCGTGCCGCTGTCGGCGCCGGCCGGCGGGGGCGTGGGACGCACCTCGACCATCACCGCCAGCCTCGACCTGGGCGACGACCTGAGGCGCCCGGCCGACGTCGAGGTGCTGCGCCTGCGCACCGACGCCCCGTCTGCGCCGTATCTTCGCGTGGCCACGCTGAGCCGGTTCGACGGTGAGGCGTGGAGTCCCGACAGCACGCCGCGCGGGCCGCTGGAGTTCCGCCCGTTCCCGTCGACCGTGGCCAGCGCCGTGCGCACCACCTCGATCGAGATCACGAGGCTGAGCAGCGAGTACCTCCCACTGCCGTACCCGGCGGTCGAGGTCGACGGCGTGGTCGGCGAATGGGCCGTGAACCCCCTCAACCGCACGGTGCGCAGCGCGACGGCCAGCGCCCTCGGCCAGCGGTACGAGGTGCTGTCGCACGAGCCGCAGCCGACGCTCGAGCGCGCGCGCGCCGCCATGCCGCGCACCCAGGGGGACGGGGACCAGGACTTCGCGCTGTCGAACCCGCCCGATTCCGTCGAGTTCTCGTTCGACGCGATGGCGCTGCCGGACGAGCGCGTGGGTGCGTCCTTCCGCGCGCTCACCCGCGAGGTGATGGGCGACGCCGGCAACGCGTACGACGGGCTCGTGGCGCTGCAGAGCTGGTTCCGCAGCGGCGGTGGCTTCGAGTACTCGCTCGAAGCGCCCGTCGAGGAGGGCTTCGACGGCTCGGGCATGGACGCGATCGAGCGCTTCCTCGTCGAGCGCAGCGGCTACTGCGTGCATTTCGCGTCGACGTTCGCGGTGATGGCGCGCTCGGTGGGCATCCCGGCGCGCGTCGTGGTCGGCTTCCTGCCCGGCGACAGCACCGGCGAGGAGATCGACGGCCAGGAGGTGTACTCGGTGCTCGGCTCGCAGCTGCACGCCTGGCCCGAGGCGTATCTCGAGGGCATCGGCTGGCTGCCTTTCGAGCCCACCGTGGGGCTCGGCACGCCGACCTCGCTGCGATCGCAGGCAACGCCCGGCACGGCGCCCTCACAGCGCCCGGACGACTCCCCCGCACCCGTGCCCAGCGCGAGCGCGTCGCGCCCGGACGACCGCGGCGACATCGACAGCCCTGGTTCGACCGGCTCCCGCTTCGACCTCGCGGGCCTGCTGCGAGGTGTCGGCGTCGCGTTGGGTGTCGTGGTGCTGCTGGCGCTACCCGCGGTGGTCCGCGCGGTGCGCTGGAACGTGCGGCTGGGGCGCGCGCGCCGCGGCGACGCCGCAGCGGCCTGGCGCGAGCTGCAGGATCTCGCGATCGACGCCGGGCTGAGCGTCGACCTCAGCGAGTCGCCGCGGACCTTCGCGGCGCGCCTGGCGAGCACACAGGATGTGCCGTCGTCGGCGCTGTCGCCGCTGGTGGCGGGCATCGAGCGCGCATCGTTCGCGCCGCCCGACCTCACCACGGGGCCCGATCTCTCCCGCGCGCTGACGCAGTCGCGCCTGGCGCTGCTGCCGGCGGGTCGTGAACGCCTGCGGGCGTCGATGCTGCCGCGCTCGCTGTTCGTGCGCCCGCGCGTCCAAGGCCACTGACCACGAGCTGCTGACCACGAGCGTCCCCGAGCCCGGAGACGACGGGGCCCGGAGACGACGAAGCCCCGCACCTCGAGGTGCGGGGCTTCGTGCCCTGATCAGGGCGAGAGCGGAAGCGACAGGATTTGAACCTGCGAGACGAGTTACCCCGCCTACATGGATTCCAGCCATGCTCCTTCGGCCGCTCGGACACGCTTCCAAAGGGCGACTTTATCACGCGCCGCCGGGGCGCTTCCCCGGCGGCGCGTGCTCAGGCGCGAGGCGCGTAGCGCTCGAGGAACTCGTACACCTCGGTCGTGTCGACGCCGGGGAACGAGCCCGTCGGCAGGGTGGCGAGCAGCGTGCGGGGCGTGCTCACGTGAGGCCAGGCGCCGTCGTGCCAGGCGTCCTCCAGTTCGGCCGGGGGCCGCCGGCAGCACGCTTCGACGGAGTGCCGTGACACGCCGCGGTTGGGGGTGTCACGGCCGACGAACCACTTCGTGTCCTCGAACCGCACGCCCACGCTGACCGAATGCGCGCCCTGCGGCGAGTGCTCGACGCGTGCCGTGCACCAGTACGTGCCGTTGCCCGTGTCGGTGTACTGGTAGTACGGGTTGAAGCGATCGTCGGCCGTGAAGACGGCGCGGCTGGTCCAGCGACGGCAGCACATCTGCCCCTCGATGGCCCCGAGCTGATCGGCCGGGAAGTTCACGTCGTCGTTCTCGTAGGCCTTGGTGATCGTGCCCGACTCGTGCACCTTGAGGAAGTGCACCCGGATGCCCAGGTGCCGCGTCGCGAGATTCGTGAACCGATGGGCCGCCGTCTCGTACGAGACGGAGTATGTGTCGCGCAGGTCCTCGATCGAGATGGCCTTGCGCTTCTTGGCGTCCTGCAGCACGTCTACCGCGTGCCGCTCGGGCATCAGCAGGGCGCCGGCGAGGTAGTTCTGCTCGACGCGCTGGCGCAGGAACTCGGCGTAGTCGGTGGGCTCGGCATGGCCCAGCACCCGCGCCGTCAGGGCCTGCAGCACCACGCTGCGCGGGTCGCCGCGGTGGCGATCCGACAGATAGAGCCGGCCGTTCTTGAGGTCGAGCACGCTGCGCGTGGTCTGAGGCAGGTCCGACACGTGATGGATCGTGAAGCCCAGGTGCGACGCGATCTCGCTCGTGGCGCGCTGGGTCAGGGCGCCACCCGGGTGCCCGACCGCGCGCAGTAGGTCGGCCGCCGCCTTCTCGAGCTCCGGGAAGTGGTTGTCCTGCCGCCGCATCAGCCGGCGCAGCTCGACGTTCGCACGCCGGGCCTGCTCGGGCGTCGCCGACCGCTCGTCGTGCAGTCGGTCGATCTCGCCGGCCAAACGCAGGATGGCCCGCAGCGCCTCGTCCGGGGTGGACTTGGGGATGCGGAACGGCGTGATCCCGAGCGCCTGCAGCCGCGCTCCGCGGAGAGCGCGCTCGACGCCGAGCTCGAGCTCGGTCCGCTCGTCCAGGGGTTCCCCCTGCAGCAGAGAGTCGAGCGACGTGCCGAGCGCCTTGGCGATCGTGCGCAGCATCGACAGCCGCGGCTCGCGCCGGCCGTTCTCGATCATCGACAGCTGGCTCGGCGCACGCCCCACCTGCGCCGCGAGCGCGTCGAGCGTCATGCCGCGCTGCACGCGCAGCTGCCGGATGCGCCGCCCGATCGCGAGCGCGTCGGCTTCGTCGACCTCTTCCACGAGTTCCATGCCGCAGATCCTCGCACAGACATCCGCTCTGCAGAAGATCGAGCGAACTTCTGCCCAGAAACCTCGTGGAAAGGCGCCATTGTTCGCTCATCGTGGATGTCACCAGCCGCAGTCCCGGCATCCGGGACCCGATCCGAGGAGCACGACGATGAGCCTTCCTTCGCAGCCCACCCGCCCCGGCGACCAGGTGCAGACCGCCGACGATCTGCGTCTGGAGTGGAGCGCCGACCCGCGCTGGACCGGCGTCACCCGCGACTACACGGCAGAGGACGTCATCCGGCTGCGCGGCACCGTCCGGGAGGAGGCGACGCTCGCGCGTCGCGGAGCGCAGACCCTCTGGGACCGCCTCACCGCCCAGCCCGAAGGACGCGACGGGTACATCCGGGCGCTCGGCGCCCTCACCGGCAACCAGGCCGTGCAGCAGGTGCGCGCCGGGCTGAAGGCGATCTACCTGTCGGGGTGGCAGGTCGCGGCCGACGCGAACCTGTCGGGCCAGACCTACCCCGACCAGTCGCTCTACCCGGCCAACTCGGTTCCCGCTGTCGTGCGACGCATCAACAACGCCCTGCTGCGCCAGGACCAGCTCGAGTCGGCCGAGGGATCGACCACGCGCGACTGGATGGCGCCGATCGTCGCCGACGCGGAGGCCGGCTTCGGCGGGCCTCTCAACGCCTACGAGCTGGCGCACGCGATGATCCAGGCCGGGGCAGCGGGCATCCACTGGGAGGACCAGCTGGCCAGCGAGAAGAAGTGCGGACATCTCGGCGGCAAGGTGCTCGTGCCGACGCAGCAGCACATCCGCACGCTGAACGCCGCGCGCCTGGCGGCCGACGTCGCGGGCGTGCCGACCATCCAGATCGCCCGCACGGATGCTCTCGCCGCCGACCTGCTGACGAGCGACGTCGACGAGCGCGATCGCCCCTTCCTCACAGGCGAGCGCACGAGCGAGGGCTTCTATCGCGTGCGCAATGGCATCGAGCCGGTCATCTCGCGCGGTCTCGCCTACGCGCCGTACGCCGACCTGCTGTGGGTCGAGACCGGCACGCCCGACATCGAGCTGGCCCGCGAGTTCGCCCAGGCGATCCACGCCGAGTTCCCGGGCAAGATGCTCGCATACAACTGCTCGCCCAGCTTCAACTGGCACCGCGCCCTCACGGACACCCAGATCGCCTCGTTCCAGGACGACCTCGCCGAGCTCGGCTACCGGTTCCAGTTCATCACCCTGGCGGGCTTCCACGCCCTGAACCACTCGATGTACCAGCTGGCGCGCGGCTACGCCGCGAGCGGCATGTCGGCCTACGTCGAGTTGCAGGACGCCGAGTTCGCCGCCGAGGCCGATGGCTACACGGCCACCAAGCACCAGCGCGAGGTCGGCACGGGCTACTTCGACCACGTCTCGACCGCGCTGAACCCCTCGAGCGCCACCCTCGCTCTCGTCGGCTCCACCGAGGCCGCGCAGTTCCACTGACCCGGCCCATCAGGCCGCCTTCGCATTCTCGATCCTCTGGAGGACATCATGACCATCACCGACATCGCTCCCCCGCCCCGCGCGATCCGGCAGGAGCCGGTGCACGACCGCATCGTGCCGACCCTCACCGTCGTCGGCCCGCTGCACGAACGCTACGAGGAGATCCTCACGGGCGAGGCGCTCGCCTTCGTCGCGCAGCTGCACGAGCTGTTCGCGGGGGCCCGTTACGACCGCCTCGCCGACCGGATGCGCCACGGCTACGAGATCGGCAACGGCCGCAATCCGCGGTTCCGCGACGACACGGCGCACATCCGCGATGACGACACGTGGCGGGTCGCAGGCGCCGGCCCGGGACTTGAGGACCGCCGCGTGGAGATCACGGGTCCGACCGACCCGCGCATGACGATCAACGCCCTGAATTCGGGCGCCAACGTGTGGCTCGCCGACCAGGAGGACGCCACGAGCCCCACCTGGCGCAATGTGATCGGCGGGCAGCTGTCGCTGTACGACGCCATCCGCGGGCAGCTCGGCTACACGAGCCCCGAGGGCAAGCGCTACGAGGTCACCGCCGAGCGCACGCCGACGATCGTGATGCGCCCGCGCGGCTGGCACATGGAAGAGCACCACATGCACTTCACCGACCGCTACAAGCGCACGATGGCGGCATCAGGCTCGCTCGTCGACTTCGGCCTGTACGCGTTCCACAACGCCACCGCGCTGATCGCGCAGGGTCGCGGGCCGTACTTCTACCTGCCCAAGCTGGAGTCGTCGGAGGAGGCCCGGCTCTGGGATCAGATCTTCTCGTTCACCGAGCACTATCTCGGCCTGCCGCACGGCACGATCCGCGCGACCGTGCTGATCGAGACGCTGCCGGCGGCATTCGAGATGGAGGAGATCCTGTACGAGCTGCGCGACCACTGCGCGGGTCTCAACGCGGGGCGCTGGGACTACATCTTCTCGATCATCAAGACGTACCGCGGCCGTGGTTCGCGGTTCGTGCTGCCCGACCGCAACCAGGTCACGATGACCGTCGACTTCATGCGCTCGTACACCGAGCTGCTGGTCAAGACGTGCCACAGGCGAGGAGCCCACGCGATCGGCGGCATGAGCGCGTTCATCCCGAACCGGCGCGACCCCGAGCAGAACGCCCGGGCGCTCGAGCAGGTCGCCGCCGACAAGCGTCGCGAGGCGGCCGACGGCTTCGACGGCACGTGGGTGGCGCACCCCGACCTCATCCCCGTCGCGCGCGCCGAGTTCGACGCCGCGCTGGGCGACCGCCCGAACCAGCTCGACCGCCAGCGCGACGACGTGCAGGTGTACGAGCGGCACCTGCTGAACCTCTGGATCGGCCGCCCCATCACCGACGCCGGCGTTCACGCCAACGTGTCGGTCGCGGTGCGGTACATCGAGGCGTGGCTGCGCGGCCAGGGCGCCGTGGCGATCGACGGGCTCATGGAGGACGTCGCGACCGCCGAGATCTCTCGCTCGCAGATCTGGCAGTGGATCCGGCAGGACAAGTCCACCGAGGAGGGCACCGAGATCACACGCGAGTACATCTCGGACCTGGTGGATCAGGTGCTCTCCGAGGTCGAGCGCCGCGATGGCGACCGCTTCGACGAGGCCGCCGAGGTGTTCCGCGACGTCGCCCTGAGCGAGGGGTTCCGCCCGTTCCTCACCACCCGCGCGTACGTGGACCACCTGGTCCAGACCGCCTGAACGCTGCGCCCCGCCGAGGGCGTCCCGTCTCACGACGGGACGCCCTCCACGCATGCGAGCGACGTTGACATCCCGGGCGTGTCGCCGCTACGGTGGCAGGTCTGTGCCGTCCGGCACAGAGCCCCGCGCCGCCGGCGCGAGGTGCCAGGCAGGCCGAGAGGACCACTCGTGAGCGTGAGCACGCTGCAGCGCACGGTTCTGGGGAATGAGCCCCAGCGCCGCTACGAGCCATGCCCTCCGGCGCCGGTCGTCTAAGTCAGCCTTCGACTGCTTTCACGCCCCGCACCGCACAGGTCCGGGGCGTCTCCTTTCCACCGACCCGCAGGGTCGACAGGGCAGGCGGCATCCCGGATCCCCGGCCCGCCCTCTCAAATCAAGGAAAGGAACCATGGAGAGGCTCTCGAACCGCCTGCTGTCGTGGGCGTCGATCCTGGACGAGCTCACGCTCGAGCAGGCGCGCGTCTCGTCGCAGATGCCGTTCATCCACCCGCACCTGGCCCTCATGCCCGACGCGCACCTCGGCAAGGGCGCGACGGTCGGATCGGTCATCCCGACGCTCGGGGCGATCATGCCCGCGGCCGTCGGCGTCGACATCGGATGCGGCATGATCGCCGTGCGCACGCAGTTCTCGCGCGATCGGCTCACCGCGCGCAGCCTCGCGCCGCTGCGCGAGCAGATCGAGCGGGCGATCCCGCTGTCCGCCGGTCACGCCAACCGCAAGGTGGTGGCGACCGCCGAGCCGCGTATCGCGGAGCTCGAGCGGATGGCCGAGGAGGCCGCGTTCGACCCGGCCTCGTACGCCCGCAACTGGCGTCTGCAGCTCGGATCGCTCGGATCGGGCAACCATTTCATCGAGGTGTCCGTCGATGAGACGGACGCCGTGTGGATGTTCCTGCACTCGGGATCGCGGGGCGTCGGCAACAGGATCGCCACGCACCACATCGCTGTCGCCCAGCAGATCGCGAAGCAGGAGCGCATCGAGCTTCCCCACCGTGATCTGGCGTACCTCAGCGAGGGCACCGACCAGTTCGACCGCTACATCCGCGAGCTGCGGTGGGCACAGCACTTCGCGCTGCTCAACCGTGAGGAGATGATGGACCGCGTCGCGCGCCAGCTCGGCGAATTCCTCGGCGAGCCGGTGGTCGAGCACGAGCGCATCAACTGCCACCACAACTTCACGGAGAAGGAGACGCACTTCGGCGAGGAGGTGTGGGTGTCGCGCAAGGGAGCGATCCGGGCCGATGCCGGTCGGCCGGGCCTGATCCCGGGCTCGATGGGCACCGCGTCGTACGTGGTCGAGGGCCTCGGCAACCCGCTGTCGCTCAACTCCTCGCCGCACGGCGCGGGACGCGAGTACTCGCGGTCGGCCGCGCGGCGCCTGTTCACGCGCGAGCAGCTGCGCGAGGCCATGGCGGGCATCGAGTACCGCGACACCGACGCGTTCCTCGACGAGATCCCGGCGGCCTACAAGCCGATCGACCGGGTGATGGCGGACGCCGCAGACCTGGTGAGCGTTCGGCACACGCTGCGCCAGCTGGTCAACGTGAAGGGCGACTGATCGGCCCCGCGCTCCGGATGTCCGATGACGGAATGTCCGATGACGGAATGTCCGATGACGGAATGTCCGACGACAGGATGTCCGGAGCGCGGGATCCGGCCCGGTCTACGCCAGCGGCACGACGCGGTCGCGGTCCCAGGGCTCGGCCCACCCGAGCCGGTCGAACAGCGCGTCGAGCAGCATCGCCGTGAACCCCCAGACCAGGTGGTCGCCGACGGTGAAGGCCGGGCCGCGCCACTCGCGCCCGTCGCGATGGATGACCGTCACGCCCCGATGCGCCGGATCGAGCAGGTCGGCGACCGGAGCGCGGAACACGGCGGCGGACTCCCGCTCGTCCACCACACGCACCGGCGACGGGTCGCGCCACCACCCGAGCACCGGCGTCACCAGATGGCTCGAGAACGCGAGCGGCACAGCGGGGAGCGTGCCCAGCACGTCGACGCCCGCCGGGTCGAGCCCCGTCTCCTCGTGGGCCTCGCGCAGCGCTGCGGCGATGGGTCCGTCGTCGCCCGGGTCGACGCGGCCGCCCGGAAACGCCACCTGGCCCGCGTGGTGGCGCAGCGTCGCCGCGCGTGACAGCAGCAGCACGTCGAGGTCGCGCGAGACCGCGGCGTCATGTGCCGCGCGCTCGCTGGGCGTGCCGTCCAGCACGCCGAACAGCATCAGCACGGCGGCCGCCCGGGGCGATGCCGCTCGCGGCATGCCGCTCAGCCACGGCGCGCGGGCCGCGGCGAGCGCCGCCAGCTGCGCGCGTGCGCCGAGCGGGCTCGGATCATCCGGTTCGGTCATCCTGCACCTCCCCCATGACGCTAGCGGCCGACACGCGATCCGGATCGGCGACGCCGCGGGGCGTGCCGGAGCCCCTCACTCGCGCAGGGGCTTCAGGGCGCCGGCCCAGCGCTCGAGCTGTCCGAACATGTCCTGCGCGATCGGCGGGTGGTGATCGCCCGGCGTGAACTCGTGGAAGTCCTTGAAATCGGTGGCGAGCATGAAGTTGACGCTCGTGCGCACGTCGGCGATCTGCAGCTCGGCGCACATCCCGCGCAGGTGCTCGATCGCGCGTGCCGCCCCGATGGAGCCGTAGCCGACGAACGCCGCGGCCTTGTCGTTCCACTCGGCGTAGGCGTAGTCGATCGCGTTCTTCAGGGCCCCGGAGGTGCCGCGGTTGTACTCGGGCGTGACGAACACGAACCCGTCGTAGCGGGCGACCACGGCCGCCCAGTCCTTGGTGTGCTGGTTCTGGTACTGACCCATGGACGGCGGCACGGGCTCGTCCAGCAGCGGCAGGTCGTGCTCGGCCAGGTCGACCAGCTCGTACGTGGCAGCCCGGTCGGCGGCCTGCTCCATCACCCATCGGGCGACGGCCTCGCCGTTGCGGCCGGGCCGAGTGCTGCCGAGGATCACGGCGATGCGCAGATCGGTCATCCTTGCTCCTTCCGTCGGGAGCTTCGAGCCTCGCATCGCACCGCGGGGCGCCGCACCAGGGTTGACAGCGGGCTCTTCGCCCGGCGGGATGACGCCCGTCAGCCGCAGTTGGGGCAGATGCCCGTGAGGGGCATCACCTGGAAGCACGACATGCACACCTGGCCCTCGCGCGGCTCGGACGCACCGCTGCGCGCCGCCGTCGCCCGCGGCGCCGACGTGCGCGAGCCGGACGCGCGGCTGCCGGCAGGGCGCTTGGCGCGGTCGGCGAGCGGGCGCTCACGGGTCTCGTAGTGCGTGATTCCCCACGCACCGCGGAAGCGGCGGCTGGGCCAGCGGGGACGGTCGCCCGCGAGACGCGCGGCGTCGGACTCCGAGCGGAAGCCCGTGGTGTAGCCGTCGTGCACCTCGAGCGCCGGGCCGCCGGCGCTGCGCTCGATCTTGAAGTACGTGCGGAAGCCGATGATGCCCGCGGGGCCCACGTCGGCTGCGATGCGCCGCAGCAGCTCGAGGTTGCCGACGGGCGTGCCGTAGCGCACGAACGCCTCCTCGATCGAGGCGAACGTGACGGCCCGACCCTCCTTGGCGTGGTCGATGGAGCGCTCGGGCGTGGAGGTCATGAATCGATCCTCCCACCTCCGGCCTGAGCGGACGCCCGTGCTGCCGTGCACCGACGACACGTCTTGGGATCGAACGCGGCCTGTGCCTGCCTCAGTCAGCCCCGGTCGGCGCGCCCCCGACCGGCGGAGGCTGGATCGGACCGCGGCTCGCCGCAATGCGAGCCCGCATCAACTCCACGGTCTGCTCGGCTTCCCGCATCAACTCCAGGATCGCCCGATGGTTCTGCCAGTGCTTCTCCCACAGCTCGTCGCCGACGACCTCGGCGAAGTCCACCTTCGTCGGCTCGCCCCAGTTCTCGAATCGGATGAGCCGCTCGATCCGCCCCTCGATATCCGCGACACCCCGGGTGGCGGGTGACAGAGGGGCGGGACCGCGCATCCACGCTTGCCAGGGCTTGTTGCCCTTGCTCTGGTTGCACTTGCCGCAGGCGGGCACGAGGTTGTGGATCTCGGAGATGTAACCCGTCGGCTTCTGCGCGACGACGAGAGGCCGCAGATGGTCCCACTCGGTCGCGCGATCCCCGCAGTACGCGCAGACAACCGCATCGTCCATACCGAGGATCGCGAGCGCCTCATCAATCTCATCCGTCGTGGGTGGGATGACGGGGATGATCCCGTTCACGAAGGAATTGGTGATGCTCGAGGACCTGCCGGTGATCCTGACCGCCTTGGGCATCGAGAATCGCGGAGCTGCGTGCGGGGCCACGAGCGCGACCATAGCGCGCTCCCCCGGCTGGGGCCTCCCCCTCACGCCGAGGCCGCGGCGGTGCTAGCGTTTCGGGCGGCCATCCTGCCCGCGACCCACTGGAGGATCCGTGGCCTCGTACACCGTGAGCCGGTCCGTCGTGATCGACGCTCTGCCCGATCAGGTGTTCCCCTACATCGCGCGGTTCCCGGAGTGGATGAAGTGGTCGCCGTTCGAGGGGGCCGATCCCGCGCTGCGGCGCGTCTACACCGGCGCCGCGGAGGGCACGGGCGCGGTGTACGAGTGGTCGGGCAATGCCAAGGCCGGTGAGGGGTCGATGACCATCACCGACGTGACGTCGTGCCAGGTGCACATCGACACGGAGTTCGTCCGGCCCTTCAAGAACGAGACCCGGCACGTGTTCGCCATCACGCCGCACGGCGGCGCCGCGAGCACCGTCACGTGGACCATGCACGGCGAGCACAAGGGGTTCATGGGGCTCGTGACCCGGCTCATGATGCCCATGGAGAAGTTCATGGGGCCGGAGTTCGAGAAGGGGCTCGAGGCGCTCAAGCGCGTGGTCGAGACCGAGAACGAGGCCGAGACCGGGTCCGCATCCAGCGAGGCCTGAGCACTCTCGAGTCGCTTCGCTCCTTCAGCGCACGAGGGGCGCTCTGCCCGCGCGCCTCACTCAGCCGGCTTGAGGTCCCGCACGGCGGGCCCCTCGAGCACCTCCCCGTCGGGCGCGAAGCGCGAGCCGTGCAGCGGGCAGTCCCACGACTGCTCCGCGCGGTTCCACTCGAGGATGCCGTGCATGTGGGTGCAGATCGCCGACACCCGGCACACCCGGCCGTCGACCTGCGCCTCCGCGACCGGATGCAGGCCGTCGCGCACCACATGCCCGTCGCCCTCGTCGATCGTGCCCGAGCCCACCACCGCGCGAACGATGCCCTGCACCGCCGACGCGGCCACCCCCGCGTTCGTGGTCACGAAGTCGGCGCCGTCGCGCACGTTGAGGTGCGGCGCACGCAGGGCGTCCGCCCAGGGCACCGGCTGGCCGAGCAGATCGCCGCAGATGGTCAGCGCGGCCGCGGCGGCGTTGGTCATGCCCCACTTGTTGAAGCCCGTGGCGACATGGATGCGCTCGTGCGAGCCGGGCATCGCGCCGGCGAACGGCACGCGCGACAGGGTGCGGTAGTCCTGCGCGGCCCACCAGGTCACGCGCTCGGCGCCGGGGAACTTCGCGCGCGTCCACTGGTCGATCTCGCCCAGCAGCCGGTCGGTGTCGCGCTCGCGGCCCACCTCGAAGCCCGAGCCGCCCACCACGAGCAGCTCGCGCCCGTGGGCGTCGCGCGCCGTGCGCAGCGATCGCGCCTCGGGGTCGAGCGACACGTACATCCCGTGCGGGATCTCGCCCGGCACGCGATACGCCCCGACGAGCGACCGGGACGGCTTCAACCGGGCGAAGAACGCCGCCCGGTCGATCACGGGCGATCCGCTCGTCACCACCACCCGGTCGCCCAGGATCGACCCACGCGAGGTCTTCACGACCACGCCGTCGTCCTCCACGTCAGCGCCCAGCACGCGACATCCGGTCACGACCACACCGCCGCGGTCCCGGATGTCGGCCGCGAGCTTCGCGAGCAGCCGCAGCGGATGGATCTGCCACTGGTCGCGCATGCGCAGCGCGCGCGCCACGGGGTAGGGAAGGCCGACGTCCTGCCCCTGCTCGAGCACGTCGACGTCGAGGCCCACCGCCGCGAGCGCCTCGGCCTCCTGCTCCAGGCCCCGCACACCCTGCGGCGTCGTGGCGTACGTGACCGCGGGCCGCTGCTCGAGCGCGTCCGGATCGCCCACGAGCTCCGCGCGCACCCAGTCCTGCCCGGCGTGGTTCGCCGCGACGTACGCTTCGAGCGCCTGTTCGCCCGCGTGCGAGCGGATGCCCGAGAACACCGACCCCTGCAGCAGACTGAGCTTCGCGGTGGTGTTGCCCGTCGCGACGGCTCCGACCTCGCGCGCCTCGAGCACGGCGACCGAGCGGCCGGCGCGCGCCAGCATGGCCGCCGTGGCGAGGCCTGCGAGCCCCGCCCCGACGACCACGATGTCGGCACGCGCGGGAACCGCCTCGTCCACGGGGATCGAGGGGGATGTCGCCTGCCAGACAGAGCGCGGACGCGCGGGAACCTGAGGCGTTGTCGACTCGGTCACGTGTCTCCCTCGCTCGACGACCGGGGTCCCGCGGGCGCTCCCATCCGGCTCATCCGGCGAGAGGCGTGAGCGGGCGCTTGCCGCCCGGCGGGAAGTGCGCGATGGGCTTGGGCTTCGCCGCCCCGCTCGAGGCGGCCGCCGCCCGCAGGCTGGCGGCCATGCTCAACACGCTCTCGATCGTCGTGTGGTGCGTGATGCCGCGGGTCCCGAAGACCCACACGGCCTCGTAGCTCGGCTCTTCGCTCTCGTCCGTCGGCAACTGCTCGACATAGGCGATCACGCTGGCCGCGTCGCACGTCGCCACGCTGCGATCGCACACGCGCCAGGCCCCCTCGGTGAGGGGGACGAGCTCGAGCTGGTGAATGGTATTCATGGTGACTCACCACCTCCGTGGGTCCAGTGTGGCCGCGAGGCGGGCAACACCCCAGGGGGTTGACACCCCGAGAACCCCCAGGTACCGCGTGACGAGCACCCGCTCACTAGGCGTGGGCGTGCGCCGCGTCAACCCCGTTCAGGTGCCGCCTCCATCCGGCGCACGATGGGTGCGAAGTTGATCCCGACACAGGAGGCGGACATGAGCGGCATGTACGAAGACCCCGAGACCCAGGGCACCGATCCCCTCGACGCCGAGCTCGGCGAGGACGGCCAGGGCGACCTCGCACCGGAGGACATGCCGCAGCAGCAGGGTGTCGACGAGGGCGGTTCGGTGCGCCTCGAGGACGAGATGCTCGACGAGGGTCTGGACGATGTCGGCACCACGTCGAGCGATCGCGAGGCCGGGCTCGCGCCCGGACCGGGCGACGTGATCTACGACGGCGACAACGTCGACACCATGCCGCGCCCCGCCGATGACTTCCGTCCCGCGGTCGACCCGGATGACCTCGGCTCTCCCGGCGCGACCGGCGAGAGCTCGCTGGACACCGAGACCACGCCCTCGGGGACGGGACAGGATGGCGGCGGCCTGGAGTCGATGGTGCCGTCGGCCGACGCACGCGCCGAGCAGACGGCGGGCACCTTCGCGAGCACCTCGGACGGGCAGGACACGTCGGGCAGCGACCTCGACGCGGCCGAGCGGGGCAACGCGACGGCGGGTGCGGGAGCCGTGCCCCCGGGCGGCGAGGGGGCCGACTCGGGCCCGGTCGACAACGTGAAGATCGAGGGATCGGGCGAGCCCGGCGTCGAGCGCTCCAGCCAGAACGACATCGCGGGCGTGGGACCGGCATCCGGCTCCGACGCGCAGTCGGGCGGCCAGACGGTCGAGCCGGGCGGCTACGAGCCGTCGCGCAGCAACGCCGCGGCCGAGCCGGGATCCGACCCGCAGGCCGTGAACGACGCGCCCAGCCAGCACGGCAACGACGACCCCAACGTGCCCGGCGTTCCCGATGCGATCGGCCCGGGCGGCAACGGCCTGCAGACCGGCACGCGTCAGGACCTGAACGACACCACCGTCAGTCAGCAGGTGCAGGGCATCATCGTGCAGATGCAGGGCGATCTCGGCACCGACCGCCTCGCCGAGGCGGAGGTGCAGGACGTGCTCGAGCGTCGCCTCACCGACGCGGGCATCAGCGCCGACGTCGAGCAGATCGAGCAGCTGGCGACCCAGATCGTGTCGGGCGGCGGTGCGCCGAACGACGTCGACGAAGCGGAGCCCGGCGCCGACCGCGGCGCGTGAAGCCACCCCGTCCGGCCGGGAGCGCACCGTCCTCGGCCGGACGGGGTCATCTCGTCCGAGCCGCTGAGCGGGGCGGCGAGCGGACGAAAGGCGGCGAGCGGCCCGCCGTAGACTGGAAGGCATGCCCGAAGACGTTCCCGGCGTGCGTGCGCCCCGCCTCTCCGCGCTCGATGTGCTGCGGTTCCTGACCGAGCTGGTCGCGATCGGCAGTCTCGCGCTGTGGGGCTTCCTCGCCTGGCCGCTGCCGTGGAACGTCGTGTTCGGCCTCGGCGCGCCGGCCCTGGCCATCCTGCTCTGGGCGCTGTTCGTCTCGCCCAAGGCGGTCTTCGCGGTGCACCCGTTCGTGCGGGTGATCGTCGAGCTGCTGATCTTCCTGTCGGCCACCCTGGCCTGGTGGGCGCTCGGGCAGCCGTGGATCGGTCTGGCGATCGGCGTGGTCAG
Organism: Microbacterium sp. NPDC096154; assembly: GCF_040302945.1. Lineage (NCBI taxonomy): Bacteria > Bacillati > Actinomycetota > Actinomycetes > Micrococcales > Microbacteriaceae > Microbacterium > Microbacterium sp. NPDC096154. The sequence goes on from NZ_JBEOSM010000002.1 coordinate 195,803, forward strand.
CGTCGCCGTGGGCGTCGCGGTCGGCCGCCGCAACCTGGCAGCCTGAGCCGTGTCCGACGTCCTCGACCTGCTGCGCGCCGAGCTCGGCGACCTCGTCGACACGAGTGCCGCGACGCTCGACGCGGCGCGTGCCGACAAGTCGGGCCATCGGGCTTCCGCCCCGCCGCTCGCGGTCGTGCACGCCGAGACGGTCGAGCACGTGCAGGCGACCCTGCGCATCGCGAGCGCCACGGGCACGCCCGTCGTCACGCGCGGCGCCGGTACTGGCCTCGCCGGTGCGGCCAACGCCGGCGGCGGTGAGATCGCGCTGTCGGTGCGCCGGATGACGCGCATCCGCGAGGTCTCGCCCGACGACCTGCTGGCGGTTGTCGAGCCGGGCATCATCAACGCCGAGCTGAACGACCACCTGGCCCGGTACGGCCTGTGGTGGGCACCCGATCCGGCCTCCCGCGCCATCTCGACCGTCGGCGGAAACATCGCCACGGGCGCGGGCGGGCTGCTGTGCGCCAAGTACGGTGTCGTGCGAGACGCGGTGCTGGGCCTGGACGTCGTGCTGGCCGACGGCCGCCTGATCCGCATGGGTCACCGCAGCGTCAAGGGCGTCACGGGCCTCGACCTGACGTCGCTCATGATCGGCTCCGAGGGCACTCTCGGTGTGATCGTCGGCGCGACGCTGAAGCTGCGACGCCTCACCCCGGGCGACGTCTGCACGATCGCGGCCACGTTCCCGACGGTGCGCGACGCGGCGGCGGCTTCCTCGGCCGTCACGGCCGCGGGCATCCAGCCGTCGATCATGGAGCTGATGGATGCGCCGAGCCTGGCCGCCGTCCACGCCCTGCTGACCTTTCCCGCGCCGACGCCGGGCGCCTCGCAGCTCACGATCCAGACCGACGGCCCCGCGGCCATGGCCGAGGCCGACGCGATCGCCGAGGTGCTGCGCTCTGCGGGCGGCACGGTCACGCTCACCTACGACCGCGAGGAGGGCGAGCGGCTGCTGGCCATCAGGCGCGCGATGCACCCCGCCATGGAGTCGCTCGGCAACGCGCTGATCGAGGATGTCGCGGTGCCGCGCTCGCAGATGGCCGCGATGTTCGACGAGATCGCGCGGGTCGAGCGCGAGCACGGCGTCTCGATCCCGACGATCGCGCACGCCGGCGACGGCAACCTGCATCCCAACTTCGTGTTCCAGGGCGACGAGGTGCCGCAGGTGATCTGGGACGCCGCGGACGACATGTTCCGCGCGGCCGTGCGGCTGGGCGGCACCCTCACGGGCGAGCACGGCATCGGCCTGCTCAAGCGCCGGTGGCTGGCCGATGAGCTCGGCGACGACCAGTGGCGGCTGCAGCGCGACATCGCCCGTGTCTTCGATCCGCAGGGTCTCCTCAACCCGGGCAAGGTCTTCGACGACTAGGCGGCCCATCGAAGCCGTCAACCCGACCGGCCTCGCCCCCGAAGCGCTTCCCTACAGCCCCTGCCACTCGGGCTTGTTCGCCCAGGCGTAGCGGTAGTACTCGGCGTATCGCAGGCGCGAGGCGGCGGCTTCGTCGACCACCACGGTCACGCGCGGGTGCAGCTGGATAGCCGAACCCGGCAGCGAGGCCGTGACGGGCCCCTCGACGGCGCCGGCGACCGCCTCGGCCTTGCCCTCGCCGAACGCGAGCAGCACCAGGTGCCGCGCCTCGAGGATCGTCGCCAGCCCCTGCGTGATGCAGTGCCGCGGCACGTCGTCGATCGAGTCGAAGAACCGCGCGTTGTCTCGCCGGGTCTGCTCCGTGAGCGTCTTCACGCGCGTGCGCGACGCGAACGACGACCCCGGCTCGTTGAACCCGATGTGCCCGTCCGTGCCGATGCCGAGGAGCTGCAGGTCCACTCCCCCCGCGTCGGCGATCGCCCGCTCATAGTCGGACCCATGGTGCTGGATGCCGTCGAGCGTGCCGTCGGGAACCCGGATGCGCTGCGGGTCGAGCCCCAGCGGCCCGACCACCTCGCGCGCGATGACCGAGCGGTAGCTCTCGGGATGAGCCGGGTCGAGCCCCACGTACTCGTCGAGGGCGAAGCCCCTCACCTGCGAGACGTCGGAGTCGGCGAGGCGCGCTCGCAGTGCCGCGTACACAGGCAGCGGGGTCGAGCCGGTCGCGAGTCCGAGCACCGCGTCGGGGCGCCGGGCGACGAGAGCCGCGATCTCGTCGGCGACGAGCGCACCGGCCGCCGCCCGGTCGGGAACGATCACCACCTCAGCCATGCAGCTCCACCGCCTCGGTCCGATGCAGCACCGGGGCGCCCAACGCGGCCCCGAGGGCCCCGGCGGGAACGTCGGCCGGCAGCAGCTCGATGCGCTCGTCCAACCGCAGCGACCGCAGGAACGCCGATCGCCGCGACGACGTGCGCAGCTCGTCGCGCGTGACGGCGAGCAGCCGCTCGCCGAGGCGCGCGACGCCGCCGCCGATGACCACGACGGCCGGATCCGCCGCCAGCACGAGAACGCGCACGGCGGCCGCGACGCCGCGCCCCACGTCGGCGCGCAGCGCGAGCGCCTCCTCCTCGCCGGCGTCCGCCGCGTCGAACACCTCGCGCACGGGAAGCGCGCCGCCGCGCGCCCACCGCCGTGCCACCGCGCCGCCGCCCGCGAGCGTCTCGATGCAGCCGCGCTGACCGCACGGGCAGACGGGGCCGCCCGGGTCGATCGAGACGTGCCCGACCTCTCCCGCCGTGCCGCCCGCCCCCTGCCAGACCGCGCCGTCGAGCACGATGCCGGCGGCGATGCCCGTGCCGAGGTTGAGGTACGCCAGAGCCTCGGTCGCCGCTTCGGGGCGGGCGGCCGCTCGTGCCGCGTACGCGCCGAACGCGGCGGCATTGACATCGTTCTCCACATGCACGGGCAGCCCGAGCGCCCGTCCGACCGCTCCGGCCAGATCCAGCTCGGCGACATCGAGGTTGACCGCGTTGCGGACATGCCCTCCGACGATCTGCCCCGGGATGCCGATGCCGACCGCGACCGGGCCGACCCCGAGATCCTCGATCGCGCCGAGCACGGTGGCGACCACGCCATCCGGCCCCCGCACGGTCGAGCGCTGCGCGCGCGCGAGGACCTCGCCGGAGGGGCCGATCGCCACGGCTTCGGCCTTGGTGCCGCCCACGTCGATGCCGACGCGCACGGCGGAGCCCTTGTCGCTCATCCCTTGACGGCTCCCGACACGAGTCCGCCGGTCATCCGCCCCTGCACGATCAGGAAGAAGACCACCACCGGGATGCAGATCAGGGTCGATCCGGCCATGACCGCGCCGTAGTTCGTCGCCTCGGTCGCCGACTGGAACGAGTTCAGCCACGTGGGAAGCGTCAGGTTCTGGTCTTTCATCAGCAGCAGCGCCATCGTGAACTCGTTCCACGACTGCATGAACGCGAAGATGCCGGTCGAGACGAGCCCCGGAGCCAGGAGCGGGAAGGTGACCCGCCAGAACGCCCCCTGCTTCGAGCAGCCGTCGATCTGCGCCGCCTCTTCCAGCTCGGCCGGCACGCCCGCCACGAACCCGCGCAGGGTCCACACCGTGAACGGGATGACCGCGGCGATATGCACGAGGCTGAGCCCGATCAGGGTGTTCATGAGGTGCATGTCGTCGATCAGGTTGTAGACCGTGAACATCATCCCCTCACCCGGGATCATCTGCACGACCAGGATCCCGACGATGAAGGTGCGCCGCCCGACGAACCGGAACCGGGCCAGCGCGATCGACGCGAGGAACGCGAACAGCAGCGCGCACACCACGACGATCGCGACGATGATCAGGCTGGTGCGCAGCGCGTTGGGGAAGTCGGTCTGCCCGGGGGCGGCGGGCCTGGTCCACGCGGTGACGTAGTTGATGAGCGTGGGCTCACGCGGCAGCAGCGACTGGTCACGGCTGATGATCTGGTCGCCGGGGGTGAACGACAGGTTCACCATCCAATACACGGGGAAGACGGCGCACACGAACACGATCGCGGCGAGCACGTTGAACAGCGCCCTCATCCACGGCGTGCGCACACCGGTGGGCGCGGCGGCGCCGCGGGGCGCGCGCAGGGTGCGCGTCGACGTCGTGACCGCCTCGGTGATCACGGGCGGCGCCTTGGGCGCGAGCAGCGTCACGACTCGTCCTCCTTCAGCAGCTGGCGCAGGTTGACCCAGCTGATCGCGAGCATGATCAGCACGATGAGCATGCCGATCGCGCTGGTGGCCCCGAACTCGCCGATGCCCTGCCGGAACAGGTAGACCGGAAGCACGTTGGTGTCGGCGGCGATGCCGCCGCGGCTCTGCAGGGCGTACACCTGGGTGAACAGCTTCATGTTCCAGATGATCTGCAGGATGAGCAGCCCGCCCAGCACGGGACGCACGGCGGGGAACACGACGCTCCACCAGCGCGCCCACCCTCCGGCGCCGTCGATCTCGGCGGCTTCGATGGTCTCGCGCGGGATCTGCCCCAGGGCGGCGTAGGTCGTGAACGCGACGAACGGGATCGCGCCCCACACGACGATGATGGTGAGCACAAGGAAGAACGTCCACGGGTTCAGCAGCCACGAGTGGTTGTGCCACGCCTGTGTGCCCGTGATCGAGTTCAGCGCCCAGTTCACGACGCCGTACTGGGTGTCGAAGATGAAGCCCCACACGACGCTCGCGGTGAGCGGTGGGATGGCCCACGCCAGCAGCAGGCCCACCGACAGCGTGATGCGCATGACGCGGCCGATCTTGGTCATCAGCAGCGCGACCAGCACGCCCAGCACCATGATCAGCGCGGTCGTGACCAGCATGATCCCGATCGTCCGGGCGACGACCTCCGGGAAGTCGCTGCGCGTGATGATCCGGATGTAGTTGTCGAGCCCCACGAACTCGGGCGCGGTCTTCTGGATCTTATGGCGCACCTGATAGTCGGTGAACGACTGCCAGATCATCTGCACGGCGGGGTACCCGACCATCAGCAGGATCAGGATGATCGACGGCGCGAGCAGCGTCCACGACGCGATCGCGTCGCGCCGGCGACGTCTGCGTTCGCGCTGCTCCCAGGACAGGCGCGGGGCGAGGGTTGTCATGCGTTTCCCATCGTCAGGTGCCGCGGGCGGGGATCGCTCCCCGCCCGCGACATCCCTCAGCCGTTGAGGATCGACTCGATCTCGGCGTCGAGCTTCTCGGCGACCGCCTTCACGTCCTCGCCCTGCGCGATGCGCACGAGCGAGTCCTGGATGATCAGGCTCGACTCGACCTCAGCCCAGTCGGGCGAGGTGGGCACGCCCTTGGAGTTCGCCAGCGCCTCCGCCTGCGCCTGCGCGACGGGGGTGTCGGGCAGCGACTCGGCCGACTCGAGCAGCGCGGGCGTCAGCCCGCCCTCGGCCATGAGGTCCTGGTATCCCTTGGAGAGCATGATCTTCACGACCTCCTTCGCCATCTCCTGGTTCGGCGACAGCGCGGCGACGCCGATGTTCGACCCGCCCGCGAAGATGGGAGCCGTCTCGCCCTCGCTCAGGCCCGGCAGCGGGAAGGCGCCGAGGTCCTTGCCGTAGGTGTCGGGGCAGCCGGGGTTCTCCGCGTCGGGCTCCGCGAGGATCGACCACTGCATCCACGCGGGAGCCGACAGGAACGCCGTCTCCCCCGCGCAGAAGGGCACGTGCGCGTCGGTCTCGAGCCCGTCCGCGGGGGCGTTCGTCGCCTCGGTGTACACCTTCTGCAGCAGCTCGAGGCCCTGCAGCGACTCGGGGCTCGAGAACTGGGCGTCCCACGACTCGCCGTCCTGCACCGCGATCTCACCGCCGTAGGCCCACACGTACGGGAGCATGTTGTACCAGTCGCGGCCGGGTGCGTAGATGCCGCTCATCGCGTCGGTCCGGTACTCGACGCCCTGCGCGACGTACTCCTCGAGCGTCTTGGGCAGGGTCGCGGGGTCGACGATCTCCGGCGAGTAGAACACCACGCGACCACCCGCATAGTAGGGCGCGGCATAGAACGTGTCGTCGTAGGTGCCCGCCTCCTCGAGGCCCGGGTTGAGGTCGCCGAGATCGCCGCGGATGTCGCTGAGGTCCGAGAACAGGCCCTGGTCGATGAAGCCGATGGCCTGCGTGTTGCCGACCTCCACGACATCCGGCGTGTCGTTCGACTGCAGTGCCGCGACGTACGTCTCGGACACGTCGGCCCAGGTCTTCTCCTCGAGCTTGAGGGTCCAGCCCTCGTTCTCCGACTCGAACGTGTCGACGAGGTACTCGCGCGCCGTGTCGGGGGTGTCGGTGCCGACGACCCAGACCGTGAGCTCGCCGCTCTCGGCGGCGGGTGCCGCGCTCTCGCCGCTGGGAGTGCCGCCGCCGGCGCAGCCGGCGAGCACGATCGCGCCGGCGCCCAGCAGGCCGACGCCCGCGAGTGCCTTCTTGCCTGTTCCTGCCTTCGAAATCATGTGATGCGTCCTTCGGGTTCGGTGGGGCGTATTCGGTGGGTGGGGTGGGTGGTGCGTCTGGGCACCGGGGCGGCATCGCCCCGTGGGGTCTCGCCTATGAGACCCCGAGTTCTCCGTCGAGGATCAGCACGACCGCGCCTCGCAGCACGACGTCGTCTCCCTGGGCGGACATCCGCACCTGCACGTCGTCGTGAAGGAACGTGCGGGCGCGAAGCGTGTCGACGGCCGTGTCGCGCAGGATGCCGTCGAGGTGGTCTGCGGGGCCGGAGAGCACGATCTCCGACAGGTCGAGCGTGCCTACGACGGGCGCGATGGCGATCGCGAGGCGCTCGCCCGCGTCACGCAGCACGGCCTCGCGGTCGGCGCCCTGCGCGATGCGCTCTTCGAGCGACCGGATCGACAGCCACGACTCGAGGCACCCGCGCCGGCCGCAGGCGCACAGCGGTCCCGCGTCCGTGCCGACCGTGACATGGCCGATCTCGCCGGCCGCGTCGCGGCTGCCGCGCGTCAGCTCGCCGCGGGTGAGGACGCCGGCGCCCACACCCCGGCCGACCTTGACGACGAGCACGTCGCCGCTCGCGCCCCCGAGCGTGTGCTCGGCGAGGGCCGCGACGTTGGCGTCGTTCGCGACGTGCACGGGCACGCCGAGCAGTTCGCGCAGCTCGCGCTGCAGCGGAAGGTCGAACCAGCCCAGGTTGGGCGACGACACGACCACCCCGTCGCGAGAGATCACGCCGGGCGCGCCGACGCCCACGCCCAGCACGCGACGGGTGGCGGCGCCCAGCAGCTCGGTCGCGAGCGACCGCACGGCGGCGAGCGCGGCTTCGGCCTCCCCGTCGGCCGGGCGCGGCAGGGCACGCCGTGCGAGCACGGCGCCGGTGAGGTCGATCACCGCGCCGCGATACTCGCGGCTGTCCGAGAGGTCGAGCCCCACGACCTGCAGTCCCTCGCGGTCGAGGTCGACCAGGATGGCCGGTTTTCCGGGTCCCGCGCCCTGGCGGACACCCTGCTCGACCACCAGCCCGTCGCCGAGCAGCTCGCCGACGAGATCCGATGTGGTCACGCGGGTCAGCCCGGTCGCGCGGGCGAGGTCCGCTCGGCTCATGGCGCCGTCGTGGAACAGCGTCGCCAGCACGAGCGAGCGGTTGTGGGCGCGTGCGTGCTCGGGCAGCACCTTCAGCCGGGTGGCACGCCGAGCCCCGGGCGCGGTCATGACGCTCCCCTGCGTCGAGGGGGCTGCGGGGGAGGCGTCGGCATCCATGTTTGTAAGTCGTACTTACGAACTACGCCGGACGCAAGAGGGATGAACAGATTTGAAAGGGATGTTTACAAAACCGTGACAACCGCTGCTAGCGTGCCTGCCATGCCTCTCGCCCTGACCCCCTGGCCCTCTTCCGTGGCGCCGAGCGACGGGCCTCCGCTGCAGGTCACCGACGCCTCAGGCACACGTCAGCAGATCGCGGCGCACCTCGCGGAGGGTTCCTGGATCCGCGCCGACGGCCACGGCCCCGAGGGCTACACGCTCGACGTAACGGCAGAGGGCGTCCGCATCGAGGCCTCCGCCGCGGCGGGCGCCTTCTACGCACGGCAGACGCTCGCACAGCTCATCCGGGTCGAGGATCGCAGCGCGCACGTGCCCGCCGTGGCGATCCGCGACTCCCCCCGGTTCGCGCACCGCGGGCTCATGCTCGACGTCGCCCGCCATTTCCATCCGGTCGACACCGTCGAGGCCGTCATCGATCGCGCCGCGTCGCTCAAGCTCAACGCGCTGCACCTGCACCTCACGGACGACCACGGCTGGCGCCTGCAGCTGCGCTCCCACCCGGAGCTGGCCGCAGCGGCTTCGGCCACCTCGGTCGGCGGCGACCCGGGCGGCTTCTACACTCCCGACGACTACGCCCGCATCGTGTCTTACGCGGCCGCCCGTCACATCACGGTGATCCCCGAGATCGACCTGCCCGGCCACACGCACGCGCTCGCGCTCAGCCACCCCGAGCTCGCGTCCGAGCCGACGATCACCGATGCCGTCCGCGAGGTGGCCGAGCTGTACGGCGGCGGGCTGCCCCAGGCGGGTGCGCCGTACACGGGACTGGCCGTCGGCTTCTCGTCGCTGCGCGCGGACGCCCCGGGGCTCGAGCCGCTGCTGCGCGACGTGTTCGGCGAGCTCGCGCAGCTCACGCCGGGGCCGTTCGTGCACTTCGGCGGCGACGAGGCGCTCGGCACCCCCCACGAGGACTACCGCCGGATGGTGTCCCTCGCCGCGAAGCTCATCGCCGAGACCGGCAAGACACCTGTCGCATGGCACGAGGCGGGCGCCGCCGAGCTCCCCTCCGGAGCCGTGGGCCAGTACTGGGGATACCGGGTGCCGCGCGACGGCCACGACGACAGCGCGCGCGCGTTCGTCGCGGCGGGCGGGAGCATCATCCTGTCGCCCGCCGACGCCGTCTATCTCGACATGAAGTACGACGTCGACACTCCGCTCGGACTGACCTGGGCCGACGGCCCCACGAGCGTCGCGCGCTCGTACGACTGGGAGCCCGCGCACGTGCTCGCCGATGTCGCCGAGAGCGCCATCCTGGGGATCGAGGCGTGCCTCTGGACCGAGACCATCCGCGACCTCGCCGACATCGACGCGATGATGTTCCCCCGCGTGGCGTCGGCCGCCGAGCTGGCCTGGTCGTCCCCCGCCTCGCCCGAGCGCACGTGGCACTCCTTCCGCGAGCGGATCGCCGGCCTGGCGGACGGATGGACAGAGTCGGGCATCGCCTTCCACCGCAGTGCGGAGATCCCCTGGCGAGCGGGGCCGGCCGCCGAGAACGCCGCCGATTCCCGTGACGTGGGAGCCGCCGGGCCGATGCTCAGCGCATCGTAGTGACTTCGTAACCGCCCCACCCTCTGAATGGGGGGGTTGCGGCCGTACCCTATCTTGACCGGCCATCTGCGAAGCAACACCCGGAAACGCAGACAGCCGTCATCCAGGGGGTTAATCGTGACGGACGTGGCGACCAGGCCTGAGGGCGTCGACGACGGCAGCGGCACCGCCGCGACCAGTGTGATCGAGCCCGGTGCCGCAGCACCCGAGGCAGCGGTGCAGTGGGCGCAGGTCGACCCTCCCAAGAAGCGCCGTCTCGGCCTCTGGCTCGGCCTCGGCATCCCCACCGGACTGCTGGCGGCAGGCGCCGTCGCGGCGTCGCTCGTGCTGATCGCCCCGGGTATCACCGCCGCGGGCGCGTCCGTGGGCCTGCAGACTCCCGGAGTCGCCGCCGAGACCATTGCGGCCCGCGTCGCGGACACCGAGTTCACGATCGGCGATGCCACGCTCACGGGCGCCGACCTCGGACTCTCGGTCGACGCGACGACGATCGCGAACGACGCGTTCGACGCATTCCCCGCGTGGAACCTCACGGTATGGGGACAGGGCGAGGTTCCCGCCCCCGTGACGATCGACGCCGACAAGGCCGCCGAGTCGCTGCGCGAGGCGCTGCCCGCGCTGTACACCGACTCCGTGAACGCCCAGGTCGTGTTCGACGACAAGACCGACCGGTTCACGACCACTCCCGCCGAGCCGGGACAGGGGGTCGACATCGATGCGCTCGTCGCCGACATCACGGCGGGGCTCGCCTCGGGCACGACCTCGATCGAGCCGCAGCAGACCGAGGTCGAGGCGGCGGCGACGACCGACGAGGCCGAGGCGTTCGCGACCGAGCTCAACGACCAGGCCAAGACCGCGGGCTTCTATCTCGAGGACCAGCGGGCGCACGGCGTGGCGCTGACCGAGATCCAGACGTGGATGGACATCCAGGCCGACCCCACCACCGGGGAGTTCGTGGTGACCCCCGACATGGGGGCCATCGAGGAGTCCATCAAGGACCTGCCCAAGAAGGTCAACCAGGACGTCGTGGACGCCCAGATCGTCACGAACTCGGCGGGCGACCACCTGCGCACGATCCAGGAGGGGCAGGACGGCTTCGGCATCTCGAGCACCGACGGCGTCGCGGGCGCGATCGCGGAGTCGCTGAAGACCGGCGATCTTCGGTTCGAGCTGCAGGGCGAGGTCGTCAAGCACGAGACCCAGCTGCTGTTCCGCCGCGTCGAGGTCGACAAGAGCGCCGGCATGACCTACATGTACGAGGGCCCGGCCGCAGGCCAGGAGAAGCTCGTCGCCTCGTACCCCATCGCGCTCGGCACGGGCGGTCGGTACGAGACCCAGACCGGGCACTTCACCGTGTACGGCCAGCTCACGCACCAGCACATGGGCTCGTGCGACGCGCAGGGCAACTTCGTTCCTGGCGGCAAGTTCGACTACTGCACCGCGAACGTGAAGTGGGTGAGCTACTTCAACGGCGACCAGGGCTTCCACGGCACCTACTGGCACGGCAACTTCGGCGCCGGGGCCCGCATGAGCCACGGCTGCGTCAACATGACCGAGGCGGCCGCCGAGCACATGTACCGCTTCGCGCAGGTGGGCACCGAGGTCTGGGTGCACGACTGACCCTGCCCCCTCCGTCCTGCGGTCACACTTCGGAGACAGGGCGTTCCGGAAGACCGTCGGTGCGGCCGTCGTGACGAGCCGTTAGCCTGGCGGTATGACGCTGCAACTGGTCGAGCTCTCGGCCGCGACGATCGTCGCGGTGAACACGCTGTCGCTGAAGCCCGGCCAGGAGCAGTTCCTGGCCCCGGTCTCGTATGGCATCGCCGCGACCGTGATCGACCCGTCCACCTCGTGGCAGCGCGTCGCGGTCGACGGCGCCGACGGCACCGATGTCGTCGGCTTCGTGAGCGCCAGCTTCGACCAGGACGCGCCCGACGAGAACTTCCGCTCGATCCTGCTCCGCATCAACGTGGATGCCGACGACCAGGGTCGAGGCATCGGCCGCTTCATGGTGGAGGGGCTGGTCGATGAGGTGCGCCGTCGTGGCCTCGACCACCTCACGGTGATCTACGAGGCCGGTGAGGGCGGCCCTGAGGCGTTCTTCCTCCGTGTCGGCTTCACACCGGTCGGCGAGACGGAGTACGGTGAGGTAGTCGCCGAGATCCGTATCTAGGATCGCGAGCGACGGGGGAACACGCTTCGACTCGTCGGTGCGGCCACCGTCGTCTGCGCCGAGATCATACCGGCGGCGGGGTCTCGAATCCCCCTCCCCCATCGAGACCTCGTCGCCCACTCTTGACAAGAGCCCGGATCCATCGGATCCGGGCTCTTGTGCTGCACGGCGGGCATGCTCCCAGGCGTACCACCGCCGGGAAGGACTCCTCGGGTTCGCCATGACGAGCCGGACCACGGGTTCCGAACACCCACCGCAGCCAGTGAGGGTGAGAGGAGGGGCCACGCCGATGATTCGACGTGGCCCCTCCGGTGATCTTGCGGGATCGGGCTCCCCTTCCCGGCCGTGTCTCAGACGAGCGAGTCCTTCCACGCCGCGTGCAGCTGGGCGAACTTGCCCGAGCCGGCAATGAGCTCATCCGGGGCGCCGTCCTCGATGATGCGGCCGTGCTCCATCACCAGCACGCGGTCGGCGATCGCGACGGTCGACAGGCGGTGGGCGATGATGAGGGCCGTGCGGTCGGCGAGCAGCGTCTGCAGCGCTCCCTGGATCATCCGCTCCGACGGGATGTCGAGCGACGCGGTGGCCTCATCCAGGATCAGCACGGCCGGGTTCGCGAGGAACGCGCGCGCGAACGAGATCAGCTGCCGCTGGCCGGCCGAGACGCGACCACCGCGCTTGTTGACGTCGGTGTGGTAGCCGTCGGGAAGCGTCTGGATGAACGCGTCAGCGCCCACGGCACGCGCCGCGGCGACGATCTCGTCGAACGTGGCGTCGGGCCGGCCGAGCGCGATGTTGTCGGCCACGGTCCCGCTGAACAGGTAGGCCTCCTGCGTGACCATGACGATCGCGCGGCGCAGGTCCCTCGGGTGCAGGTGGCGCAGATCGACGCCGTCGAGCGTCACGCGGCCCTCGCTCGGGTCGTAGAAGCGCGAGACGAGCTTGGCGAGCGTCGACTTGCCGGCCCCCGTGGTGCCGACCAGCGCCACAGTCTGACCGGCGGGGATGTCGAGCGCGAACTCGGGCAGGACCACCCGCCCCGTGCCGTACGCGAACGTCACGTCGTCGAAGCGCACATGCCCGCGCGCTTCGGGCAGCTCGACCGGCTTGGCGGGGTCGGGCACGGTGGGCTCCTCCTCGAGCACGCCCGACACCTTCTCGAGCGCCGCGGAGGCCGCCTGGAACGAGTTCAGGAACATGGCCACTTCCTGAAGCGGCGTGAAGAAGTTGCGCACGTAGAGCACGGCGGCCAGCAGCGCGCCCACCGAGAACTCGCCCCACGTGATGCGCACACCGCCCCACAGCACCACGATGCCGATCGAGACCGCCGAGATGGACATCAGGCCCGGCTCGAACAGGCCGAACAGCCGGATCGAGCGCATGTTGACATCGCGGTACTGCAGCGCGAGCCCGCCGAACTCCTGCTCGTTGCGCGGCTCGGTGCGGAAGGCCTTGCCGGCCCGGATGCCCGTCATGGTCTCGACGAACTTCACGATGACCTTGGCACTGATCACCCGCGAATCGCGGTAGGTGCGCTGCGAGGCACGGTAGAACCAGCGCATCAGCAGCGCGAGCGGCACGCCCGCGACCACGAGCACGAGGCCCGACTGCCAGTCGACGATCATGAGCGCGACGAACGTGAACGCCCCGTACAGCACGCCGTTGACCAGCTGCGTCAGGCCGCCGTTCAGCAGCTCGCGGATCGTGTCGAGGTCGCTCGTCTGCCGCGAGATGATGCGTCCCGACGTGTACGTCTCGTGGAACTCGAGGCTCAGGAGCTGCGTGTGCCGGAAGACGCGCGTGCGCAGGTCGAGCAGCACGTTCTGCGTGACACGGGCGGCCAGGATGTCGTACCAGCCCAGCAACGCCGCACCGACCACGGCCGTCGCGACATACGCGCCGCCGACGAGCCACGTGGGCCCCCAGTCGGCTTCACGGGTGACCGCCGGAAGTGCGGTGTTGAGGCCGATGCCGAGCAGAGCCGGCCCGAGCACGCGCACGGCGGTCTGCGCGACGACCACGATCGCGACGAGGATGACCTGCGCCTTGAGCGGCGCGAGCAGCGACAGCAGCAGCGTGAGCGAGCGCCGGCGGATGGCGCGGCTCTCCTCGCGCGTGTAGTCGGACCGATCCTCGCCCGCGGTGCCGTGCACGGTCGCACTCATCGCGCGCCCTCCTCGCCCTTGGCGCTGATGATGTCGAGCTCGGACGTGGGGTTCAGGTCGGCACGCCAGGCCCGCTCCTCCGCTTCCTCGCGCTCGAAGCTGGAGATGACCGAGCGGTAGTGCGATGACGACGCCATCAGCTCCGCGTGCGTGCCGACCGCCGTGATCCGGCCGCCCTCCAGCAGCGCGACGCGATCCGCGAGCGCGACCGTCGACGGGCGGTGCGCCACGATCAGGGTCGTGGTGCCGGCGAGCACGCGGCGCAGCTCGGTCTGCACGCGTTCCTCCGTGTCGACGTCGAGGGCCGACAGGGGGTCGTCCATCACGATCACGGCCGGCCGCGCGGCGACCGCGCGAGCCAGCGCCAGGCGCTGGCGCTGACCGCCCGACAGCGACAGCCCCTCTTCGCCGATCATGGTGTCGACGCCGTCCGGGAGATCGTCGACGAAGCCCGCCTGCGCCACCGCGAGCGCCTCGCGCAGCACGGCGTGGGCCTCGGGCGAACCGGGGTCGAGGTCGTCGCGCCCGAGCAGCACGTTGTCGCGCACCGACGCGGAGAACAGCGTGGCGTCCTCGAACGCCGTCGTGATGATCCGGCGCAGGTCGACCAGGCGCAGCTCGCGCACGTCGACGCCGTCGATCGCGACGCGGCCCCCGGTGACGTCGTAGAGCCGCGTCGGCAACGTGGTGAGCGTGGTCTTGCCCGATCCGGTGAGGCCGACCAGCGCCATGGTCTCGCCCGGCTGCACGTCCAGGTCGATGCCGTCGAGCAGATCCGGCTCCGCGGCGCCCGCGTCCTGGTAGCGGAAATGGACCCCCTCGAACGTGAGCCGCCCCCGGGGGTCGGCCAGCTCGACGGGATGCTCGGGATCGGTGATGGCGTTGTGGGCGTCGAACACCTCGAACACCCGGTCGGTCGCGGTGCGCGCGTCCATCATGAACGCGAACAGGAACCCGATGGACTCGATCGGCCATCTCAGGATGGTCGCCATCGCGAAGTAGGCGAACAGCTGGTGCACGCCGATCTGTCCCAGCGAGGCGAGCCAGATGCCCATCACGAGGCTCGCCGCGAACGCCAGCTCCGGCATGAAGACGAGCCAGAAGTCGACGCGGGCGATGGAGCCCGCCTTGCGCATCTCGGTGTCGCGCAGGGTCTCGGCCTGGCGGGTGAAGCGACGCAGGGCGTGCGTACCGCGACCGAACGCCTTGAGCACGCGGATGCCGTGCACGCTCTCCTCGACGCTCGTCGCGAGATCGCCCTGCTGATCCTGGCTCAGGCGAGTGAGCGTGCCGTACTCGCGCTCGAACAGGAAGCCCTGGATCCACAGCGGGATGCCCGAGGCGACGAACACGAGCGCGAGCGCCCAGTGCCACTGGAACAGCAGCACCGCGCCGATCAGCACCGTCAGAGCGTTGACGACCAGCAGGATGAGGCCGAACGCCAGCCAGCGGCGGATGAGGCTGATGTCCTGCATCATGCGGCTGAGCAGCTGCCCCGACTGCCACCGGTCATGGAACGCCACGGGCAGATGCTGAAGCCGGTCGTAGAACGTGCGGCGGATGTCGTACTCGACGTAGGTGGCGGGGGCGAGCACCAGCCACCGGCGCAGGTAGACCATCACGGCCTCGAGCAGACCGAGGCCGAGCACTGCGACGGCACCCCACACGACGGCGGTCGTCTCGCCCGAGGCGATCGGGCCGCCGACCACCCACTCGAGCACGATCGGGATCATCAGGGCGATGACCGCAGCGACCAGCGCGCTGAGCGCGCCGAGCGCCAGCCGCGGCAGCACCGGGCGGGCGAAGTCGAGCAGGCGCAGCAGCGCCTTGGGCGTGGACAGGCGCGTGGCAGGACTGGTCATGATCCTCGAAGGGAGATCCTCGAAAGGGAAAGAAGGTGCCGCGATACGGCGGAGCCTTTCAGCCTATTGCCAGAGTCGGACCCGCTGCAACGAGCTGCGGCGCGGTGCCCGGGTGCCGCGCGGGGACCTCGTCAGTGGGAGTGGTTCGGGTCGACGCCCGCGAACTTGAACGCCAGGCGGCCGTGCGCGAACCCGCCGCCCGCGCGGATCGCCGTGGCGACCCAGGCCGTCTCGGCCAGCTCGCCCTCCGTCGCGCCCGCGTCGCCGGCCTTCTTGGCGTGCGCGTCGATGCACCACGCGCACTGGGTGGTGAGGCCCACGGCCAGCGCGATCAGCTCGCGGTACTTCAGCGGGATCTCGCGCCCCTCGGCGGCGAACACGGCGCTGTCGAACGCGCCCCACGCCCGCAGGATGTCGGGCGTCTCGTTCTTGTAGACGCGCGTGTACGTACGGTCGACCTCGGGCTCGAAGAACTCGCTCATGCCTCGACCGTAGCGCCGGGGACGGACACAGGGCTCGCCTGTCGGCGCTTCACCGCTCCCCCTGCTCGCGCTCGAGCAGCGCACGCTTGACGCCCACGCCCCACGCGAACCCGCCGAGCGTGCCGTCGCCCCGCAGCACGCGGTGGCACGGCACGAAAAGCGCGGGGGCGTTGCGCGCGCAGATCGACGCGGCGGCCCGCACTGCCCGCGGCGACCCGAGCGCGGCCGCGAAACCGGTGTACGTCAGCGGATCGCCGGCCGCGATCCGCCGCAGCGCCGCCCATCCCGCCAGCTGCAGCGCCGTGCCGCGCTGGCGCACGCGCACGGCGTCGATCGCCGCCACGTCACCGTCGTAATACGCGCGCACGGCGTCGGCCGCCCGAGTCGGCCGCTCCCGCACGTCGGCGGGCCGCAGGGTCGGATGGATGCGGCCGAGCGCGGCGTCGGCATCCGCGGTCCATCCGGACGCGAGCACGGCGCCGTCTTCGTCGGTGACGAGCGTGAACGCGCCGTCGGGGGTGTCGAGGGTCTGGATGGTCGCGGTCATGACGGCTCCTCCGCTGCGGGCACGTGGGGGCTGGGGGCAGGGGCGGCGACGGCCGGACCGGCCGCAAGGCGCCACAGGTGCATGGACAGATACGAACGCCACGGCGCGGTGCGCGCGGCCCAGGCCGCGAGCTCCCGAGGCTCGGCGGGGATGCCGGCCCGAGCCGCCCCGGCCCGCAGCGCGACGTCGCCGGTGAGCACGACATCCGGATCGCCGATCACGCGCATCCGCACGTAGTCCGCCGTCCAGGCACCGATGCCCGGCATCGCCAACAGGGCCGCGCGCTGCTCGGCGGCGTCGTCTCCTGTGGTCAGCGTCAGCTCGCCGGACGCGAGCGCGGCGGCGACCCCGGTGATGGCCCGGATGCGCGCCGCCGGTCCGCGCAGCACCCCCGCACCGCGCTCGGCGATCGCGGCCATGGTGGGAAACAGGATGCGCTCCTCCCCGGCCAGCTGCACGCGGTCGCCGAGCGCGTCGGCGAGCCGGGTCAGGTGCGTGCGCGCCGCGGCGACCGAGATCTGCTGCCCCACCATCGCGCGGATCAACAGCTCGTGCGGATCCGCCGTGCCCGGCAGGCGGATCCCCGGCTCGTCAGCGACGTGGGCCGCGAGTTCGGGATGCCGCGACAGCGCCGCGTCGATCGCGAGCGGGTCGGCGTCGAGGTCGAACAGGCGCCGCGCGCGGGCGACGAGGGTCGCCAGATCGGCGAGGCTGTCGAGGCGGGCCTGGAGCCGCAGCCGACCGCCGTCGCGCGACAGGCGGAACCACGCCGGCCCATGGGGCAGGCGCAGCGTACGGGAGAAGGAGGTCGCGTCACCGTCCTCCACCCCGGCCAGCGCGCGCACACCCATCCACGCGAACAGCCCGGCCGGATCGAACGGCTCGCGGTACGGCAGGGCGAGGTCGATGCCCGCCGGCAGCCGCTCCATTCCACGCCGACGCGCCCGCAGCTCGGTCGGCGTCATCCCGAACACCTCACGCACGGTGTCGTTGAACTGCCGCACGCTCGCGAATCCCGCCGAGAAGGCGACGTCGGCGGCGGGAAGGTCGGTGCCGACGAGCAGCAGCCGCGCGGTGTGGGCCCGGTGCGCGCGGGCCAGCGCGAGGGGCCCTGCTCCCAGCTCGGCCGCGAGCAGACGCGTCAGGTGGCGCGACGAGTAGCCGAGCCGCGCCGCCAGACCCGAGACGCCCTCGCGCTCGACCACCCCGTCGGCGATGAGCCGCATGGCGCGCCCTGCGACGTCGCCGCGCAGGTTCCAGTCGGGCGATCCGGGCGCGGCCTCCGGCAGGCACCGCTTGCACGCGCGATAACCGGCCTCGTGCGCCGCGGCGCTCGTCGGGTAGAACGTGACGTTCGACTCCTTGGGCGTGCGCGCGGGGCACGACGGCCTGCAGTAGATCCCGGTCGATCGCACCGCCGTCACGAACTGCCCGTCGAAGCGAACGTCGCGCGCGCTGATCGCACGGTACCGCTCGGCGAACGTCATGCTCGGGGACATGCCTCGATCCTGACACGGCCGACTGCCCCCGGCTGGCGGCTTTCGGACACGGCAGTACTCTTCACTCGCCCGCTCGGGGCGCAAGCGCCCGCTCGCGGGCGAGTCCGGCTTCGCCGGGCCGGCGCTTCGCGCCTGGTTGGCCGCATCCGCGGCACGCTCCGCGCTGGCGCGCGTCGCACAGGGGTCACGGCCGTGGGGCTTTCACCTCGCGTGCCTGCGGGCGCCGCTTCGCGGGCCCTCGGCACCCGAAGGGCGCGAAGCGCCCTGCCGGCGCTACGCGCCGGCGTCGGTCGCGAGCGGGGTCGCCCGCGACCCCCGAGCGATCGACGGGTGAGGAGCAGACGGGCCGGATGCCGTGCGAGCGAAGCGAGCGTGGAGCGAAGCGACCGCAGCGCGAAGCGCTGCCCTCACGCCCGACCGGAGCGAAGCGACGGTCGTCGCTCGCGAGGGCGCCCGCTTGCGGGCCCCGAGCGTGCGACAGGCGTGAGCAGAAAACTCAGTGGAAGAAGTGACGCTCTCCCGTGAAGAACATCGTCACACCGCGGTCGCGCGCCAGCGCGATGGTCTCCTCGTCGCGCACCGATCCGCCGGGCTGGATGATGACCTTCACTCCGGCGTTCATCAGCACCTCCGGACCGTCCGAGAACGGGAAGAACGCGTCGGATGCCGCGACCGACCCGGCCGCGCGGTCGCCCGCGCGCTCCACCGCGAGGCGGCACGAGTCGACGCGGTTGACCTGGCCCATGCCCACGCCCACCGTGGCGCCGTTCTTGGCGAGCACGATCGCGTTCGACTTCACGGCACGGCACGACTTCCAGGCGAACACGAGGTCCTGCACCGACACGTCCTCGGGCACCTCCCCCGCGACCAGCTGCCAGTCCTTGGCGACCGACTCGAAGTCGTCCTCCGGGAAGCGGTCGGCATCCTGCAGCAGCAGTCCGCCCGACACGAGGCGCACGTCCATCCGCTCCTGCCGCCAGTCCTCAGGCAGCTTCAGCAGGCGCAGGTTCTTCTTGTCCTTGAACACCTCGAGCGCGGCGGGCTCGAAGTCGGGTGCCACGATCACCTCGGTGAAGATGTCGCGCAGGTTCTCGGCCATCTTGAGCGTCACCGGGCGGTTGGCGGCGATCACGCCGCCGAACGCCGACACCGGGTCGCACTCGTGCGCGCGCAGGTGGGCGCTCGCGATCGGGTCGAGCGCGTTGGGCGCCGCCACGGCGATGCCGCACGGGTTGGCGTGCTTGATGATGGCGACGGCCGGCAGCACCATGTCGTACGCGGCCCGCAGGGCGGCATCCGCGTCGACGTAGTTGTTGTACGACATCTCCTTGCCCTGCAGCTGGGTCGCCTGGGCGATGCCGTGTCCACCGACGCGCGAGTAGATCGCGGCGCGCTGGTGCGAGTTCTCGCCGTAGCGCAGGTTCGACAGCTTCTCGGCCTGGATGGTCAGGTGGTCGGGCAGGTCGGCCTCGCCGGCGATGGTCTCCTCGGCGAACCACTGCGCCACCGCGGTGTCGTAGGCGGCGGTGTGCGCGAACGCGCGCGCCGCCAGCTCGCGGCGCTGCGACAGCGAGGTGCCGCCGCGTCCGACCGCCTCGATCACGGCGGAGTACGACTCGGGCGAGACGACGATCGCGACGTTGGCGAAGTTCTTCGCCGACGCGCGCACCATGGCGGGGCCGCCGATGTCGATCTGCTCGACCACGTCGTCGCCCTCGGCGCCCGAGCGCACGGTCTCGACGAACGGGTACAGGTTCACGACCACGAGCTCGAACGGCGCGATGCCGAACTCGCCGAGCTGGGCCTCGTGGTGCTCCAGGCGCAGATCGGCGAGCAGACCGCCGTGCACGTTCGGGTGCAGCGTCTTCACGCGCCCGTCGAGCATCTCGGGGAAGCCGGTGACGCTCGCGACATCCGTGACCTCGAAGCCGGCGTCGCGGATCGTGGCGGCCGTCGATCCGGTCGACACGATCTCGACACCCGCGCCCGCCAGCGCCTCGGCCAGCTTCAGCAGATCGGTCTTGTCGCTCACCGAGACGAGCGCGCGACGGATCGGCACCACATCGCGGTCGCGGTACAGCGAGGGGTCGTGACGGGGGCCGGCCATGTGGTGCTCCTTCGGGTCAAGCGGTGATCGATGCGGCGATCGGATCGGCGGGGTCAGGGACGGGCGGGAGGGGCGGAGAGGTCGATGTCGCCGGTCGCGATGCGGCGCACGACCTCGATCAGAAGGCGCCGCTCGACGGGCTTGATGCGCTCGTGCAGGATGTCCTCGGTGTCGCCGGGCAGCACCGGGATGCGCTCCTGCGCCAGGATTGGCCCCGTGTCGACGCCGTCGTCGACCACGATCACGCTCGCCCCCGTCTGAGCGACGCCCGCGGCGAGGGCGTCCCGCACCCCGTGCGCCCCGGGGAACTCCGGCAGGTAGGCGGGGTGCGTGTTGATGATGCGCGGCTGCCAGCGTGCGACGAGCGAGGCCGGAAGCAGGCGCATCAGGCCGCTCAGCACGATCAGGTCGGGCTGGATCTCATCCAGGCGGTGGCCGAGCTGCTCGGCCCACTCCTCACGGCTTGCGTAGTCGCGGAACGGCACGACGAAGCTCGGGATGTCGAACGCGGCGGCGTGCGCCAGACCCGACGCGTCGCGATCGGCGCCGACGGCGACGATGCGGGCGGGATATCCGGGGTCGTCCGCCGCCTCGAGGAGGGCACGGAGATTCGAGCCCGTGCCCGAGATGAGGACGGCGACCGACAGCACGGTACTAGTCTGTCACGCCCCCTCGCCCGCTTCGGGCACGGCTCCGCCGTACCCTCGCGGGCGAGACGCTGTCGCTTCGCTCCATCGAGGGCGTGAGCGGCGGATGCACTCGCATCCGCACGCTCGCTACGCTCGCACGGTGGTCGAGGTCTCGTCCTCATCGTTGGCGTCGCCCTCGGTCGCGACGTCATCCTGTTCGTCGTCGCCGCGGACGAAGCGGCCCAGGCGCTGCTCGTAGGCGCGCGGCGCAAGCAGCAGGATGGCCGCGCCCACCAGCACCTCGAGCCCCACGGCGAGCGCGACGGCACCCGGTTCGGGCCCCGTCTCGGCCAGACGTCCGGGCCCGAGCGCTCCGCGCGTCAGCAGGGCGGCGAGCGCCGCCGCGGCGCCCGCGATCGCCGCGATGCCCGCCGCGAGCACGGCGCGGGGAACGAACGGCTCGTGGTCGGATCCCTCCGCGCGAGCCTCGGCGCGGAAGGCGATGCGCACGCCCCACCCGGCGATCGCGCCGGCCACGACGGGCGCGAGCACCGAGAGCAGCAGCAGCGGCGATCCGTGCTCGGGCAGCAGACCGAGCATGGGCACGCTCGGCAGCACGCCCAGCTGCGTGCCTGCGGGCGTGACGCCCGTGCCGGCGCCGAGCGCGAAGCCGGGGCCGGCGATCCACGCCACCGCCCACCCGATCATGGTGGGCAGATACGCGAACTGCGCCAGAGTCAGCAGGATCGCTCCCGTCAGGTCGACCTGCGCGGCCTCGTACAGGGCGATCACACTGCCGCCGCGCAGCGGCACGGCCGTCGCGATGGCGAGCGCGGCGAAGGCGACGACGCCCGCGAACGCCATGCCGCCCCCGCGCACCATCAGGGCGGGGAACTCGCGCCATCCTGCCGGCAGGCGATCGGCCATGTCGTGCACGCGGTCGACGATGCCGTCGTCGCCCTCGCTCCAGGCGCCGGTCACCGCACCCAGCAGCATCGGCACCGCGTACACCAGCGTCGGGAACAGGATGGCCTGCCACGGCTCGGCGGCGGCCACGGGGTTGCCGGCCGTGAGGTTCGCGATGGCGGCGGCGATCGCCGTCGTGACGGTGCCGGCGGCGACGCCGGTCAGCCACCGTCCCGAGCGCAGCGCCCGGCGGCCGGAACGGGCCGCGAACACCGCGATCAGCACCGCGAACGCGAGGGGCGCGAGGGAGAGCGCGAACGATCCGGCCTCCTCCGGGAGCCCGGCCTCGACGATGAACTGCTCGTCCAGGTGCAGGGCCAGCGGCACGAGGTTGCCGAGCTGCCAGATGCGCACCGTCGCCGGCCACAGGGCCGCCCAATCGGCGAGGCCGCCGAACGCGAACACCCACATGAGCGTGAGCGGCGCGAGCACCGCCGCCCATCCGACGATCGCCGACACGGCGGCATCCAGGGCGGCGAGCAGGGCGACGAGGAACCGGTGCATGACGCATCGACTCTACGTGGGGTCGCCGACGTCACCCCGGCGGCGCTCCGTCGCCACCCGTGTCCCACTTGTGGCCCTTATGCGCCCCTGCATGTCCCACTTGTGGCCGATATCCGGGAGGGATTCGGGCCACAACTGGGACACGCCCCGGCGGGTTGCCGTCAGTCCTGCGGCTCGAGCACGAACACGGCGATGCGGCGGTCGGTCTTCTGCTGGTACTCGGCGTAGTCGGGCCACACCGCGACCGCGCGCTGCCACCACTCGTCGTATTCGGGCCCGTCCAGCTCGCGCGCCAGGTAGTCGCGCTTGACCGCGCCATCCTGCAGCTCGACGTGCGGGTTCTTCAGGACGTTGAAGTACCACTGCGGCGGCGTGGGCGCGCCACCCTTCGACGCGACCACGGCGTAGCGTCCCTCGTGCTCGACGCGCATGAGCGCGGTCTTGCGCAGGCCGCCCGACTTGGCGCCCACCGTCGTCAGCACGATCACCGGCACGCCGCGCAGCGTGTTCGCCTCGGCGCCGTCGGTCGCTTCGTACGTCTCGGCCTGCGTCCGTGCCCACTCGGAGGTGGACGGCAGATATTCCCCATTCAGCGGCATGGCACCAGGCTAGGGCCGCCCGGGGCGATGGGGCCGGATGGACGCGGGATGCGCCCTTCCGCTCGTCCGCTGCGCGCCCTAGCGTGGCGGCATGGCCGGCACCTACAAGACCACCCCGCTGCGTCGTCGGATCGACGCGATCATGGCCGCGCTCGGCCGGCGCGGCATGGCGCCGGGCGGCATCTCGTCGCTCACGGTGGCGGGCCGCCGCACCGGCGAGTCCCGCACGGTCCCGGTCACCCCGGTCGTGGTCGACGGACGCCGGTACCTCGTCGCGCCGTACGGCCCGGTCGGGGGGGTGCAGAACCTCCGCGCGGCGGGCGAGGCCACGCTTCAGCGCGGATCCCGCAACGAGCGCATCCGCGCGGAGGAACTCGCACCGGATGCCGCCGCCCCCGTTCTTAAGCACTACGTGCAGCAGATCCCGATCGTGCGCCCGCACGTCGCCGCGGCACCGGATGCCTCCGTGGCAGAGTTCGCCGCGATCGCCCGCGACCATCCGGTCTTCGCGATCACGCCGATCAGCTGAGGCACCACCAGGCAGAGCCGGAACGGGCGTCGGTCAGGCGCGCCCGGTAAGTTCTCTGCGGAGGTCCCTCGATGACAACTGCCCCCGGCACCACGACCACGAGCGCGCCGAAGAGCGCGCTCGACCGCTTCTTCTCCGTCACGGCTCGCGGCTCGACGTTCGGCGCCGAGATCCGGGGCGGCCTCGTGACCTTCGTCACGATGGCCTACATCGTGATCCTGAACCCGATCATCCTGTCGGGCTCGGCCGACGTCGAGGGCAACACGTTGCCCTTCCCCGCCGTGGGAGCCGCGACCGCGCTGGCCGCCGGCGTGATGACGATCGCGTTCGGCCTGGTGACGCGCCTGCCGTTCGGCTTCGCCGCGGGGCTCGGCATCAACGCGTTCCTCGCGTTCTCGGTCGTCGGGCAGGTCACCTGGCCCGAGGCGATGGCCCTCGTGGTCATCAACGGCCTCGTGATCGTGCTGCTCGCGGCCACCGGGCTGCGGAAGCTGATCTTCGACGCGGTTCCCCTGCAGCTCAAGCTCGCCATCACGGTCGGGATCGGCCTCTTCATCGCCTTCATCGGCTTCGTGAACTCGGGCTTCGTCACCGCGACGGGCGAGGCCTCGCCCCCCGTCGGCCTGGGCGTGGGCGGCTCCGTCGCCACCGTTCCCACCCTGCTGTTCGTGGTCACGCTCGTGCTCACGGGCATCCTGGTCGCGCTGCGCGTGAAGGGAGGCCTGCTGATCGGCCTCGCCGTCGGCACGGTGCTCGCCGTCATCGCCGAGGCGATCTGGCACCTCGGCGCGGCCGCCGACGGCAACGCCGGCGGATGGAGCCTCACCGTACCCGCGCTCACCGGGTCGCCGTTCTCGCTGCCCGACCTGAGCCTCGTCGGCGCCGTGGACTTCGGCTTCGACCTCGGCCGGGTCAGCGTCGTCGCGCTGGTGATGATCGTGTTCACCCTGGTGTTCTCGAACTTCTTCGACGCCATGGGAACCATGACGGGCCTTGCCAAGGAGGCTGAGCTGGCGGACGAGAAGGGCGACTTCCCCCGCATCAAGTCGGCCCTGATCGTCGAGGGTCTCGGCGCCGTGGTGGGAGGCGCGACCTCGTCGTCGTCGAACACGGTGTTCATCGAGTCGGGCGCCGGCATCGGGGAGGGCGCGCGCACGGGCCTGGCCAACGTCGTCACGGGGGGCATGTTCCTGCTCGCCATGTTCCTGACGCCGCTCACCTCGATCGTGCCGACCGAGATCGCCGCCGCCGCGCTGGTGATCGTGGGCGCCATGATGATGGCGCAGATCGCCCACATCGATCTGGGCGACTTCCGGGTGCTGCTGCCGGTGTTCCTCACGGTCACGGTGATGCCGCTCACCTACTCGATCGCCAACGGCATCGGGGCCGGGTTCGTCAGCTGGGTCGTCGTGCAGGCCTTCTCGGGCCGCGCGCGCCGCATCAGCCCGCTGCTGTGGATCGTCGCCGCCGGGTTCGTGGTGTTCTTCGCCCGCGGTCCGATCCAGGCCCTCCTGGGCGCCTGACCCCGCCGGGCCGCGCCCCTGCGCCCGGCCCGCGCCCCTGCGCCCCGCCCGCGCGGGCATGTCCCACTTGTGGCCCATATCGGCGCCGCGGTGTCCCAGTTGTGGCCCAAATTGGCATCTCATTCAGGCCACAACTGGGACACGCCCCCGCAAGCCCCGGCAACGACGAAGGCCCCGTCCGCACGGACGGGGCCTTCGCGTGAAGCGGCTGCGCTTACAGCGACGAGATGTGTTTCGACTCGCTTCGCTCGCTCGACAACCGTGGGCGTGATCGCTTCGCGATCACAGGCCCTGGATCAGTTCGCGCATCAGCGCGGCGGTCTCCGACGGGGTCTTGCCGACCTTGACGCCGGCGGCCTCGAGGGCCTCCTTCTTGGCCTGCGCGGTGCCGGCCGAGCCGGACACGATCGCGCCGGCGTGACCCATCGTCTTGCCCTCGGGAGCCGTGAAGCCCGCGACGTAGCCGACGACCGGCTTGGTGACGTTGGCCTTGATGAACTCGGCCGCACGCTCCTCGGCGTCGCCGCCGATCTCGCCGATCATCACGATGGCCTTGGTCTCGGGGTCGGCCTCGAAGGCCTCGAGCGCGTCGATGTGCGTCGTGCCGATGACCGGGTCGCCGCCGATGCCGATGGCGGTCGAGAAGCCCAGGTCGCGCAGCTCGTACATCATCTGGTACGTCAGCGTGCCCGACTTCGACACGAGGCCGATCGGGCCCTTGCCGGTGATGTTCGCGGGCGTGATGCCGACGAGCGCCTCGCCCGGCGTGATGATGCCGGGGCAGTTCGGGCCGATGATGCGGGTCTTGTTGCCCTTCGACTTCGCGTAGGCCCACGCCTCGGCGGTGTCGCCGACCGGAACGCCCTCGGTGATCACGACGAGCAGCGGGATCTCGGCGTCGATGGCCTCGATCATCGCGTCCTTCGTGAAGGCCGGGGGCACGAACGCGATCGACACATCCGCGCCGGTCTTCTCGATGGCCTCGGCGACCGAGCCGAACACCGGCAGCTCGACCTCGCCCGCGCCGGGCTTCTCGTGCGTCACGGTCGTGCCGGCCTTGCGGGCGTTCACGCCGCCGACGACGTTCGTGCCGGCCTTGAGCATGAGGGCGGTGTGCTTGGTGCCCTCGCCGCCGGTGATGCCCTGGACGATGACCTTGGAGTCCTTGTTGAGGTAGATCGACATCTCTCTAGTCCTTTATCCGATCCGCGGCTCAGGCGTTCGCCAGCTCGGCGGCCTTGTCGGCGCCCTCGTCCATACCGGCGGCGAGGGTCACGAGCGGGTGATTGGCGGCCGCGAGGATCGCGCGACCCTCCTCGACCTGGTTGCCGTCGAGACGCACGACGAGCGGCTTGGTGGCCGCGTCGCCGAGGATCTCGAGGGCCTTGACGATGCCCTCGGCCACGGCGACGCACGAGGTGATGCCGCCGAAGACGTTGACGAACACGCTCTTGACCTGCTCGTCGCCCAGGATGACGTCGAGGCCGCTGGCCATGACCTGCGCGTTCGCGCCGCCGCCGATGTCGAGGAAGTTGGCGGGCTTCACGCCGCCGTGGTTCTCGCCGGCGTAGGCCACGACGTCGAGCGTCGACATCACGAGGCCCGCGCCGTTGCCGATGATGCCCACCTGGCCGTCGAGCTTGACGTAGTTGAGGCCGTTCTCCTTGGCCTTCGCCTCGAGCGGGTCGGCGGCGCCCTTATCTTCGAGCTCCTCGTGCTCGGGGTGACGCACCTCGCTGGCGTTGTCGTCGAGCGTCACCTTGCCGTCGAGGGCGATGATGTCGCCGGCGCCCGACAGGATGAGCGGGTTCACCTCGACGAGGGTCGCGCCCTCGCCCTTGTAGACGTCGTAGAGCTTGACGAAGACGTCGGACACCTTCTCGACGAGGTCCTCGTCGAAGTTCGCGGCGCGCGCGATCTCGACGGCCTTCGCCTTGGTGATGCCGTCGAGCGGGTCGACCTCGACGCGCGCGAGCGCCTCGGGCTTCTCGACCGCGAGCTGCTCGATCTCCATGCCGCCCTCGACGCTGCACAGCGACAGGTACGAGCGGTTGGCGCGGTCGAGCAGCACCGAGAAGTAGAACTCGCGGGCGATGTCCGCGCCCTGCGCGACCATGACGCGCTTGACCACGTGGCCCTTGATGTCGAGGCCGAGGATGGCCTTCGCCGCCTCGTACGCCTCGTCGGGGGTCTTGGCGACCTTCACGCCGCCGGCCTTGCCGCGCCCGCCGGTCTTGACCTGGGCCTTGACGACCACGACGCCGCCGATCTTCTCGGCCGCTGCCTTCACCTCCTCGGGGGTGTCGGCGACGATGCCGGCGAGCACCGGCACCTCGTACTTCTCAAAAAGGTCTCGAGCCTGGTACTCGTACAGGTCCACGTTGCATTCCTTCGAATGGGGCCACGGGAGGAGACGCGGAACGTCTCGACGTCGAGAGATCTCGACCGAGATCTCAGCCTACTACCGCCCGCCGACAGCGCCGATCGGGGCTCCCGCACATCGCGAGCCGGGATCACCCGCCGCCGCATGCGAAACGCGGCCCCGGATCATCCGGAGCCGCGTTCGGGAAGTGCGTGCGCGTCGTCAGCGCGAGGTCTTGCTGAAGTGCATGGGCAGCGCCATCGCAAGGCAGATCGCCAGGATGCCCGCCGTGAAGACCACCGGCTGGAAGAAGTCGATCATGAAGGCCACGGCGAACAGCGCCATGCCGCCGAGGAACAGCAGCAGCGAGATGATGAACATGCGAGACCTCCGTAGGGCGCCGTCGGGAACCGTCGTTCAGTCTAGAGCAATCGGTCCGGGCATTTCGGCGGGCTCGGATGGCGGAGACCTCCAAACGTCTCCGGGGGCATGGATGTCCCTGTCTACGCTGACCGCATGGCATCGGAGCTCTTCCCCGGAGAGAAGGTCCTCTCCTACGACGTGACGTCCCCCCTCGACACCGACTACTACGCCGTGTTCGGCGATGTCGCCGGCGCGGATCGCGGCGCGTGGGCGCGGGCCCGCGAGGTGGGCGAGGCCCTGGCACCCCGCATGGCCGAGGCGTGGGACAAGGCCGAGTACCCGGCGGAGGCGCTGACGGCCCTCGGCGCGGCCGACCTGTACGTCGACGGCATCCAGCACCCCGACCTGACCCCGATGTCGCCGCTGGCGGCGGGGCTCGTGAACATGGAGGTCTCGCGCGCCGATGGCTCGCTCGGCACGGTGATCGCGGTGCAGGGCGGACTGGCGCTGCGCACGCTCGCGCTGTTCGGCAGCCGCGAGCAGCAGCAGCGCTGGCTGGGCCCGATCGCACGCGGCGAGGTGCCCGGCGCGTTCGCCCTCACCGAACCGGATCACGGGTCCGACTCCACGTCGCTCGAGACGACGGCGCGCTGGGACGGCGACGGATGGATCCTGCGCGGCGCGAAGAAGTGGATCGGCAACGGCGCATCCGGGGGCGTGACGTTCGTGTGGGCGCGCGTCGACCGCGAGGGCGACGCCGATCACGGGCGGGTGCGCTGCTTCCTCGTGGAGCAGGATGCCCCCGGCTACACCGGCACGGTGATCACCGGCAAGCTGTCGCTGCGCGGCATCCATCAGGCGCACATCACGCTCGACGACGTGCGCCTGCCCGCCGATGCCGTGCTGCCCGGCACGCACTCGTTCACGGACACCTCGACCGTGCTGTTCGCCACACGTTCGGGCGTGGCGTGGTCGGCGCTGGGGCATGCGACCGCCTGTTACGAGGCCGCCTTGGCGTACTCCACGCAGCGCGTGCAGTTCGGCAAGCCGCTCGCGAGGTTCCAGATGGTGCAGGAGCGGCTGACGCAGATGCTGTCGCAGCTGACCGCGATGCAGCTCTACTGCCGTCGGCTCGCCGACCTGGAGGCATCCGGATCGCTGCGCCCGACCCAGGCGTCGCTGGCGAAGTTCCACAACACCCGCACGGCCCGCGACATCGCCCGCACGGCCCGCGACCTGCTGGGCGGCAACGGCATCCTGCTCGAGAACCGGGTGATGCAGCACCTCGCCGACATCGAGGCCATCCACACGTACGAGGGCACCGAGAGCGTGCAGGCCCTCATCATCGGACGCGACATCACGGGCGTCGGCGCCTTCGTCTGAGACGCCGGGCGGCGCGCGAGGGGCGAGCCCGGCGGGGCCGCGGGGGAGGGGCGGGCGTGGGATGCCCTGGCGTGAAAGACTGGCCGCATGACGCGCGCGACCGTGGTGGGAAGCGGGCCGAACGGCCTGGCCGCCGCGGTCGCGCTCGCACGGGCGGGATATGACGTCACGGTGCTCGAGGCCGCCGACTCGGTCGGCGGCGGCACCCGCACGCTGGAGCTCACCCTGCCGGGGTTCCGGCACGACGTGTGCTCGGCCGTGCATCCGGCCGCGCTGACCTCGAGCTTCTTCGGCGCGTTCGGCCTGCGCGACAAGATCGGCTGGATCGTGCCGGATGCCTCGTTCGCTCAGCCCCTCGACGGAGGCCGCGCGGCGATCGCGTGGCGCGACATCCATCGCACGGCGTCGGAGCTCGGCCCCGACGGACGCGCCTGGCTCGCGATGATGCGCCCCCTTGCGCGCGACATCCCGGGCGTCATGGACTTCACGGGCAACCAGCTGCTGCGCGTGCCCATCCGCCCGCTCACCGCCGCGCGCTTCGGCCTGCGCGTGCTCGAGGCGGGCACCGCCCTCGGCCGCGGCACGTTCCGCACCGAGGAGGCGCACGCGCTGCTCGCCGGCGTGCTGGCGCACGCGAACACCCCGCAGCCATCGCTCGCCGGGGCGGCCGCCGGCGTGATGCTCGCCGCACTCGGCCACGCCGACACGGGCTGGGCCTACCCCATCGGCGGGGCCCAGGCGATCGCCGATGCGCTCGTCGCCGACCTGCGCGCGCACGGCGGGCGGATCGAGACCGGGCAGCACGTCACCGACCTCGCCTCGCTCGACTGGGGCGACCCTGCCGCGGGCGACGTGGTGCTGCTCGACACGTCGCCGCGGCTCGCGCTCACGCACCCCGACGTGCCCGCCTCCTACGCCCGGGCCATCCGGTCGTATCGCTACGGCCCCGCCGCCGCGAAGGTCGACTTCGCCCTCGACGGCCCTGTGCCGTGGACGAATCCGGATGTCGCCCGCTCGCCCACGGTGCACGTGGGCGGCACGCGCGCCGAGGTCGAGGCGAGCGAGAACGCGGTGGCCCGGGGCGAGGTTCCCGAGCGGCCGTACGTGCTGACCGTGCAGCCCTCGGTGCTCGATCCCTCGCGCGCCCCCGCCGGCAAGTCGGTGCTGTGGACGTACATGCACGTGCCGCACGGCTCGGCGCTCGATCCCACCGAGCACATCACGCGCCAGATCGAGCGCTTCGCGCCCGGGTTCCGCGACCGCATCCTGGCGTCGCACGCCGTGCCCGCATCCGAGCGCGAGGCCGAGAACCCAGCCGAGATCGGCGGCGACGTGCTGGGCGGCGCGTTCACGATGCTGCAGGCGCTGCGTCGCCCGGTGCTCTCGACCGCTCCCTGGCGCACGCCGATGAAGGGCGTCTACCTCGCCTCGTCGGCCACTCCCCCGGGCCCGGGCGTCAACGGCATGGCCGGATGGCACGCGGCCCGCACGGCGCTCCGCGACGCGGGCGAGCCCGCGAAGCTGCGCGACCTGTTCTGAGGGCGCCTGAGGCGCTGCGCGCCTGCGGAGATCTGCAGGTTCAGGATGATCGTCTCCGGTTCTCTCCTGATCGATGCGGATGTCCTGAACCGTGCAGGTCGGCTCCGCACGCCGCAAGCCCCTGGCCGCCGCCACGCCACGCCGGGCAGGATGTCCGCATGCCCCACGACATCCCCGCGCCGATGCTCGCCAAGGCCGTGCCGGCCATCCCCGATCCGGCCAAGCACCCCGGCGGCCTGGTGTTCGAGCCCAAGTGGGACGGCTTCCGCGTGCTGGCGTCGTGGGACGGCGAGACCGTCGAGCTCGGCTCGAGAGGCGCCAAGCCGCTGACGCCGTACTTCCCCGAGCTGGTCGAGGCGCTGGCGCGCATCCTGCCCGAGCCGTGCCTGATCGACGGCGAGATCGTGATCGCCGCGGGCGAGCCGGGTTCGCAGCGCCTGTCGTGGGACACGCTGTCGCAGCGCATCCATCCGGCCGCGTCGCGCATCGCCAAGCTGTCGGCCGAGACCCCGGCCATGCTGATCGCGTTCGACCTGCTGGCCGTGGGAGACGAGTCGCTCGTCGACCGTCCGTTCCGCGAGCGTCGCGCGCGACTCGAGCGGCTGCTGCAGGATGCGCCGCATCCGCTGCACCTGACGCGCACGACCGAGGACCACGAGCTGGCCGCGCAATGGCTGGAGGAGTTCGAGGGCGCGGGCCTCGACGGCGTCGTCGCCAAGCCCGCCGATCAGCCGTATGCCCCGGGCAAGCGCACGATGCTGAAGATCAAGCACGCCCGCACGGCGGATGTCGTGGCACTCGGCTACCGGGTGCACAAGAGCGGGCAGGGGGTCGGCTCGATCCTGGTCGGGCTCTACGACGATGCGGGCGAGCTGCACCAGGTGGGTGGCGTCTCTGCCTTCAGCGACAGGCGCCGGCTCGAGCTGATCGACGAGCTCGCGCCGCTCGTGACCGGCACCGGCCAGGGCGAGCGCAGCAGGTTCTCGTCGGGCAAGGACGTGTCGTACGTCACGCTGCGTCCGGAGCGCGTGCTCGAGGTGCGCTACGACCAGCTCGAGGGCGATCCGGCGTTCCGCGTGCGCTTCCGCCACACGGTGCAGTTCGAGCGCTGGCGGCCCGACCGGGAGGCGACATCCTGCCGCTTCGATCAGCTCGACGTCCCCGCGAAGTACGACCTCGGCGACGTGCTGGACTGAACGCCGCCTCAGTTCTCGTCTGGGATCGGGTTCTTCGGCAGCCTCTTCACGCGCGGACGCCGCTTGGGGCGCTCGGGGATCATCGAGCGCATCTCCTCGAGCTTGCCCCAGCACAGCAGCCGGTCCTCGGCTTCGAGCACGTGGCTGCCGTTCGGGTTCGGGATGACCCCTGTGCCGCGATGCAGCGTGAGCACGGTGATGTCGCGCTCGCGCAGGCCCGAGTCGGCGAGCCGCTTGCCGACGAGCTCCGCGTCGCCGTGGACGACCAGCTCCGCCACGCCGTATCCCGTCGAGACCGCGAGGCGCTCGCGCACGTCGATCTGCGGGAACGCCACCTGGTTGGCGATGTAGTCGACGATCGCGCCGGCGACATCCAGCTTGGTGGCCTCCTCGATGCCCTGCAGACCCGGCGACGAGTTGACCTCCATCACGAGCGGCCCCTCGTCGGACTCGAGCATGTCGACACCCGCCACCTTGAGTCCCATGATCTGGGCAGCCCGCACGGCGGTGCGCTCGTACTCCTCGTCGAGGTCGACCCGCTCGACCGATCCGCCGCGGTGCACGTTCGAGCGGAACTCGTCGCCCTTCGCCGACCGGCGCATCGCCGCGACGACCCGGTCGCCGACCACGAGAGCGCGGATGTCGCGCCCCTTCGACTCCTTCACGAACCGCTGGATCAGCACGTTCTGCCGCGCCGACTGCAGCGTCTCGACGATCGCCTCGGCCACCTTGATCTCGGGAGCGAGGATCACCCCGATGCCCTGCGTGCCCTCGAGCAGCTTGATCACCACGGGCGCGCCGCCGACGCGCTCGATCGCCGGGATCACGTCGGCCTGGTTGCGCACGAACGCGGTCGCGGGCATCGCGATGCCGTGCCGCGAGAGGATCTGGTTCGCGCGCAGCTTGTCGCGCGAGTTCGCGATGCCGTTGGCGGTGTTGGGCGTGTAGACGTCCATCTGCTCGAACTGGCGCACCACGGCCGTGCCGTAGTAGGTGATCGAGTTGCCGATGCGCGGGATGATCGCGTCGTAGTCCGAGAGCCGGCGCCCCCGGAACTGCAGATCCGGATCCTCGCCCGAGAGATCGATCGCGAATCGCAGGGTGTTCAGCACCTTGACCTCGTGGCCGCGGTCGAGCGCGGCGGCCCGGAGGCGCTGGGTGCTGTAGGCGCGCGGCGCGCGCGACAGGATGGCGATCTTCACAGTGTGATCCCGGGGTTGCTGGTTTGATGGGGGGCGTGTCCACCCATCTTCTCCCGCCCGAGGACGTGCCGAGTCACGTTCTGGTCGGCTGGCGCGAATGGGTGGGGCTTCCGGGAACCGGCATCGAGTGGCTCAAGGCGAAGGTCGACACGGGCGCGCAGACGTCGTCGCTGCACGCGTTCGGGCTGAAGGAGTTCACGCGGGACGACGAGCCGTGGGTACGCTTCGAGATCCACCCGTGGCAGCGCAGCGCCGACGACGCCGTGCAGGTCGAGCTGCCCGTGCACGACCGGCGGCGCGTGCGCAGCTCGTCGGGCCATTCCGAGAAGCGCGTCGTGGTGCTGATGGCTGTGCGCCTGCACGACCACGTCATCCGGGCCGAGGTCACTCTCACGCGTCGCGACTCGATGGGGTTCCGGATGCTCGTGGGCCGCGAGCTGCTCAGCAAGGGGTTTCTGGTCGACTCCGCGGCGTCGTACCTGGGAGGCAAGCCGCCGCGCTCGGTGCGGCGCGCCAACCGCCGCCCGAGCGAGGAGCCGTCGCACCCGCGCCGGGCCCATCGCCGCCTCGGGGAGCGCTGACCGCGGTCCCGCCGGCCGGGCGTTCAGTCGGCGACCCGGTTTCCCTGGGCGTCCCAATGCTCGGAGACCTTCTTGCTCGGCTGCACGCGCGGCGGCTCGCCGGGCATCTTGGGGAACTCCGGCGGGAACGGCATCTCGCCGAGCCCGTTCTCGAGGTCGCGCTGCCACCATTCGAGCAGGGTGTCGATGCGGCCTGGCTCATCCTGGATCCCGGCCCACGGATCGCCCTGCGCGAGGCGCTCGGGGATCGTGCGCACCGTGAACCGCTTGGGGTCGAGCCCGTCGAGCTCGTCCCAGTGCAGCGGCGTCGACACGGATGCATGCCGCAGCGCGCGGGGGCTGTAGGCCCCCGCCATCGTGCGATCGCGGTTGGCCTGGTTGAAGTCGACGAAGACGCGCTGGCCGCGCTCCTCCTTCCACCACGCCGTCGTGACCCTGTCGGGCATCCGGCGCTCGAGCTCTCGGCCCGCGGCGATCACGGCGTGACGCACGTCGAGGAACTCCCACTCGGGCACGATCGGCGCGAACACGTGCAGGCCGCGGTTGCCGCTGGTCTTGATCCACGGCTCGAGGCCGGCCTCGCGCAGCACCTCGCGCAGCGCGTGTGCGGCGGGCACCGCGTCGTCGATGTCGGTGCCCGGCTGCGGGTCGAGGTCGATGCGCAGCTCGACCGGATTGTCGGTCACGGGCACGCGCGACGCCCAGGGGTGGAACACCACGGTGTTCATCTGCACGGCCCAGACGATCGCCGCCGGCTCCGTGAGCACGAGCTGCGGATGCCGCCGCCCGCTGTTGTACGTGACGGTCTCGCTCTCCACGAATCCGGGCGCGCCCTTGGGCGGGTTCTTCGAGAAGAACATCTCGCCGCCGACCGCGTCGGGGTAGCGCTCGAGCGACACGGGCCGGTGGCCGTTGTGCGCGAGGAACGCCTCGGCGACCGCGATCGCGTACTCCGCGAGCTCGTGCTTGGTGATGCCCACGTCGGGGAACACCACGCGGTTGGGGTTGGACAGCCCGACCTCGCGTTCGCCATGCGGTCCAGGCACGTTCAGGATGATGCGCTCCGACGCCATGCCGCCACCCTACGGACGGGCGGCGACCTGCGAAACGGGCTTGCGCATCCTGCGACGACACGTGTCGTGAACGACGACACGCGTTCTGCGCGCGCGGATGACGTGTCCTCGGTGAGGACACGTGTCGCCGGCGCGGGGCCGCGCGTCAGTCGTCGGCGTCGGGGGCGCCCGGCAGGTCGCCCACACCGGGAGTCTCGGGCACGACCGTGCTCGCCGTGGCGCTGGCGGCATCGGCCTCCCCGGCGAGCGCGATCACGGGTGCGAGCTCCTCGCGCGTGAGAGTGATGAGCGGCCCGGCGGGATCGATGATGACGCCTCCGACCGCCTCGTGGTCGCGCAGCACCTGGCCGATCTTGGCGGCCGTGAGCGGCAGCGCCCGCTCGTCACGGCCGTGGGCCGCGACCTCCAGCGGATGCGAGAACACCTGCAGCAGTCGCGTGCCGTCGGCCAGGCGCGCCTCGGCGATGCCGAGCTGCGTGCTGTCGGCGGCCGTCTTGCCGAGCGCGACCCACAGCGGCGCGCCCTCGGCCAGCAGCTGGGCGATGCGGTGCGGGGTGTCGGCCTCGCGCGGCGCCGCGAGCGCCGCCTTGAGGCGCATCGCGGGATCGGCCTGGCTCAGCGCGCGCTCGAGTACCGCGCGCGGCAGCACGGCGCGGTGCGGTGCGGAGTTGTTGTCGACGATCACGCCGGCGAAGTCCTGGTCGATCAGGTGCTTCAGGATGGCGCCGACCGGCTGCCCGACGGCCGACGTGCTGGCATCGCCGTCGGCGCGCACGGCGTCGTGCAGCGCCTTGCCCGAGCTGAAGACGAGCATGTAGGTGTTGTCGCCGTCGCGCGCGATGCCGAACGACAGTCGTCCGTTGCCCTCGGCGAGCTGCTCGCGGGCGTTGCCCTGCACCCGAAGGAACACGTGTCCCTGCATCAGCTGCCGCACCACGCCGACCAGCTGCGCGCCCGTGGGCTTCTCGGGCAGCGCGGCGAGCGCGTCGCGCAGGAGCGCGTTGTCGCGCAGGCCCGGCACGGTCTCGAGCTGCTCGGGCGGGGCGGCCGGTGCGAGCGGCAGCTCGCGGGGCGCGGGCTGAGCGGGCTGAGTCGCAGCCGGGGCGCCGAGGCCGGGGGCCGGCTCGCTCGCGGGCGATGCCGTCGCGTCGGGGCCACCGCCCAGCCCCCGGAACGACGAGACCGAGATGTTGACCTGCGGCGCCGGCTCGTCGGGGTCCGCCGCCGTCGACTCCTCCGCTGTGGGCGCCGGTGACGCGTTCTCCGGGGCCGGGGCCACGGGCTCGCCGGCTGTGACCGCGGCCTCCTCCGTCGCCTCTGCGGGCGCTGCGGGGGCATCGGCCGGCGCGTCCGCGGCGGGCGTCTGTGCGGCCGCCTGCTCGGCGGAAGCCTCGGCGCCCTGCTGGTCGTCGTCCTTCTTCTTCCGCGAGAACAGTCCCATGCGCCCAGCCTACGGGCCGGGGTCAACCCCGGCCCTCCCCCGTGAGAAGGAGGGCGCGCAGCGCTACCGTTGATCGGATGAGCTCCTACCCGTCGACCATCGCGGGACCGGTCGAGCACGAGCTCGTCATCAAGAAGTCGCGCTTCCTGACCCACGCCGCGCCGGTCGGATCGGTGGCCGAGGCCGAGGCCTTCATCGCGGGCATCCGCCGGACGTACTGGGATGCCCGCCATAACTGCACCGCGATGGTCACGGGACTGCGGGGCGAGCAAGCACGCTCGAACGACGACGGCGAACCCTCCGGCACCGCGGGCATCCCGATGCTCGAGGTGCTGCGGCAGCGCCGACTGACCGACCTGGCGATCGTGGTGACCCGCTATTTCGGCGGCATCAAGCTCGGCGCGGGCGGCCTCGTGCGCGCATACTCGTCGGCCGTGTCGGAGTGCCTGGATGCCGCGCGGCCGGTCGAGCGCCGGGAGCTCACCGAGGTGCTGCTCGCGGTCGATCACGCCGATGCGGGCCGGGTCGACAACCTGCTGCGCGACTGGATCGCCGCCGGCGACGGGACCATGGGCGATCCCGACTATGCGGCGCGGGCGACGCTGCGCGCCTGGATCCCCGCCGATGCGCTGCCGGCCCTGACCGACGCCGCGGCCTCATGGTCTGCGGGATCCCTCGTCCCCGCGGCAGGCGAGACGCGCGTGGTCGACGTCCCCGCCGTCCCGTAGGCCCCGTGGGTCCGGCCGCGCCGTCGGGGAGCTCCCTCCGCGGCGGAGCGCCCGGCGGCATCGGGCCCTACGGAAGGGGCTCCTCGGACACCGTGGTGAGAGACTGCGCGCCGGTTTCCGTGTCCCGCAGGGTGATGCGCCACGCGGGGCCGTCGTCCTCCACGATCGACTCCATCGCGACGATCCGCGGGCTCGGGTAACGCTCGCCGGAGAGGCGTGCAGCGGTCAGTGCGGCGATCCGCCCCGGGGTCAGCTCCGCCTCGGTCAGCTCGACGTGCCGTTGCGCCACGACCTCGTGGGTGGCCGCATCGACCAGCGCCTCGCGCCCGCGATCCGGCTCGGTGATGGACTCGCCGAAGAGGTCGTACCCGGGATCACGACTTCGGAGCCGCCACATCCACGTGTCGTCCACGAACTCGAGACGCAGCCCCACGATCTGGCCCCCGACCGCCTCGGACTCGCCGGCGAGGCCCTCGAGCCAGTCGGATGGCCAGGCCACGGCGGTGTGGATGGCGCCGTCGGGGAAGTCCTCTCCGACGGCCTCGGGCAGCTCGGGGAATCTGGCGCCGCACGCGGTCACGGCCAGTGACCCGGCGAGCACGGCGATCCCGAGCAGAAGTCGCGTCGCTCGACGCATGGCCCACCCCCTCGTCCCGGGACAGCCTAGAAGAACCGCCGAAGGCACCTCTGCACCGTGACCGCCCATCCTGCCGGATGCGCGGTCGCCGGACGCGTGTGACGTCGCCGGATGAACGAGGCCGCGGGCGGCCGGGCGCTGCCGGTCCCGCTCAGAGCTTCTCGATCGGTGCGATCTTGATCAGCAGCTTCTTCGGGCCGGCGCTGTCGAAGCGCACGTGCGCGATGCGCTTGGCGCCTTCGCCCGTGACCGCGTCGACGCGGCCCTCGCCGAAGTCGTCGTGCCGGATGCGGTCGCCCGCCGCCAGCTCGAGGTCGCCGTTGTCGCGCACCTTGTTCGTGACCATGCCGGGGAAGCGGTCCATGGCGGTCGACTTGGGCTTGAGACCGGATCCGGGCGCGAGCGGCTTCACGCCCCAGCGCTCGGAGCCGCCGCCGGGGCGCCGCGCGTTGAGCGCGCGCGACTGCGTGCCGCCCCGCGAGTTGACGTCGCCGGGCGACTGGCGCCAGTGGATCAGATCACCCGGGATCTCCTGCAGGAACCGACTCGGCACCGCCGCCGACACCTCGCCGAACTGCGCGCGCGTCATGGCGAGCGACAGGTACAGGCGCTTGCGGGCGCGCGTGATGCCCACGTAGAAGAGCCGTCGCTCCTCCTGCGGGCCGCCGGGCTCGCCGGCCGAGATGCGGTGCGGGATGAGGTCCTCCTCGACGCCCGTGAGGAACACCGTGTCGAACTCCAGCCCCTTGGCGGTGTGCAGCGTCATGAGCGAGACCGAGCCGGACGCGTCGTCGAGGTCGTCGCTGTCGGCCACCAGGGCCACCTCGGTGAGCCAGTCGAGCACCGTGCCGTCGGGGTTGTTGCGCGCGAACTCACGCGTCACGGCGACGAGCTCGTCGAGGTTCTCGATGCGCGCCTCGTCCTGCGGGTCGCGGCTGGCGCGCAGCGCATCCATGTAGCCGCTCTTGTTGAGCAGCACCTGCAGTCCCTCGGTCAGGGCCGTGGCGGGAGGCACCTCGCCGTCGTCGGGCAGCAGGATCTGCTGCGCCTCGACGAGCACTTTGTGCAGCTGCGCGATCGCGCCCTGGATCTTCGGTCCGAAGCCGAGCTCGGTGTAGCGGCCGAGCGCGTCGCGGAACGTGATGCCCTCGCGCTCGGCGAAGGAGGAGATCCCCTCGACCGTGACGTCGCCGATGCCGCGCCGCGGCTTGTTGATGATGCGGCGCAGCGCCATCTCGTCGGCAGGGTTCGCGACCGACACGAGGTACGCGAGCGCGTCCTTGATCTCCTGCCGCTCGTAGAACTTGGTGCCGCCCATGATCTTGTACGGCACCGCCGAGCGGATGAAGATCTCCTCCAGCGCGCGCGACTGCGAGTTGGTGCGGTAGAACACCGCCATCTCGCCGTAGTCCACGCCGGTGCGGCGCAGCGCCTCGATCTCGTCGGCGACGAACTGGGCCTCGTCGTGCTGCGAGTAGCCCGTGAAGCCGACGACCTTCTCGCCGTCGCCCTGGTCGCTCCAGAGCCGCTTGTCCTTGCGGTCGAAGTTGTTGCGGATGACCGAGTTGGCGGCGGTCAGGATGTTCTGCGTCGACCGGTAGTTCTGCTCGAGCAGCACCACCTTGGCGCCAGGGAAGTCGCGCTCGAACTCGCTGATGTTGCGGATGTCGGCCCCGCGGAACGCGTAGATCGACTGATCCGAGTCGCCCACCACGGTGAGCGAGGCGCCCTCGGCCTCGTCCATCAGCGCGAGCATGCCGCCGCCGACCTCGTCGGCCGACTGCACGGGCCGCGTGAGCTCGTGGATCAGCGCGTACTGCGCGTGGTTCGTGTCCTGGTACTCGTCGACAAGGATGTGCCGGAACCGCTTGCGGTACACGTCCGCGACCTGCGGGAACGCCCGGAACAGGTACACGGTCTGGGCGATCAGGTCGTCGAAGTCGAAGGCGTTGGCCCGCTGCAGCTGCCGCTGGTAGTCGCGGAACAGCGTGGTGAACATCCGCTCGACCGGGTCGTTCATGTTCGCGTCGCGCGCATACGAGTCGGCGTCGGCGAGCTCGTTCTTGAGCTTCGAGATCTTCGACTGCACCGAGGCAGGAGTGAGCCCCAGCGCGTCGGCCTCGTGCTCCTTGACCAGGCGCTTGATCAGCGCACGCGAGTCGCCCGAGTCGTAGATCGTGAACGCCTTCGTGAACCCGAACTGATCGGCCTCGCGCCGCAGGATGCGCACGCATGCCGAATGGAACGTCGAGATCCACATGCCGCGAGCGCTGTCGCCCACGAGCTGCTCGACGCGCTCCCGCATCTCGCCCGCGGCCTTGTTGGTGAACGTGATGGCCAGGATCTGGCTGGGCCATGCCTCGCGCGAGCGGAGCAGCGACGCGATGCGGTGCGTCAGAACGCGGGTCTTGCCCGACCCGGCGCCGGCGACGATGAGCAGCGCGGGCCCACGGTATTCGACCGCCTCGCGCTGCTGCGGGTTGAGCCCGTCGAGCAGCTCGTCGGCGGAGCCCGCGTACGGCCCTCGGGGGCCCGATCCGGCGGGGACGATGATGGGAGTGGAGGCGTCGCTCATTGCGCCTCCGAGTCTAGGCCGGGGGTCTGACACGGGCCTGAGGGCGGACGTCCGTACGCGCGAAGGCGCCGTCAGCCCCGGAAGAACGCGACGCCGAGATCCGGGTGGTCGACGAACACGCCGTCCACGCCCGAGCGGCGGATGAGGTCCCACTCCGCCTCATAATCGCCGAATTCCCGCTTTCCGGCCCTGGTGCGGAACTCCGGGAGCAGGAACGCGTTCTCGGGCCGGCACGTCCACGTGTAGACCTGCAGGCCGCGCTCCTGCGCGTCGGCGACCACAGGGGCGGGACCGGTCGCGCGACCCAGGCGGTCGGGCGCCAGGATCATCCGCTTGTCGACGCTGATGCCGTCGACCGCACCGACCAGGCGGTCGAGCCCCCGCGGCTTGGCCGTGGCCGGGTACGACGGCGCGGCATCCCCCAGCGACGCCACCAGGTCGAACGGCTTGCCCTTCGCCTCGAGCAGGTAGATGTACGTCGCCGGGACGCCGCGCTCGCGCAGCCGGCGCAGCACGGTCGACTCGAACGACTCGATCACCAGGGGCAGGCCGCCCGACGCCCATCCGGTGGACCGCAGCTCGGCGTCGATCATGGGCACCAGGTCGAGGCCGATCGACGCGAAGTACGTGGCGTGCTTCACCTCCAGCACCACGCCGATCTCGCGGCCCTGGGCGAGCGACGCGGCCCGCACCAGGTCGAGCACATCCGTGAGCCGAAGCATCGGCTGGGCGTCGTCGAACGTCGCGCTGCGGGGCCGGATGCCCGGGATGCGCTCGCGCGTGGTGAGCGTCGCGAGCTCGTCCCACGTGAAGTCCTCGGTGAACCAGCCCGTGTGGGTGACCCCGTCGACCGTCTTGGTCGTGCGCCGGTCGGCGAACTCCGCGCGCTCGGCGACGTTCGTGGTGCCGGAGATCTCGTTCTCGTGCCGCACCACCAGCACTCCGTCGCGCGTGGCGACGATGTCCGGCTCGACCGCGTCGACGCCGAGCTCAAGGGCGAGGTCATACGACGAACGCGAGTGCTCGGGGCGGTATCCGGGCGCTCCGCGGTGAGCGATCACGAGGGGGCGGCGGCGAGGCATGCGACCACCCTACGTAGCCCGCCCGGGGCCCCGCCGCGTTCGCGCCGGGCGTACCACAGATGCCTGCCAATCCCAGCAGAGGCATAAGAAATCGTGGGTAGTGTGGTTCAACAGCGTCCGACACCGCTGTCCCGCAACCTTTTGGAGCTGACCATCATGGCCAAGTTCGGATTCACAGACCCCGCCTTCCAGACGTCCACGCGTCCGCCGCAGGCGCAGTCGTACGCGGCGCAGACGTACCCGGGCGGCCCGCGTGCCGGCCAGCACCCCGCCGGCGGACTCGTGCCGCCTCCCGCGGAGCACCTCGAGGGCATGTACTCCGCTCCTGCCGCGGGCGCCACCGACACCGGCCGGATGACGGTCGAGGACACCATCCACAAGACCGTGGCGTCGTTCGCGGTGCTGCTGGTCGGCGGCGCGGTCGGCTGGTTCGCCATGGCCTCCAACCCGGGCCTCGGCCTCGGCCTGATGGTCCTGGGCGTGCTCGGCGGACTGGTGCTGGGCCTCGTCAACGCGTTCAAGCGCATGCCGGGCGCCGGCCTCGTGCTGGCCTACGC
This sequence comes from Microbacterium sp. NPDC096154, assembly GCF_040302945.1. Lineage (NCBI taxonomy): Bacteria > Bacillati > Actinomycetota > Actinomycetes > Micrococcales > Microbacteriaceae > Microbacterium > Microbacterium sp. NPDC096154. Next base: position 237,386 of record NZ_JBEOSM010000002.1, read on the forward strand.
GGCGCTCGAGGGCCTCTTCATCGGCGCGTTCTCGCTCTTCATGGAGATGCAGTTCCCCGGCGTGGTGATGCAGGCGACGCTCGCGACCGTCGCCGTCGTGGGAGTCACGCTCGCGCTGTTCTCGAGCGGCAAGGTGCGCACGTCGCCCCGGATGAACAAGATCTTCATGATCGCCCTGCTCGGCTACGGCGTCTTCAGCCTGCTGAACCTCGGGCTGATGTGGTTCGGTGGCAGCATCCCGTTCGGCAACGGCACGTTCGGCGACCTGGCATGGGGCATCCGGTCCATGGAGTTCATGGGCATGCCGCTCGGCGTCATCATCGGCGCACTCGCCGTGCTGATGGGCGCGTACTCGCTTGTCATGGACTTCGAGTTCGTGCAGAACGGCGCCCGCAACGGCGCCCCGCGCAAGCTCGGCTGGAAGGCCTCGTTCGGCATCGTCTCGACCGTCGTCTGGATCTACGTCGAGATCCTGCGCATCCTGGCGATCCTGCGCGGCAACGACTGATCAGCTCACCCGAAGAGGGCCGTCCCGAAGGGGCGGCCCTCTTTCGTGCGCGTGCCTCGGAGATCCCGGCTTCTGCGGACCGGATGACGAGGATCGATCCTCAGAAGGCGGGATCTCCGGCCGCGGCCTCCACGGCCCTCAGCCGAGCGGCCCGCCTTCGGCCACCACCCGGTCGATCAGCGCGCGCACCACGCGGGTGTCCTGGCGCAGGCCGTCGTGCTCGTACTCGTTCGTGACCCACAGGTGCGTGTGGGGCACCTCGCGGGCGGTCTGCTGCGCGTAGCCGAAGTCGACGTACATGTCGTCGAAGTACATCGCCGCGGCGATCGGCACCTCGTTGCGGCGCAGCTGCGCGGCGTCGTAGAGGGCCGGATGGTCCTCCCGCTCGGCCAGGGCGTGCGCCGCGTCGCGGAAGGGGCGCAGTGACGCGATCTCGTCGTACATCCACGGGAAGAACATCTCGCCCGTGAACGGCAGGGGCGACGCATCCGGCTCGAACCCGCCGAGCTCCGCGCGCACGCGCTCGGCCGCCCACGCGGTGGCCCCGGCGCCGTCGGCGTAGATCTCCTCCTGCAGCAGCGCGTACAGCGGGCCCGACCACTGCTGGGTGCGGGCGTCGACCTCGGCGAGGAAGTGGTCGCTCAGCCGCCCCGGCGCCGCGAACGCCTCGTCGAACAGCCAGTGCATGCGCTCGAACCCCGGCTGCATGCCGAAGTCGATGCCGAGGGTCTGCAGGCGGCGAGCGCTGAGCCGGTCGCCGCTGGGCAGGCGCACGTCGGAGTTCTCGACCACGTCGACGACGCGCGCGATCACGTCGGCGTCCTGCGGGTAGCGGCGGTAGAACTCGGCGGTCTTGGCGGCCACCCGGGGCAGCGTGCGCCGGTAGACGTCGGTCGCATCCGGCTCGAACGAGGTCAGCCCACCCGTGACGTACGACGCCGCCACGGCCTCGGGATGGAACGACAGGTACGTGAGGGTGAGGAACCCGCCGTAGCTCTGGCCGAGCGTCTGCCAGCGGATGCCGCCGAACACCTCGCGCCGGATGTGCTCGAGGTCGGCAATGATCTGCTCGGCCCGGAACATCCGGACGTACGTGGCGGCCTCATCGGCCGTGAGTCCGGCGATCGACGCCGCCTCGACACGCGTAGACCGCCCCGTGCCGCGCTGGTCGAGCAGCAGCAGGCGATGGGTCTTCAGCGCCTCGTCGATCCAGTCGCCGCCCGGCATCGGCCGCGGCCCCTTGCCTCCCGGGCCACCCTGCAGGAACACCAGGATGGGCGCATCCTGCCGGTCGACGTGGGCCACCTCGCGCGCGAACACCTCGATCGTGCCCGCCACCCCCGGAAGCGGCTGCCGGTCCGGCCCGCTCCAGTCGAGCGGCACCGTGACGGTGTGGTCCCGGATGATGCGATCGCGCATGCGATACGAGGTGGCGGTCATGCCTCCATCCTGCCCGGCGCATCCGGTTCGCACGCCCCCGGCGCGACCTGTCCGCGTCAGTCGGCGGGCGTGAGCTGCACGCGGCCGGCCGACACGTCGACCGTCACCTGCCGAGGCGCCGACGACGACGTGTCGAGGCGGTTGTCGAACGAGCCCGCGGCCACGTCGGAGCGCACGTCGTAGGTGGCGCGCGGCATGCCGAGCTCGACGGATCCGGCACTGACGTCGATGGCGACGGTGTCGGGCGCGTCGCCCGTGAGGTCGCCGACGATACGGCCGGCCGACGCGGTGAGCTCGGCCGCGGCGACGTCGGCGAGATCGAGCTCGATCTGTCCGGCGCTGACCTCGGCGTCGAGGCTGCGGGCAGTGCCGGTGACGTCCATGGCGCCGCTTCCCAGGTCGAGCGTGAGCTCGCCGAACACGGCATCGGCGCGCAGCTCGCCCGCCGCCAGGTGCAGGTCGGCGTCCAGCGCCGCCCCGCGCAGCCGCTCGGGCAGAGTCAGCACGACGGTCTCGCCCTCGCGCCCGAAGCCCCAGTCGCCGAACAGCTGATCGGCCTTCCGCACGACCAGCTCGCTCCCGTCGCGCTCGATGCGCCAGTCGCCATCGCGGGCGTTGTCGACCTCGAGCACCGCCTCGTCGACGTCGCCGAACTCGAGCGCGAAGCGCGACCCGGCCGCCTCGACGTCGAGAGACGTGACGCCGCGTGCATCCGCGGTCCAGCTGCCGCTCACGCGCATGGCGTCGCGCACCGTGCCGACAGCGGCGTGGGTGACGGTGCCCAGCAGGACGAGCCCCCCGGCGACGGTCGCGATGATCGCGACCGCCTTCCCGGGGCGCCGGCCGCCGGCCGCCGTCTGGTCGGGCGCCGAGGGGGTGGCGCCCGGTGCGGGCGCGGCGGGCGGGGGCGTGAGCGTGTCGTTCATCGTGCCGATCCTGTCTGCGGCGAACCGCCGTTGCGTTCGATGTGGGCGAGCACCGCGAGCACGCGGCGGTTGCCGGATTCGTCGGGCTCGAGCCCCAGCTTCTGGAAGATCGAGGTGATGTGCTTCTCGATGCTGCCCTCCGACAGGAACAGCAGCGCGGCGATGGCCTGATTCGACTTGCCCTCCGCGATCAGCGAGAGCACGGTGCGTTCGCGCTCGGTGAGGCGCGCCATCCTGTCGTCCTGCGTGCGGCGGGTGAGCAGCTGCGCCACGACCTCGGGGTCGAGCACCGTGGCGCCGCCGGCGATGCGCTGCACCGACTCGAGGAACTCGGTCACATCGGCCACCCGGTCCTTGAGCAGGTAGCCGAGTGCGCCGCCGTGGCCGGTGATGAGCTCGCTGGCGTACCGCTCCTCGACGTACTGCGACAGCACCAGCACAGGCAGCTCGGGGCGGCGGGCGCGCAGCTCGGCCGCGGCGCGGATGCCCTCGTCGGTGAAGGTCGGGGGCAGGCGTACGTCGAGGATGCACAGCTCGGGACGGTGCTGGTCGACTGCATCCGGTAGCCCCGACGTGTCGGGCAGCGCCGCGACCACCTCGTGGCCCCCGTCTTCGAGCAGGCGCACGAGCCCCTCGCGCAGGAGCACGGAGTCCTCGCAGATCAGGATGCGCACGGCACGCTCACCTCCAGCGCAGTCGGCCCGCCCTGCGGGCTGTCGAGGCGCACGGTGCCGCCGGCCCCGAGCACCCGGTTCGAGATGCCGTCCAGCCCGCCGCCCGGCAGCACGCGTGCGCCGCCGATGCCGTCGTCCTCGACGCGGGCCCAGACGGTGCCGTCGTCGCGGCGCCGCACGGTCACGCGCGTCTCGCTCGCGCGCGAGTGCTTGGCGGCGTTGGTGAGCGACTCGGCGATCGCGAAGTACACGGCGGCCTCCGCGTCGCGGCTGCAGCGACCGTCGAGGCGCACGTCGAGCCGCACGGGGATGTGCGAGCGGCCCGCGAGCGCCGACAGCGCGGCGTCGAGCCCGCGGTCGTCCAGCACCGACGCGTGGATGCCGCGCGCCAGCTGCCGCAGCTCGGTGATCGCGGCCTTGGTGGAGGTATGCGCCTCCTCGATCAGGGCACGGGCCGCCGACGGGTCGGAGTCGATCTTCTGCTGGGCCAGGCCCAGGGTCATCCCGACCGACACCAGGCGCGGCTGCACCCCGTCGTGGAGGTCGCGCTCGATGCGCGTGCGCTCGACCTCGGATGCCCGCATCGCGCCGGCGCGCTGGGCGTCCGACACCCGCGCCTGCTCGGCCAGCTGCGCTTCACGCGTCGGCACGATGATCGCCCGGGCCAGCACGCCGTGCAGCAGGGCGAGACCCAGGACCGCCGCCGCCGCGGCCACCGCGATCAGGATGCCCGCGAGCGGAGCCCATGCGGCCGGCACCTGCAGGTCGACGAGATCGAAGACGGCCAGGCGTGCGACGCCCTCGGCCGCGTACAGCGGCGCGAACGCGAGCGCGACGCCGGATGCCAGGGCCGCGGCCGACGGGATCAGCAGCAGACCGAGCATGGTGGACACCGCGGCGTTCGCCAGCGCACGCCACATGATCGGGTCGGTGAACTGGCTCCACAGCATCCGCAGGAAGCCGCCGAACCCCGAGCGGGGCGCACGGCGAGCCCGGAGGGCGGGCAGGCCGGCATCGTAGAGGCCGTCGATCCGGGCCGTTTCCAGCCATGCGACGGCGAAGAGCACATAGACCAGCGCGACGAGGAAGAGCAGTCCGAGCCCGAGCACCGGAAGCAACCCGATGCCGAGGCCGATCAGGGTCGCGACGGCGGCGACGACGCCCGGCCCGACGACGCCGAGCGCCGCGAGGTGGGCGGTGGCCCCGGCCAGGCGAGCCGGCGACGAGTGCGCGGGCAGCCGGCGGGCCGGGGCGGAGGTGGGCTGTGAGGTCATGCCTCAACGCTAGGACGCGGGGCGCCGCCCGCACCGCCGAGGGATCCCCCGCTTCGGTTCGGGATAACCCGAAGGCCGCGGCGGGGGTTCTGCTCTGAGCAGAACCGGATGCATGCGAACGGCACGCGCGCCTAGCGTGGGCGGCATGGCCGAGCTGCTCCCTCTCCGCACCCCGTCCGAGCGCGCTGCCGAGCAGACCGAGGGACCCGATCCGCTGTGGCGGCACCTGGTTGGCGATCGGCTGCGGAGGCTGCGACGCCAGCGCGGTGAGAGGCTCGTCGACGTGGCGCGGCGAGCGGGCATCTCGGTGCAGTACCTGTCGGAGATCGAGCGCGGCCGCAAGGAGCCGTCGAGCGAGATGGTCGCGGCCGTGCTGGGTGCGCTCGGGGAGAGCCTGCTCGACCTGACCGCCGGCATCGCCGACGATCTGCGCGCCGCGGGCCCGGCTGCCCCTGTCAGCGCATCAGCTCCGCACGGTGGCGTCCAGGCGCTCGCGCTCGCCGCCTGACGCGCTCTGCCGTGGGCCGATCCGCCGGCGGCAGATCCTCCCCCGCGCGCTGTCCGCGAGGCGCACGCTGGGCACATGGCTGAAGAAGGCAAGATCCCCCAGTTCACCGCCGACGCGCGGCGAGAGCTGCTGCATCGCCGCGTGCTCGTGCTCGACGGGGCGCTCGACGACGACAACGGCACTCTGCTGGCCACTCAGTTGCTGTCGCTGGCCGCCGAGGATCCGTCGTCCGACATCGCCCTGTGGATCCACTCGCCCGGTGGCTCCGTGTCGTCCATGCTCGCCATCCGCGACATCATGCGGCTCGTCCCGTGCGACGTGTCGACGCTCGCGATCGGCATGGCGGCGAGCGCGGGCCAGTTCCTGCTGACCGCGGGAACGCCGGGCAAGCGGCGCGCTCTGCCCCACGCCCGCATCCTGCTCCACCAGGGATCGGCGGGCATCGGCGGCACCGCGGTGGACGTCGCGCTGCAGGCCGATGACCTGCGCTACATGCGCGACACGGTGCTCGGCATCACGGCCCAGGACACAGGACAGCGCATCGACCGAGTGTTCGAGGACTCGCTGCACGACCACTGGTACACGGCACAGGAGGCCATCGACTACGGGTTCATCGACCGCATCGTGCGCGGCTTCGACGAGGTCATGCCACAGCATCGCAGCCGCATCGGACTGAGTGCGGAGGCGGCGGCATGAGCAGCTACACGATCCCGAACGTGATCACGCGCGATGCGCGGGGCGAGCGGATCATGGACGTCTACTCACAGCTGCTCGCGGACCGCGTGGTCTATCTCGGCACCGCGATCGATGCGGGCGTCGCGAACGCGCTCATCGCGCAGCTGCTGCACCTCGAGGCCGTGAGCGCGGATCGCGAGATCCAGCTCTACATCAACTGCGAGGGCGGCGACCCGTCGGCCATGCTGGCGATCTACGACACCATGCGCTTCATCCGGCCGGCCGTGGCGACCACCTGCGTGGGCCAGGCCGTCGGCGCCGGCGCCGTGCTGCTCGCCGCGGGCGCCTCAGGCCGTCGCGCGGCGCTGCCGCACGCACGGATCGTGCTGCATCAGCCCGGCGCGCAGAGTCGCGGAGCGGTGCCCGACCTCATCCTGCACGCCGACGAGCTCGTGCGAGTCCGCGGCGACATGGAGCAGATCCTGTCTGCCCATACGGGACGCACGGGCGAGCAGCTGCGGCACGACACCGACCGCGACCGCGTGTTCACGGGCGAGGCCGCCGTCGAGTACGGCCTGGTCGACCGCGTGCTCGTCGAGCGGGGCTGAGCCGCGTCCGCCGACGCGACGTGCTCTCACGAGAACACGCCTTCCGCACGTAGAGAGCACGTGTCCTCGCTGAGGACACGTGCTCTCACGACGACACACCCTCCGCGCGCGGCGTGGAGCCCGGTCGGCGAGCAACCGCCGCGTTCGGGTCGTCCTCAAGGCGCCTCAGATGAGGCCCACGAGCCCTTTGTCCGCCCGGACCATTCCTGCTCTCTCCCCCGCCCACATCTCCCGGCCCGGCGCTTCGACACCCACGAGCTGGAGCAGGCGCGACGCGGTGTGGGACACGATGTCGTCGATGGTCGCCGGGGCCGCATAGAAAGCAGGGACGGGGGGCGCGATGATCGCGCCCGCCTCCGTCGCCTGCGTCATCGCACGCAGGTGCCCCAGGTGGAACGGCGTCTCGCGCACACAGAGAACCAGCCGACGACGCTCTTTCAGGGTCACGTCGGCCGCTCGGCAGATCAGATTCTCGCCGATGCCGTACGCGATCTGCGACAGGGTCTTGACGCTGCACGGAACGACGATCATGCCGTCGGTCGTGAAGCTCCCCGACGCGATCGACGCCCCGATGTCCTTCCAAGCATGGACCTGCTCGGAGAGCGACTCCAGGTTGAGGTCGGGGACCTCTGACAGCGCCGTGCGCTTCGCGGACGGACTGATGATGACGTGCCGCTCGACCCCGGCCTGCCCCAGCATCTCCAAGAGCTTCGTGGCGATCGGGATGCCGCTGGCACCCGAGATCCCGACGATGATGCGCTTCATCAGATCTCCTGTCGCTCTCAGGCGGGCAGGTAGCCGACGAGGTCCTCGAGCGCGGGGATCTCCTCCTGCCCCGCCTCGGCGATCTCCTGCCAGATACTGGCTCGCAACTCCGCGAACCCGGGCTCGATCTTCGTCTCGATCTGCGACCGCGGCTTCGAGAGCGGCACATCCACGACGCGCCCGAGGCTGTGCGGTGGGCGATGCAGGATGACGATCTTGTCGGAGAGATACACCGCTTCGTCGATGTCGTGCGTCACGAAGACGACGGTGACACCGAGCTTGCTCTGCAGCGACAGCATGAGGTCCTCGAGCTCCGCTCGCGTCTGCGCGTCGACCGCTGCGAAGGGCTCATCCATGAGGAGCACTTCGGGTTGGTACGCGACGGCGCGTGCGATCGCCACACGCTGCTGCATCCCGCCCGACATCTGCCAGGGGTACCTGTGTGCGGCATGGCCGAGGCCGACCGCTTCGAGCGCCTCCATCGCGACGCGCTCTCGCTCCTCCTTGGGCATGTTCGTGTACCGAAGCGGGAAGACCACGTTCTTCAGCGCGGTCATCCACGGCAGCAGGGAACGTGCGTAGTCCTGGAACACGAAGGCCACCTTGCGCGGCGGACCCGTGACGGGTTCGCCGTCGAGACGGATCTCACCCGCCGTCGCAGGCATGAGACCCGCGATGGTCCGAAGCAGCGTCGTCTTGCCGCAGCCCGACGGACCCACCACGCACACGAAATCGCCCTGCTCGATCGTCAGATTCACATCGAGAAAGCCCACGGCGACGTCACGACCTCGATCGTCGCGATAGATCTTCGACAGATTCTCGATCTCCAGCAGAGGAGCTTCCTGCGCGTTCATTTTCCACTTCCCTGTGAATTGAGGTCGTACCAGAAGAGGATCCGCTTCTCGACGACGACGAACAGGACATTCGCCAGGAAGCCGATGAGGCCGATCAGGATGACACCGCCCCACATACCGGGGATCTTGAACGCCTTCTCCTGCTCGAGGATGAAGTAGCCGATGCCGTTGCCGCCCCCGAACATCTCGGTGACGACCATGACGACGATCGCGAGCGCGAGGCTGATTCGCATGCCCGCAAGGATCCGCGGAAGGGTGGCGGGAAGGATCACGTGCAGCAGCCGCCCGAACGCCGGCACCCCGTAGGACCGCGACATCTCCGCGGTGGTCTTGTCCACGCCGAGGACGCCGTCCACGGTGTTCAGCAGCACGGGGAAGAACGCCGCGAAGGCGATCACCGAGATCTTCATCTCGTCCCCCAGCCCGAACACGATCATCGCGATCGGGATGAGGATCGCGGGTGGGATCGCTCGGAAGAACTCGACGATCGGGCGGGTCGCGTGCGCCAGCCACGGCACCAGTCCGAGAACGAGGCCCACCAGGATCGCAAGCACGCACCCCACGAGGTACCCGGTGAACATGCGGTACAGGCTCGGCAGGAGATCGGTCGGCACGCGAGCGAAGAGCCATTCCTCACGGAACGCCTCCCAGACCCTCCCCGCAGGCGGGAAGTAGAACGACCCGCTCACGTAGCTGAGGCCGATTATGACGGCCAGGACGATGACGGGCACCAGCCACACCAGCTGCCTGATGAACACATCACGTCCGTGCGTCGAACGACGCGGCATCACCTGCGTCATCCCTGCCTCCTGTTCGACACATGCCAGCTCGTCAAGCGGCGCTCCACCGTCATGAAGGCGATGTTGAGAAGCCAGCCGATGATGCCGGTCATGATGATCAGCGCGTACATCGCGGGCATGTTGCCGGCGGTCTTCGCGAGCGCCGCCTCGGCGCCGATTCCGTCCATGCCGACGATCAGCTCCGCGACAACGGCGAGCACGAGCGCGACAGCCGAGGCGATGCGCATACCCGTCGCGATGTATGGGGTCGAATACGGGATCACCACGCGGAAGAAGAACGCGAGCTTCGGAATCTGGTAGGACCGCCCGGTGTCGAGCACGACGGGGTCGAGGCCACGGACGCCGTACATGCACTGGAACCATATGGGCCAGAACGCCGAGAAGACGACGAGGAACACCTTCGTCTCCATCTCGATGCCGAGCAGCAGCACCGCGACGGGGAGCAATGCGATGCTGGGCACCGGTCGGAGGAACTCCGCGACGCCGATGGTCGCCTGCTGGGCGATCCTGGAGCGTCCCACCAGGATGCCGGTGGGGATCGCGAGCAGCGCTGCGAGGGAGAGGCCGATGGCCCAGCCCGCGAGCGTCATGCCGATCGCGGGCAACGCGGTCCCGTTCGCGAAGAGCTTCACCCCCGCCGCCAGGATGTCGCCCAGCGACGAGAACGCGGTGGATGGGAGGGCACCCGAACGGACCAGGATCTCCCAGATGGCGAGCGCGCACGCGACGGCGAGGACCTGCCACATCAGACCACGCGCGGTCTTGACCCGCGCCGCGCGCTCAGCCTGGCGCTGAGCGGACGGACGGGCGGAGGTCGCGATCGCCCTCGTCGAGGACAGATCGCGCGCCTCCTTCCGCGTCGTGGAGTTCGTCATGGTGGAGGTCACGGCTTCCAGACCAGCGCGTCGAGGTCGGGGACCTCGTCGATCCACCCGAACTCGACCATCACGTCGGCCGCGGCCTGCACCGTCTCGAGGTCGACTTCGCCGCGGTAGCTGGTGAGGTTCAGACGGTCGGCGAGCTCAGCGGGGATCATCTCCGCCTCGACCTGGAACTCCCGGAAGCTCTCGGGGTCGTCGGCGATCGCCTTGGCCGTGCGGGACACCGCTTCCTTCATGGCGGTCACCACCTCCGGGTGCTCGGCAGCGAACTTCTCACTCGTCGAGACACCGCCGATGGCCATGCCCGGCTCGAAGTAGGAGCTGCCGATCGACACGAGGCCTGCGTCGAGGCCCTGAGTGAGGAAGGGCTCCTGCACGGTGGCGGCGTCGATCTCACCCTGCTGCAGGGTGGCGACCATGTCGGGGAAGCCGACTTCCACCATCTCGACGTCGTCCGGATCGACACCGGCGTCCGAGATGCCCTTGACCATCGACAGCTGCGAGATCGTGTTGAGCCCGTTGATCGCGAGGGTCTTGCCTTCGAGGTCGGCGAGCGATTCGATACCCGAAGCGGGGTCGACGAGCACCTGGCTGATGTCGGTCATGGGGTCTTCGCTCGCGCCCGTGCCGCCCGCCACGGCGAGAATCGGCAGGCCCTCGGCGCGAGCCTGGATGATCGAGGTCAGGGCGCTCGCGCCGAAGTCGATGTGGCCGCCCATCACGGCGGGCAGAGTCGCACCCCCGGACTGCTGCACTTCGACGGTGAGGTCGAGGCCCTCCTCCGCGAAGATGCCCTGATCGATCCCGTACAGGAAGATCGCCGAGGCGCCTCCTGCAGTGGAGCCGACCGATACTTCGACGGGGTTCTCGGCGGAGATCTCGCCGCCTGCGGCGCCTCCCGAGCACCCTGCGAGGGCGAGGGAGAGGGTGCCCGCGACGAGCACGGCCGATGTCAGCTTCATTGCCTTCATTGGTACTTCCTTGTGTGTGGCGCGACTCAGCCGCGCGGGGTGATGGGAAGGGACGCGAGCACGTCCTTGTACTTCTCAGCGATCTCGGCACGGTGCTCCGCGCTGGCCTCGGCGACATCCGGGAAGTGCTCGCCGAACGGTCGAACAGCCAGAATGATGGCGCGGGAGTTGTGCCGCTGGCCCCGGGGGATGCGTGGATCGAGCGGTCCACTCCAGGCGCGCTTGACGATCTCGATGTCCTGCGCCGGGTCGCAGCGTGTCGACATGGCCCAGGTGACGTCGAAGAGGTTCGACGGATCGATGTCTTCGTCCACCACGACCACGAAGCGGCCGAGATAGGACGCCGACTGTGTCGAGGCAGCCAGGAGCCCTGCCTGCTTGGCGTGTCCGTCGTAGGCCTGCTTGATGGAGATGACGTTGAACATGCGAGCGGCGCCGGCCTCGTGCACCCACACGCCCTGCACGCCCGACAGACCGGCGCGTTCCACCTCGTCCCAGATCATCCCCGCCTTCATGACGCACTTGCTGTACGAGAAGTTGGACGGCGGCCGGATGGGGCTCGCGACGGTCTGAATCGGATTGGTGCGGTGGTATACGCGCTGCACCCGGATGACCGGCTGCTCGGAGCTTCCCCCGGCGTAGTAGCCGGTGAACTCCCCGAACGGGCCCTCCAGGGCGTTGTCGTCGGGGTACATGACGCCTTCGAAGACGAGCTCCGCGTGAGCCGGCATGGGGAGCCCGTGCAGCTCGGACTCATGCACCTCGTACGGCTCGCCGCGGTGGCCGCCGACGTAGTCGTACTCGCTCTGTCCCCATCCGAGCTCGTTGCCCGAGGCGAGGAAGAGGAGCGGGTCGTGGCCGACGGAGACGAGCACGGGACAGGGCTGGCCCTTGGCGAAGTACTTGTCGCGGATCTGGCGTCCCTGCTTGCCGGGCGAGATCCACACGCTGAGCCTGTCGCTGCCCTGAACCTGCACCCGGTACGTGCCGATGTTCACCCATCCCTCGTCGGGGTCCTTCATGATGACGAGGTCGTCTGTCCCGATGTATCGCCCGCCGTCCTTCTCATGAAGCAGCGGCGTGACGAAGTCGTTGATGTCGAACTCACCCTCGCGGAGCACGTTCTCGGTGACCGTCGGGTTGTCGGAGAGCACGGGCGGAATCGGCTTGTGCGTCTTCATGCGCTCTCGGTAGGCCTTCACGACGTCGAGCGGGTTGTCCGACTCGGGCAGTCCCATGGTGATCGCGAGGCGCCTGGCCGAGTTCGTCGCGCCGGACAGCACGCGGTTCCCCCGGCTGCCGCCCTTGACGTCCTCGAACAGGACCGCTGGCCCTCCTTCGCCCGCCTGATGCGCGATCAGCTCGATGAGCGTGCCGAGCTCGAGGGTCTCATCCACGCCGGCGACACGAGTGACCTGACCTGCCTTGTCGAAACGGTCGATCAACTCGCGGATATCGCGGTGGGGGGCATCGAAGGTGCCGTAGCTCATGTCTCTCCTCATCGAGAAGTACGGGGGTGCGGAGACGCGGGTGTGACGATACGGCGTTTTTCCATGTTGTGCAACACTCCCGCGTTTGTTGCGTACAGCGCAACATTCGCAAGACTGAGCGAGGGGTCCGTTGCGGCACAAGACAAAGAAGACCCCCCTGTTCCGCTATGCGAAACAGGGGGGTGTGCGCGCGGGGTCAGCCCAGATCGTGGGTGATGTCCCGCGACGCCTGGAGCAGAGCGCTGGCGAAGTCAGCCACGCGCGAATCGTGGAAACGGGCAGCGGGCACGAGGATCGCCAGAGCAGCGATGACACGGCCCGCATGGTCCCGTACTGGGACCGCCACCGCGCGCAGCCCGACCTGGCTCTCCTCGTAATTGAGCGCGTAGCCGAGCCGTCGCACCTGGACCAGGTCGGCATAGAGCTCGTCGATATCGGTCCGCGTCATATGGGTCAGCGGCCGAAGCGACCCATCGAAGAGGCCGCCCAGCTCGGCGCGATCGAGCTCCGCCAGCAGAACCTTGCCTCCCGCCGACGCGTGCGCTGCGACGAGCGCACCGGTGCGGAGGCTGACGCGCACCATCTGGTCACTCTCGACGCCGTCGATGATGCGGCACGCGTTTCCCTCGAGAACGACGAGGTTCACCGTCTCTCGCAATTCATCCGCCAACCGCGCCATATGCCGGTGCGCCTTGCGCCGGATGTCGAACTGGCCGATGGAGCCGAGACCCATCTCCATGAGAGCGCGCCCAGTCCGGTAGACCTTCGAACCAGGATCCTGCGTGACGAAACCCCGACCCGCAAGGGTGGCGAGGATGCGATGTGCTGTGGAGCGCGCCACCCCGAGCTCCGCCGCCGCGTCGCTGACTCGGACCTCCGACCGCTCCTGGAACATCTGAAGGACCTGCAGCCCCTTGTCGAGCGACTCGATGACCGGGAGGTTGCGGCTGGGGTCCGCGATGTTGCGCATAACGGAATCATGGCATGCGCGTACCGCAGGGAGGAACATCCTTATCGGATGCTCCTCCCGATGGTCGCTCCCTCAGGAGCCGATGGCGAGTGACAGCACTGAAGAGGCGTCCGACGCGGCTTCACCGGCCCAGGCCACGTACTCGTCAGGACGCACGAGCACAAGCGCCGCCTGATAGCGCGCCGCGGTGTCGGCATCGACGCCGACGACGGTCAAGGGCACGCCCAGGCGATCAGCCACCTCACGGAACGGCGTCGTCTCAGCGCCCGACGCCGCGAGCAGTGTCAGACCATCCCTCGCGAGGGCGTCGAAGACCTCTACGCCATCGGATGTGGTGCCGGGCGCGAGGTGATGGCCGGCACGTGCCTCCATGGTGTGTCCTCCCAGAGCGCTGGGAGACCCGACGCCGCCGACGATCGGTGACCCTTCGTAGTGCGGCTCGAAGGCGTCGACCTCGCGCTGCGCGCCGTCGTCGCGGTGCGCCCACTCCGCTTCGAAGGCGGCGCGGTCGCGCTCCGGGTCGAACACGGCGAGGAAGTCGCGGTCGTCACGGATGGCGCGATCGATGAAGTCATCGCGCGTCGACGCGAAGACCGGGCGGCGCTCAGCGTCGTACGAGTCGAGCAGCGCCGGTCCGGCCCAGCCGCGGATCTCCGCCGCGAGCTTCCAAGCGAGGTTCGTCGCGTCTTCGAAACCCGAGTTGATGCCGTATCCGCCATAGGGCGGGTGGCTGTGGCAGGCGTCACCGGCGATGAACGCGCGCCCCGAACGGTACGAGTCCGCCAACGCGAAACGCAGATCCCACTGGCCCAGGTACTCCACCTCGAACGCGAACCGCTGGCCCACAGCTCGCTCCAGGAGGGCCGAGAGATCGACGCCGTCTACACGCTCGGCCTCCACCGGCGCATGGAAGAACCACGTCTCGGACGCGTCGACGCGGCCGAAGAACTGCCAATACCCCTCGAGCTCGGCGTTCATCACATTAACGAACGCGACCCCGGGGAAGCGTTCCATGATGGTGTCGAACTCCGGTGAGCGGAACACGAGCAGCACCATCACCCGGTCGTGGTCGGCGAGCGTCTGCGTGATGCCCACCGCCTCACGGACCCGGGAGCGACTGCCGTCGGCTCCGACCACGTATCGCGCCCTGATCGCGTCGCGCTCGCCTCCGCTCGCGGTTAGGCCGATCGTGACACCGTCGGCGTCGTGCTCGATCTGCTCAGCGGTCCACCCCGCCCGATAATCGATCTCCGGAGTGGCGAGCGCGCTCGATCGGAGGACCGCCTCGGTCGCGTACTGGGGAAGTCGTTCATTGCGCGCCGCATAGAAGCCGTCGAGGCGTGCGCGCTGCAACCAGGGGTACTGATACTCCCCGCTGAGCGTTCCGAAGGCGGTCATGCCGGCCGAGGGCTGCCCCGGCGCCAGCGTCCGCGCGCCTCGCAGATCACCCTCGAGCCCCCAGCGCCGAAAATGCTCCATCGTGCGCTGAGTGAGGTTCTGCCCCTTCGGCACGGGCTGCGGCGTGGGATGCCGCTCGATGACGATGCTGCCGATGCCCTGTTGCGCAAGGGCGATCGCGAGCGCCGTGCCTACGGGCCCCCCGCCCACGATCGCGACATCGGTGTCGTACGTTCCAGTCAAGGCTTCTCCTTCGATTGCAGGGAGGTCTGAGAGTCCGCCCATCCCGAACGTTCGGCGAACGCGGCAGACGCCTCACAGCCTGGAACCCCGGCCCCTTGTCCTTCCACTCGCCGTCCGCTGAATGGACTACGCGATCCCGTCGCGAACCGGAACACCCGGACGCCATCCCAGCGCGCGGGAGATGCCGAGCCCGGTCGCGACGACCGATGGCAGGGCAGCATCGAGGCTCACTGACCCCGCGCGCACCACGACGGCCAGTGAGGCGATCACCCGCCCGCGCCGGTCCAGGATCCGAGTCCCCACCGAGTCGGCATCCACCGCCAGCTCTCCACGCACGATGGATGTTCCGGTCTGGCGACAGGCCGCGATCTCGCGGCGCAGGACGGTGGGGTCCGTGATGGTGGATGTGCTGTACGCCTTCAGCGGAGACGACACGATCGTCTCCAGCAGTTCGGGTCCCGCATGCGCGAGCAGCACCTTGCCCACGCCGGAGCAATGCAGGGGAAGCCGTCCGCCCACTCTCGTCCCGAGTTCGACAGCGCGAGGAGCCGAGGTTCGGTCGACGAGCACGGCCTCCTCGCCCTCCAGAACGGCCAGCTGCACGTGCTGATGAAGCGCCGAGTAGAGATCCTCGACGAATGGATGCGCGACCTTCCGCAACGACTCGGTATGCGGCGCCAGCGTGGCCAGCTGCCACAGCTTGAGCCCCACGGTGAACCGGCCGTCCTCACGACGATCGACGGCCCCCGCCTCCACGAGCTCGAGGACGAGGCGACGCACGGTGGTCCGCGACATCCCGGTGATCCGGACGAGGTCCGCGATACCCAGCGACTCGTTCCGCGCGTCGAACGAGAACAGTATCTGCATCAGGCGCGAGCTCACGCTGCGACCCGGATCGCCCGTTCGCGACATCCTGCCACTCCTCACGTCCATTGAGTGGACAACCCTACTCGGAACGCCGCCACGCGCCTCCCCGCGAGCGGCGTCATCGTCCCGTTCGCCTGCGAGTCAGAACGCCGAAGGCCGCCGACTGCGTCTGCAGCGGCGGCCTTCGTCAGGACGGGATCACTCCCACTCGATCGTTCCCGGGGGCTTGGACGTGACATCCAGCACGACGCGGTTGATCTCGCGCACCTCGTTGGTGATCCGGTTCGAGATCTTCGAGAGCACGTCGTAGGGCAGGCGCGTCCAGTCGGCGGTCATGGCGTCCTCGCTCGAGACGGGACGCAGCACGACCGGATGTCCGTAGGTGCGGCCGTCGCCCTGCACGCCCACCGAGCGCACATCCGCGAGCAGCACCACGGGGCACTGCCAGATCTCGCCGTCGAGGCCCGCCTTGGTCAGCTCCTCGCGGGCGATCGCGTCGGCCTCGCGCAGGATGTCCAGGCGCTCCCGGGTGACCTCGCCGATGATGCGGATGCCGAGGCCCGGACCGGGGAACGGCTGACGTCCCACGATGGCCTCCGGGATGCCGAGCTCACGGCCGATCGCGCGCACCTCGTCCTTGAACAGCGTGCGCAGCGGCTCGACCAGCTCGAAGTCCAGGTCCTCCGGAAGGCCGCCCACGTTGTGGTGGCTCTTGATGTTCGCGGTGCCGGCGCCGCCGCCCGACTCGACGACATCCGGGTACAGGGTGCCCTGCACCAGGAACTTGATGGGCTCGCCCTCGGCCTTCGCCTCGGCGATCAGGTCGCGCTGCACCTTCTCGAACGCGCGGATGAACTCGCGGCCGATGATCTTGCGCTTCTGCTCGGGGTCGGTCACGCCCTCGAGGTGCCCGAGGAACGTGTCCTCGGCGTCCACCGTGATCAGACGCACGCCCGTCGACTCGACGTAGTCCTTCTCGACCTGCTCGCGCTCGCCCTTGCGCAGCAGACCGTGATCCACGAACACGGCGGTGAGCTGGTCACCCACGGCCTTGTGCACGAGCGCGGTGGACACGGCCGAGTCGACTCCGCCCGAGAGGGCCGAGATGACGCGCGCGTTGCCGATCTGCGCGCGGATGCGCTCGACCTGCTCGGCGATGACGTTCCCCGCGTTCCAGTCGGCCGGCAGACCGGCGGCCTTGTGCAGGAAGTTCTCGATCACCTTCTGGCCGAAGTCGCTGTGCTTGACCTCGGGGTGCCACTGCACGCCGTAGAAGCACTTCTCGGCGTTGCCGAACGCCGCGACCGGCGTGGCGGCGGTCGAGGCGAGCACCTGGAAGCCCTCGGGAGCCTTCGCCACCTGGTCGCCGTGGCTCATCCAGACGTTCTGCTCGGCTGGCTGGCCGCCCAGCAGCACGCCGCCGTCGCCCACCAGCGCGGCGTCGGTGGCGCCGTACTCGCGCAGGCCGGTGTTGGCGACCTCGCCGCCGAGGGCCTGCGCCATCACCTGGAAGCCGTAGCAGATGCCCAGCGTCGGCACGCCCAGCTCGAACACCCTGGGGTCGAGCTGCGGGGCCCCGGGCTCGTACACCGACGAGGGACCGCCCGACAGGATGATCGCGACGGGGTCGTGCGCGGCGATCTCCTCGGCGCTGGCGGTGTGCGGCACGAGCTCGCTGAACACGCCGGCCTCGCGCACGCGGCGCGCGATCAGCTGCGCGTACTGCGCGCCGAAGTCGACGACCAGCACGGGGCGCTGGGCGGTGTCGTGGGAGACGTCGGCCCCCGAAGGGATCGAGTCGGCTCCCGCCGCTCCGGACTGATTCACTGGGCGACCTCCTGTGTGGACGCGGCCTTGGATGCGGCCTTCTCAGCGGCCGCGGCCTCGCGCTCGGCCAGATAGCGCTTCACGTCGCGCGCGACGTAGAACTCCATGAAGAAGGAGAGGAAAGGCACCACGCCGCCGCCGGCGAGCAGGATGAGCCGCCAGAACGGCCAGCGCATCAGGCTCCACACGCGGAAGCAGGCGGCGAGGTAGACGACGTAGAACCAGCCGTGCACGATCAGGATGCCCAGCGACAGGTTGATCCCGTCGCCGGTGGAGATCAGCTCGCCTTCGGGCGAGGGCACGACCGGCGCGAACCAGAGGAAGCCGCCCGAGCCGCCGAGGAAGAGCTCCACGGCGAGCGGCGTGTACTTCAGCACCATCTCGGCGCACAGCAGCAGCAGGCCGACACCGGTGATGACCGAGCAGATCTGGTAGAACCGCAGCGCGCCTCGGATCTGAGGGAACGTGGCGAGCTTCGGCTGCGGCATGAACCCCAGTCTATCGGCGGCGGCTGTGCGTCCGATCCGCGCCCGCAGCCCCCATCCGGCTCGCCCCGACCGCTGACGAGCGTCCGGTACCGGCGCCTCAACCGACCGTTGACTAGCGCCCGGCGCGCTCACGACCCTCGGCGACGCTAGCGAGCCCGCCCGGCGCTAGTCGCCCGGTGGGGCCTGCACAGGGCAACGGCGACTCAACCCCGACCGTTGACTAGCGCCCGGCGCGCTCACGACCGTCGGCGACGCTAGCGAGCCCGCCCGGCGCTAGTCGAGCCCTCGGGAGCCCGACAGCGCACACGGTGGCGCGAGTCAGTCGTCGTCGGGGTCGACGTCTTCGAGCTCCTCGACCTCGCGCAGCCAGGCGTCCTTGGCGAGGCGGTACCAGAGGTAGAAGGCGAAGCCCGCGAAGATCGCCCACTCGGCCGCGTAGAAGATGTTGAGCCAGTTGACGGGGCTCGCCAGCTCGGGCGCCGGCGACGAGATCTCGTCGAGTCCGGCGTCGGCGAGGCCACCGGTCGGGTCGGTCGACGTCAGGTAAGGGCGGTACACGTCGATCGCCGCCACGGGCGATCCGTCCATCTCATGCCAGCGGCTCAGCAGCGCGGCGGGCGACATGCGCGTCTGCTCGAGCGGATCGTCGCCGCGCGGCAGCGCCGGGCCCTCGTCCGAGATGATGCGGCCCGTCAGCTCGACCGGCACCGAGAGCGCGACGTCGGATGACGCCATGGCCGCGGCGTCGTTCAGCGCGTCCACCGCGGCATCGGCCCGTTCGCGGCTGGGCGTCCATCCCACGGCGACCGCGATGGATGTCGGCTGCTCGCGGTCGAGCCGGAACTGGCCGGTGACCCAGAACCCCTCGATGTCATCGTTGAAGCGCGACGACACCACGATGAAGTCGCCCGGCACCCAGCGCCCCGTCACCTCGACGCGCTGCCCGACGAGCGGTTCCTCGAGGTACTGCCCGGGCTGCACGATCTCGTCGATCGGACGCACCTGCTCGGTCGCGTCGACGGGCAGCGGATCGGTGTCGATCGCACTCGACAGCTGCCACTGCCCCAGCCAGGCGAAGACGCCCGCGACGGCGAGGCACAGACCCAGCAGCGCGATCCAGCGCGGCCGCAGCATGACCTCCCGCAGCGTGGGCGGGAAGAGCGGGGCCTCGACGGGACCCGACGGATCAGTGGTGCTCATACGGGGCGACGACGACCTCGACCCGCTGGAACTCCTTGAGGTCGGAGTACCCGGTCGTGGCCATCGACTTGCGCAGCGCACCGATCAGGTTCGCCGTGCCGTCGGCGACGGGAGCCGGGCCGTACAGCACCTCTTCCAGCCTGCCCACCTGGGGCACCATGACGCGGCGGCCGCGGGGCAGCTTCGGGTGGTGCGCCTCGGGGCCCCAGTGGAAGCCCCGGCCCGGCGCATCGGTGGCGCGCGCGAGCGCGACGCCCAGCATCACGGCGTCGGCGCCCATGGCGAGCGCCTTGACCAGATCGCCGGATGTGCCCACGCCGCCGTCGGCGATGACGTGCACGTAGCGTCCGCCCGACTCGTCGAGGTAGTCGCGACGCGCGCCGGCGACGTCCGCCACCGCGGTCGCCATGGGTGCGTGCACGCCGAGCGTCGCACGCGTGGTCGAGGCGGCGCCGCCGCCGAAGCCGACCAGCACGCCCGCCGCGCCGGTACGCATGAGGTGCAGCGCCGCCGTGTACGTCGCAGCGCCGCCCACGATCACCGGCACGTCGAGGTCGTAGATGAACTTCTTGAGATTGAGCGGCTCGGCCGCGCTCGAGACGTGCTCGGCCGAGACCGTCGTGCCGCGGATGACGAACAGGTCGACGCCCGCCGCGACGACCGTCTCGTAGAGCTCCTGCGTGCGCTGCGGCGTGAGCGCGCCGGCGACCGTGACGCCCGCCGCGCGGATCTCGTTGATGCGCTGGGTCACCAGCTCGGGCTTGATGGGCTCGGAGTAGAGCTGCTTCATGCGGCTGGTCGCGACCTCGTCGGGCAGCGACGCGATCTCGTCGAGCAGCGGCTCGGGATCCTCGTACCGGGTCCACAGACCTTCGAGGTCGAGCACGCCCAGGCCGCCGAGCTGGCCGAGCATGATCGCGGTCTTCGGGCTGACGACCGAGTCCATCGGCGCGCCCAGCACGGGCACGTCGAAGTGGAACGCGTCGATCGACCAGGAGGTGTCGACGTCCTCGGGGTTGCGCGTGCGCCGCGAGGGCACCACCGCGATGTCGTCGAACGCGTACGCGCGTCGTGCCCGCTTGCCTCGGCCCAGCTCGATCTCCGTCACCGTCTCAGCCTACCCGGGGCGGGCCGACGGTCATCCGTCCTGCACCAGACGCGGAGATCTGCGCGGGTGCGGATCGAACGGCGCGGATCCGCGCACTGTCGGTCTCCGCCACTCGCGCAGGCGCGGCGGCCGCAGTGCGCGCGGCGGACGCAGGAGACCCCGGCTGGAGGCACGCTCCGGCCGGGGTCCGCTGCGTTTCGAGAGGGAAGAAGCTCAGCGCTTGTAGTTCGGCGCCTCGACCACGATCTGCACGTCGTGGGGGTGCGACTCCTTGAGGCCGGCCGACGTGATGCGCACGAACTTGCCGCGCGCCTTGAGCTCGTCGATCGTGCGCGCGCCGACGTAGAACATCGACTGACGCAGGCCGCCGATGAGCTGGTGGAACACCGCCGACAGCGGGCCACGGTAGGGCACCTGGCCCTCGATGCCCTCGGGGATCAGCTTGTCGTCGCTGGGCACATCCGCCTGGAAGTAGCGGTCCTTCGAGTACGAGGTCTGCTTGCCGCGCGTCTGCATCGCGCCGAGCGAGCCCATGCCGCGATACAGCTTGAACTGCTTGCCACCCTGGAACACGACGTCGCCCGGGGCCTCCTCGGTGCCGGCCAGCAGCGATCCGAGCATCACCGTGTCGGCGCCCGCGACGAGGGCCTTGGCGATGTCGCCCGAGTACTGCAGGCCACCGTCGGCGATGACCGGCACGCCGGCCGGGCGCGCGGCGAGCGACGCCTCGTAGATGGCCGTCACCTGCGGCACGCCGACGCCCGCGACCACGCGCGTGGTGCAGATCGAGCCCGGGCCCACGCCGACCTTGACCGCGTCGACGCCCGCGTCGACCAGCGCCTGGGCGCCCTCGCGCGTGGCGACGTTGCCGCCGATGATGTCGATGTGCGCGAAGGTCGGGTCGGCCTTGAGGCGCTTGACGATGTCGATCACGCCCTGCGACTGCCCGTTGGCGGTGTCGACGACCAGCACGTCGACGCCCTTGTCGCGCAGCGCCTCGGCGCGCTCCCACGCATCGCCGAAGAAGCCGATCGCGGCGCCCACGCGCAGGCGGCCCTGTGCGTCCTTGGTGGCGTTGGGATACTTCTCGCTCTTGTCGAAGTCCTTGATGGTGATGAGGCCCGCGAGCTTGCCGCCGTCGTCGATCAGCGGCAGCTTCTCGACGCGGTGCTTCGCGAACAGCGCCACGACCTCCTCGGGCGAGATGCCCACGTGGCCCGTGACGAGCCCCTCGGCGGTCATGACGTCCTTGGCGAGAGTGGTGGTGCGCTCGAACTCGCTCACGAAGCGCATGTCGCGGTTCGTCACGATGCCGACGAGGCGGTTCTCCTCGTCCACCACCGGCAGGCCCGAGATGCGGTACTTGCGGCACAGCGCGTCGACCTCGTCGATCGTCGCGTCGGGCGTGGTGGTGATCGGGTCGGTGATCATGCCCGACTCGCTGCGCTTGACGCGGTCGACGGCGGCGGCCTGGTCGTGGATCGACAGGTTGCGATGCAGGATGCCGATGCCGCCGTGGCGCGCCATCGCGATCGCCATGCGCGCCTCCGTGACGGTGTCCATGGCACTCGAGAGCAGCGGCGCGGCGACCCGGATGTTGCGCGTCAGCCGCGAGCCCGTGTCGGCCTCGCTGGGGATGACGTCCGTATGGCCGGGCAGCAGGAGCACGTCGTCGTAGGTGAGTCCGACGAAGCCGAACGGATCGTAGTCAGTCATTGCCGCTTCTCCTGTGCCGATGCGAGATGGGGTGCGCTCGTATCGCGGGAGGACTCGGGTGTGCCATCCTCCCCCGTATACGGATTCTAAGGCGAGGGAGCCTGCAGATATTCCGGAAGCAGATCGCTCGGAGGGCAGACCGTCCGGATGCGCAGATTGCCTTCGTGGGTACCTCGAACGCACAGGAAACGTTCAGGACACATTAGGGTCTTACCTTTGAACGACCCGTTCATACCACCCCGGTGCGGCGCAACCCCACCCGCCGCCCGTGGACCGGAGGATCAATGAACCCCAGAACCGCCTCCCCGAGGCGTACCCGATCTGGCGCGATCGTCGCTCTCGCGGCCTTCATCGCCGCCCTCTTCACGGCCCTGCTGCTGCCGACCGCAGCGCACGCCGCCGAGGGAGACCCCTACACCGTCACGGTCAACATCAAGAACGAGGGCGAGCCCGTACCGGGCGTGACCGTCACGATCGACGGCCCCGGCGGCGCCCAGGAGGGCGAGACCGACGAGAACGGCAGGTTCTCGGTCAAGGTCCCCGAGAGGGGCGTCGAATACACCGTCACGGTCGACGAGGAGTCGCTGCCCGAGGGCATCGCCGTGGTCGACGAGACCGGCGAGGACGACACCCCCAACGAGGTCGAGGCCGAGATGGGACAGGGCGGTCGCCTCACGGTCAACTTCTTCATCGGCGAGGGCGAGCGCAACGTCACGAGCTTCTTCGACCAGCTCGTGCAGCGCCTCTTCCTGGGCCTCAACTTCGGCCTGATGCTGGGGCTCGCGGCCGTCGGCCTCTCGCTGGTGTTCGGCACGACCGGCATCTCCAACTTCGCGCACGCCGAGATGGTGACGTTCGGCGCGATCGCCGCCCTGTTCCTCATCGGGCCCGCCTCCCTGGCCCTTCCGGTGTGGGTCGGCATCCCGGTGGCGATCATCCTGAGCGCCCTGCTCGGCCTCGCGCTCGATGCCGCGATCTGGCGCCCGCTGCGGCGCAAGGGCGTCGGCGCGGTGCAGCTGATGATCCTGTCGATCGGCCTGTCGCTGGCGCTGCGGTACATCTTCCAGTACTTCATCGGCGGCGGCACGCAGCAGCTGCCGGCCATGGTGCCCTCGGTGTCGATCCCGCTCTTCGGCGCGGTGACCACAACGCTCAACGACCTGGTCTCCATGGGCATCTCGATCGTGGTCATCGTGGCCTTCGCGATCTGGCTCACCAAGAGCCGGCTCGGCAAGGCCACCCGCGCGATCTCCGACAACCCGTCGCTCGCCTCGGCCAGCGGCATCGACGTCGACCACGTCGTGCGGGTGGTGTGGATCATCTCCGGCGCGCTCGCGGGCCTGGCGGGCATCCTGTACGCCTACTACCGCCCCGGCATCCGCTGGGACATGGGCGCCCAGGTGCTGCTGCTGGTCTTCGCGGCCGTCACGCTCGGCGGTCTCGGCACCGCGTTCGGAGCGCTCGTCGGCTCGATCATCATCGGCATGCTCGTCGAGGTGTCGAGCCTCTGGATCCCGGCCGACCTGCGGTACGCGGGCGCGCTGGTGGTCCTGATCATCATCCTTCTGGTCCGGCCGCAGGGCATCCTCGGCCGCCGCGAGCGAATCGGATAGGCGCCGCTCATGAACTGGTCTCAGATCTTCGACAACACCCTGTCCTCGGTCCTCAGCCCCGCGACGATGGGCTACGCCCTCGCCGCGCTCGGCCTGGCCGTGCACTTCGGCTACGGCGGCCTGATCAACATGGGCGTCGCGGGCTTCATGGCCCTCGGCGCGTACGGCTACGCGATCTCGATCCTCACGTTCGGCCTCCCCTGGTGGGCCGGCGCGCTGATCGGCCTCGCGGCCGCCGCGGTGTTCGCGCTCATCCTGGGCATCCCGACGCTGCGCCTGCGCGGCGACTACCTCGCCATCGCCACCATCGCGGCCGCCGAGGTGCTGCGCCTGCTGTTCCTCACGACCCAGTTCGAGGAGGTGACCGGATCGGCCGACGGCCTCGCCGGGTACCACGCGAGCTTCCGCGAGGCGAACCCCATCCCGCCGGGCACCTACGGCTTCGGCCCGTGGACGTACAACGAGACGCAGTGGTGGGTGCGGCTGATGGGCATCCTGACGCTCGCCTTCGCGGCGCTCGTCGTGTGGATGCTCACCCGCAGCCCGTGGGGCCGCGTGATGAAGGGCATCCGCGAGGACGAGGACGCCATCCGGTCGCTCGGCAAGAACGTGTTCTCGTACAAGATGCAGTCGCTCGTGCTGGGCGGCGTCATCATGGCGGCGGGCGGCGTCGTGTACGCCCTGCCCTCGGCCGTGAGCCCGGGCGTCTACGTGACGTCGCTGACGTTCTTCGTGTGGACCGCCCTGCTGCTCGGCGGCGCGGCGACCGTGTTCGGGCCGCTGCTCGGGTCGCTGATCTTCTGGGTCATCCAGACGTTCCTCTCGAACGTCCTCCCCGCGCTGGTGGATGCGGGCCTGCTGCCCTTCATGACCAGCGTCCAGGCCGGCACGCTGCGCTTCATCCTCGTCGGTGTCGCGCTCATGCTGCTGGTCGTCTTCATGCCGCAGGGAATCCTCGGTGACAAGAAGGAGCTGACCTTTGTCCGTTGACAACACCCCCGAGAACATGGGTGCCGAGCCGGCGCCCATGACGGCCCCGGTGCCGCGGCCGAAGACCACGGGTCTGCACGTGGGCGAGGCCACGCCCGGCGTCAAGAAGGTCGACCCGATCATCGTCGCCGACGGCGTGACGCGCACGTTCGGCGGCCTGACGGCGGTCGACGTCGAGCACCTCGAGATCCCGCGCGGCGCCATCACCGCGCTGATCGGCCCGAACGGTGCGGGCAAGACCACGCTGTTCAACCTGCTGACCGGCTTCGACAAGCCGGGCAGCGGCACGTGGTCGTACGACGGCAAAAACCTCGCCAACATGCCCGCGCACAAGGTGGCCCGCCTGGGCCTCGTGCGCACGTTCCAGCTGACCAAGGCGCTGGGTCGCCTGAGCGTCATGGACAACATGAAGCTCGGCCAGCCCGGCCAGGTGGGCGAGCGCTTCTGGCACAGCCTGATCCCCGCCCTGTGGCGCAAGCAGGACCAGGAGATCGAGCAGCGCGCCGCCGAGCTGCTGGTGAAGTTCAAGCTCGACGCCAAGAAGGACGACCTCGCGGCCGGCCTCTCGGGCGGCCAGAAGAAGCTGCTCGAGATGGCGCGCGCTCTGATGTCGAACCCGACGCTCGTCATGCTCGACGAGCCGATGGCCGGCGTGAACCCCGCGCTCACGCAGTCGCTGCTCGACCACATCCTCGACCTGAAGGACGAGGGCATGACCGTGCTCTTCGTCGAGCACGACATGCACATGGTGCGCCACATCGCCGACTGGGTGATCGTGATGGCCGAGGGCAAGGTCGTGGCCGAGGGCGCGCCCGACGAGGTCATGAAGAACCCCGCGGTGATCGACGCTTACCTCGGCGCACACCAGGAGCTCGACCTGGGCGTGGTGACCGGTCGCATCCCGGTGATCGAGGCCGACCCCACCACCGACGCGGCGGCATCCGCTTCGGTCGACGCCGCCGCCATCGAGGCCGAGGCGTCCGCCGAGCTCGACAAGGAGGACACCAAGTGAGCGAGCAGACGCCCCCCGCGGCCCAGGCGACCGCCGCGCAGGACACGCCGGTGGTGCTCGTCGACGACGTCCACGCCGGCTACCTGCCCGGCGTGAACATCCTCAACGGCGCCACCCTGACCGCCCACCAGGGCGAGCTGATCGGCATCATCGGCCCCAACGGCGCCGGCAAGTCGACGCTGCTGAAGGCCATCTTCGGCCAGGTGAAGATCCGCGGCGGCAGGATCTCGCTCGCCGGCGAGGACATCACGGGGCTCAAGGCCGACAAGCTGGTCGCCAAGGGCGTGGGCTTCATCCCGCAGACCAACAACGTGTTCCCCTCGCTGACGATCGAGGAGAACCTGCAGATGGGCGCGTACCAGAAGCCGAAGATGTTCGCCGAGCGCGTCGACTTCGTCATGAGCCTGTTCCCCGACCTCGCCAAGGGCGCGGGCATCAAGAAGCGCGCCGGCGGCCTCTCCGGCGGCGAGCGCCAGATGGTCGCGATGGGCCGCGCGCTCATGATGGATCCGAAGGTCCTGCTCCTCGACGAGCCCTCGGCGGGTCTGTCTCCGGTGCGACAGGATGAGGCGTTCCTGCGGGTCTCCGAGATCAACAAGGCCGGCGTGACCTGCATCATGGTCGAGCAGAACGCCCGCCGCTGCCTGCAGATCTGCGACCGCGGCTACGTGCTCGACCAGGGCCGCGACGCCTACACGGGCACCGGCCGCGAGCTGCTCAAGGACCCGAAGGTCACCGAGCTCTACCTCGGCACCCTCGGCGCCTGAGCCCCACGACGAAGGCCCGGATCCTCGGATCCGGGCCTGCGTCGTCTCCCGGGGCCCCATCCGGCGCGCGGGTCGGGGTTCATGCGGGGCGGGCCGGGTTCATGCGGGGCGGGCCGGGTCGTCCGCGGCCCGGCGTCCGCGGGGGCGGGGTCATCCGCGGCCCGGCGTCGGCGGGGGCGGGGTCGGCGGGGGCGGGGTCGGGGTCATCCGGGGATCCCGGGTTCTCCGGAACCGGATGCCCCTTCCGCTCCGGAGAGGCCGAGATCTCCGGAATTGCCGCGCGCGCCGAGCGGGCTCACCCGGGCATCCGGCGTCCACGGGCACGGGCTCACCCGGGGATCCCGCGTACTCCGGATCCGGATGCCCCTACCTCTCCTGAGGAGCCGGGATCTCCGGAATTGCGGGGGCGCCGAGCAGGCTCACCCGGGCACCCGCCGCCCACGGGCGCGGGCTCGCCCGGGGACCCCGCGTACTCCGGAGCCGGATGCCCCTTCCGCTCCGGAGAGGCCGAGATCTCCGGAATTGCCGCACGCACCGAGCGGGCTCACCCGGGCACCCGCCGCCCACGGGCGCGGGCTCACCCGGGGACCCCGCGTACTCCGGAGCCGGATGCCTCTTCCGCTCCGGAGAGGGCGGGATCTCCGGAATTGCCGCACGCACCGAGCGGGCTCACCCGGGCACCCGCCGCCCACGGGCGCGGGCTCACCCGGCGATCCCGCGTACTCCGGAGCCGGATACCCCTACCCCTCCGGAAGGGCCGAGGTCTCCGGAATTGCCGCAACGCACCGCGCGGCGCCGCACGCGGGCTGCCGCCCACAGCCGCCACGTGGAGCGCCCGCCATCCACACGCGGCCGAAACGCCCGGCGCGGCGGCGCCGGCAGGGCACCGTTGTGCCCATGGACCTCTCCGCAGCCCTCACGCAAGCCGACGGCGTCGCCCGCGTCCGCGCGCTGTACGAGCTCGGGATCGGCGACCACGCCATCCGGAAGGCGGTCGCTGCAGGCGAAGTCGTGCGTGTGCGCCGCGGATGGATCGCGCGGCGTGACGCCGATCCGCTGCTGGTGACGGCCGCCGCGGTGGGTGTGGTGCTCACCTGCGTCACGCAGGCTCAGCGCCTGGGTTTGTGGACGGTCACCCACGACGTCCACGTCGCCGCGCCGCCGCACGGCAACCTCGCCCGCCCGACAGCGGCACACGTCCACTGGAACACGCCGCTGATCCCTCGCGGTCCCGACGCCCTGGTCGATCCGATCGAGAACGTGCTCGCCCTCGTAGCGCAGTGCCGGCCGCACGAGGAGGCTCTGGCGGTCTGGGAGTCGGCGCTGCGGCTCGGCATGCTCGACCGCGATGTGATGCGCCGGCTCCCCCTCGGACCGGATGCCCGCGGTCTGCTCGCCGAGGCCCAGCCGTTCGCCGACCAGGGCACCGAGACGGTGATCATGTCGCGCCTGCGGTGGCTGAAGCTGCCGATGCAGCGTCAGGTGGTGCTGGCCGGGCGTCCCGTCGACCTGCTCATCGGCGAGCGCCTGGTGATCCAGGTCGACGGCGGGCACCACGTCGACGCCCAGCGCCTGGCCGACAACGAGCACGACGCGAGGTTGAGGCTGATGGGCTACCACGTCATCCGCGTCGGATACTGGCAGCTGTTCGACGACTGGGCGACCGTGCAGGGTCTGATCACCCGGGCGATCGCGCAGCGTCTGCACCTGGCGTGACGCGCTTCATCCGGAGATCCCGCGTTCTCCGGAGCAGAATGGCCCTTCGAATCCGGATGAGCCGGGATCTCCGGAATTGGCGTCCGCCGGCCCGCACGCGCCCCGCCCGCGCGGCGCCCCGCCCAGGCCACCCGCGGGCCGCGTCAGTCGACGTGGCCCGCGCGGAAGGCCTCGGGAACGGCGTGGCGGTGCAGCCGGCCGAGGATCTCGGCGTGCCGCTGCGACCGTTCCGCCAGCGTCGTGAACTGGTCTGGCGGCAGGCCCAGGTCGGGCGCGAGCTCGGCCAGCGTCTCCCAGCCGCTCAGTTTGCCCACCACGGCCGCGCGCATCAGCTCGATCTCGAGGATGGGCGTCATGGGCGACCCGAGGGGGCGGCCGTTGGTCTTGAGCCGGCCCAGGCGCTCACCGACCCAGGCGGCGGCCTGGCGGTAGGGCCGGCGGCGCAGCTCGAGGGCGTCGATCAGCGTCGCGAGGAACTCGCGCTCCTCGGCCACCTCGCGCGCCACGAGCGCCAGGTCGGGTCCGAGGTCGGTGTCGGCGTACGCCTTGGCCATCCGCTTCAGGCGCTCCACGCCCGCCGTCGAACCGGTGAGGTGGTCCGACAGGTAGAGGCCCAGGATGTCCCTCTCGAGCTCGGCGGGCACGCGGTGGCCCGAGGAGTCGGCGGGAGGCTGCGCGATGCCGTCGGGCATGGCTTCGCCCGGGGCCTGCTGATCCTGCGGCCACGTCGCGCGCGGCCGCATGGGCGCGCTCGCGGTGCCGACGCCGTCGGCCATGGCCTGCAGCAGCTCGCGCAGGGCCTGCGTGGCGTCGTGGCGGGGCTCCCATCCGAGCTCTCGGCGCGCCCGCGACGTGTCCATGATCGGCACGGTCATCGCCATGTCGAGCCACCCCGGATCGGCGGCGACAGCGTGCGCGCGCCATGCGGCGTGCAGCATGGGCCGCAGCACTCCGGGCGGGATCGAGATGTGCCGACCGCCCGAGATCACCGCGGCGATCTCGGCCTCGTGGAGCACCGGCTCGGCCGCGAAGTTGAAGGGTCCGGTGGCACGCTGCAGGATGATGCGGCGGTAGCCATCCGCGAGGTCTTCGCCGTGCACCGCCTGCGCGCGCAGGCCGGCCGGCAGCGGCACGACGGGCAGCGCGCCAGGGCGCAGCAAGGCGGGCGGCAGCAGGGGGCCCACGAACAGACGCATGATCTCAGCGCCGGCGTCGGCGTCGAACAGCAGGGCCGGCCGCACGCGGGCGACGGCCAGGCCGCGCGCCTCGGCCTCGTCGAGCACGTCCTCCTGCGCGGCCTTGTCGACCGCGTAGTGCGACGACGGGATGCCCTCGGTGCCCCACGACTCGTCACGCGGCGCCTCGTCCTCCACGCCCGTGTAAGCGCCGACCGAGGACGCGCACACCAGGTGCCCCACGCCCGCTCGCAGGCACGCCTCCACCACGCGGCGCGTGCCGTCGACGTTGGCGCGCCGCATGAGCTCGCGGTCGTGGTTGGGCTGGATGAGCCACGCCAGGTGCACCACGGTGTCGACGCCCTGCAGCACAGACGCCAGGCGATCGACGACCTGCTGCTCGCCCTCGTCGCCGATCGCGGGCGCCGCGATGTCGACACGCTCCCACCGCGCCGCATCGTAGGGAGCCGCCGACACATCCGGCGTGCGCCGCGCGACGCCGATGATCTCGGAGACCTCGTCCTGCCCGCGCAGCGCGTGCAGCAGGGCCGTGCCGGCGTTGCCGCTCGCCCCGATGATCGCGACCTTCATCCGGTCCCCCTCGCTCGCCGATCCTGTACGTCCTGGTGCGCGTGCGCGCGGCGCCCCGACCGGCGACCGCGCCGATCCTGTCGCGCCGTGGCGGCCACGCTAGCGTTCGGCAGGTCGGGGGCACAGGGGCTTGCGAACCGCGCGCGCGAGCGTCAGCGCCGCCGGTGGGCGACGGCGAAGGGCCCCGCCTCGCGAGCCGAAGCTCGCGAGACGGGGCCCTCTTGCGTGGGGTGAGGGGATCAGCCCTCGTACGGTGCGTACGTGTTGTCGGCGCCGTACTCGTAGATGTTGATGAAGCCCTCGGTCGGGTCGCCGACCTCGTCGAAGGTCACCGGGCTCGAGACGCCGTCGTAGTCGGCGACGCCGCCGCCGAGGATGATGTCGGCGCACTCCGCGAACGTGGTGCACTTCTCACCGTCGCCCGAACCACCCGAGACCTCCTGCAGCTTCTCGGCGATTGCGGCGGGGTCGGTCGACTGCGCGGCCAGCGCGGCGAGCGCGATCAGGTTGGTGGCGTCGAACGACTCGGGAGCGTACGTGTAGTCGCTCAGCGCCTCCTCGCCGGCCTCCTCGACGTAGGCGTCGAGGCCGTCGATGAACTCCTGCACCTGGTCGGGCGTCGGGCCGGGGTACGTGCCCTTCGCGCCCTCGAGCAGCCCCTCGGGGAAGTCGGGGTACGCGGCCATGTTGCCGTCGACGAGGAAGAGGTTCTCGGGGTCGAAGCCCTTCTCGATGAGGCTCGGCAGGATGGTCTTCGCCTCGTCGAACGAGATCACGGTGATGGCGTCGGGGTCCTCGGCCAGCACCTCGCTGATCTGCGAGTCGAACGACGTGTCACCGGGGTTGAAGGTCGGGGCCGCGACGACCTCGCCGCCCGCGGCCTCGAACGACTCGGTGATGTAGTTGGCCAGGCCGGTGCCGTAGGCGTCGTTCAGCACGATCAGGCCGAGGGTCTGGTGGCCCAGCTCGGCCACGAAGTTGCCGTGCACCTCGCCCTGCAGCACGTCGGACGGCGCGGTGCGGAAGTAGAGGCCGTTGTCCTCGTACGTCGTGAACTGGTCGGACGTGTTGGCCGGCGAGAACTGGATGACGCCCGCGCCGACGACCTGGTCGATGAACTGCAGCGAGACGCCCGACGACGCGGCGCCGATGATGGCCGCGGGGTCCTCGCTGAGCAGACGCGGGATCTCGGTCTCGTAGGCCTTGTTGTCGAGGTCGCCCGAGTCGCCGTGCACGACGTCGAGCTCGAGGCCCGTGGTCTCGGCGTACTCGTTGATCAGCGACTGCGCGTAGTTGACGCCCTGGATCTCGGGCGGGCCGAGGAACGCGAGCGAACCGGTCACGGGCAGGGCCGTGCCGATCTTCAGCGCGAGGTCGCCGGCCGGAGCGGCCGGGGCCGACGAGCTGGGCTCGCCCGAGGCCGTGCCGCCGCCGGCGGCACAACCCGCGAGGGTGAGAGCTGCGGCGCCGGTGAGGGCGACGGCGCCGAGCAGCTTTCGGGATCGAACCATGAGGTTCCGTCCTTTCATCAGGACCCGCGGATCGGGGACTGGTGGTGCCCGTGCTCCCAGGGAGTGCACAGGCGGCCGCGGGTAGTGGACGGAAATCTACCCGCGATTTGTTTCGCGTGTGTTTTCGGATCGCCATCTGAGCAGACGGCGCGCGGTTTCGGGATCGAATCGTTACCGGGCTGGGCATCCTGCGGCGCAATGTGACCGCCGCGGACATCCGGCAGGGGGCTTCGCCCTCCGCGCGTCAGGCGACGGGCGCGACCACGGAGGGCCGCACGCGGCGCGCGTGCCGCAGCTGGTCGGTCACCAGCAGGACGCACGCGATCCACACGATGCCGAAGCCGATCCAGCGCACGGCGGGCATCTCCTCGTGCAGCACGGCCGCGCCGATGATGAACTGCAGGATGGGCCCCGCAAACTGCAGCATCCCCATCGTCGCGAGCGGCACGCGGCTCGATCCGGCCGCGAACAGCAGCAGCGGCACCGCCGTCACCACACCCGCGCACAGCAGCAGCACGGCGTGCAGCGGGCCTGCGGTGCCGAGCGTGATGCCGGTCGTGGCGGCGACGATGCCGAGCTGCACGACGGCGATGGGCGTGATCCAGAGCGTCTCGAGAGCGAGGCCGCTGACCGCGTCGACCGAGCCGCCCACCTGCTTCTTGACGAGCCCGTAAACGCCGAAGCTGGCGGTCAGCAGCAGCGCGTACCAGGGCACGGCACCGTACCCCACCACGATCACGATGACCGCCAGCGCGGCGACCGCGATGGCGATCCACTGCAGGATGCGCAGCCGCTCGCGCAGCACGAGCACCGCCAGCAGCACGGTGGTGATGGGGTTGATGAAGTAGCCGAGGCTCGCCTCGAGCACGTGGTCGGTCTGCGTCGCCAGCACGAAGACCTGCCAGTTGACGTAGATCAGCACGCCCGCCAGCGCCATGAGCGCCGCGAGGCGCGGGGTGCGCAGCACGGTGACGAACCGGCGCCAGCCGCGCGTGACGGTGAGCAGCAGCGCGCAGAACACGAGCGAGAGCAGCACGCGCCAGGCGACGACCTCCCAGGCGCCGGCGGGCGCCAGGGCCACGAAGTAGAGGGGCAGCACGCCCCACAGCACGTAGGCGCCCAGGCCGTAGAGCGTGCCGGCCGCCTCGGTCCCGATCCGGTTGCTGCGGGCGGTCGGTGCGGGAGAGGCCTGGGTCACCGATTCAGCCTACGCCCGGGCAGGGCCCGGGCAGCCCGGACGTTCTGCCATCCTGCGCGGGATTCCTGCCACCGCCTCCGGGCATGCGAGAGGCCCGGATGGCGGGCATCCGGGCCTCTCGAGAAGCGGGTGTCGCCGGATCAGCGGACGACGACCGCCAGCACGTCGCGGGCCGAGAGCACGAGGAACTCGTCGGCGCCGAACTTGACCTCGGTGCCGCCGTACTTGCTGTACAGCACGCGGTCGCCGACAGCGACGTCGAGCGGAACGCGGTTGCCGTTGTCGTCGATGCGGCCGGGGCCCACCGCGACGACCTCGCCCTCCTGGGGCTTCTCCTTCGCGGTGTCGGGGATGACCAGACCGCTCGCGGTGGTCTGCTCGGCCTCGACCTGCTTGATGACGATGCGGTCCTCGAGCGGCTTGATGGAAACCGACACGGTGTACCTCTTCTTTCGTGTGCTTCGTACGGGAAGACTCTTTCGCACTCTCGCGGGGAGAGTGCTAACAGGCAGTTTAGGAGGGTTGCTGGCACTCGCGCAACGCGAGTGCCAATGGGATTGCCTCTCCGGCGCGACCTAGGCTTGAGGGATGGATTCGGCCGAGCTCGACGCCCTGCTCACCCGCGAGGGGCTGGCGCTCCTGGAGTCGCTCGGCCCGGTCGAGTCGACCGACGACGTGGCACGCACCGTGTCGCGGCTGCGGGCGGCCGGCCACTCCCCCGAGCTCGTGTCGGCCGCGGTCGGTCAGTCGCGGCTGCGGGCCCGGGGCGAGGCGAAGTTCGGCCCCTTCGCGTCGCGCATGCTCTTCACCCGCGCGGGCCTCGAGCAGGCCACCCGGATGAGCGTGTCGGCCCACCACGCGCACCGCATGCGCGCGGCCGGGATCTCCCACGTGGCCGATCTGGGCTGCGGCATCGGCGGCGACTCGCTGGCGTTCGCGTCGGTGGGGCTGGGCGTGCTGGCCGTCGACGCCGACGCCGTGACTGCCGCGCTGGCCGCGTACAACCTGGCGCCGTTCCGCCAGGGCGAGGGTCCGGCGGTCGAGGTGCGCTCGGCGCTCGCGGAGGACGTCGATCTCGCGCACGTGGACGCCGTGTGGCTCGATCCCGCCCGACGCACGGCCGGACACGGCGAGACGTCGCGCGTGGCGGCATCCGACTACTCGCCGTCGCTCGACTGGGTGTTCGACCTCGCCGCGCGCGTGCCCGCGGGCGTGAAGCTCGGCCCCGGACACGACCGCAACGCGCTGCCCGAGACCGATGCGGCCCGCGGATGGAACGTTGAGACCCAGTGGATCAGCGTCGACGGCTCGACGGTCGAGCTGGTCGTGTGGACCGGATCGCTGGCGCGGCCGGGCGTCGGGCGGTCGGCCCTGGTGCTGCGCGGCGACGCCGCGCACGAGCTCGCCGCGGCGGCGGATACCCCCGACGAGCCCGTGCGTGAGCTCGGCGCATTCGTCCACGAGCCGGAGGGCGCGGTCATCCGGGCGCGACTGGTGGGCGACGTCGCCCGAGCCCTGGAGGCGGGGCCGATCGCTCCCGGCATCGCCTACCTGACGGGCGATGTGGCGACCACGAGCCCCTTCGTGTCGTCATTCCGGGTGCGCGAGACGCTGCCCGCCGACCCCAAGCCCCTCGCGAAGGCGCTGCGCGCCCGCGGCATCGGCACGCTGGAGATCAAGAAGCGAGGGGTCGACGTCGACCCCGCCGCCCTGCGCAGGCGCCTCTCGCTCAAGGGCGACGAGGCCGCGACGCTGCTGCTCACGCGCGTGGGCGGCAAGCGCCTGGCGATCCTCGCCGACCGCGTGCCGCGCGGCTGACCCGCGCCGTCGGGGGTCGCGGGCCGTCGGGGGTCGGGCGAGGCGGGCCGTCGGGCGAGGCGGGCCGTCGGGCGTCGCGGGCCGTCGCGGGCCGTCCGGCGTCGCGGGCCGTCCGGCCTCGCGGCACGCCATCTCAGGGGATCTCCCCTTCTCCGGATCGCGGTGGCCATCCGGCTCCTGAGAAGACGGGATCCCCGCCCCAAGCCCGCCGGCCGCCGGGCCAGGGCCGCCCGCTTGCGCCCAACGGCCCGACCCCTGACCTGCGGCTCGCTCGACCGTCGAGGTCAACACGCGCGCGCCAACTCAGGAGATCTCCCCTTGCCAGGACCAGGATCGCCATCCGGATCCTGAGAAGACGGGATCCCCGCCCCAAGCCCGCCGGCCGTCCGGCCAGGGCGAGGCACGCGAACGGCTCGGACCGGGCCCGCGAAACGGCGACCGAACGCGTGCGAGACGCGCGCGCCAACTCAGGAGATCTCCCCTCCTCAGGATCAGGATCGCCATCCGGCTCCTGAGAAGACGGGATCCCCGCCCCAGCCCGCCGGCCGTCGGGCCAGGGCCGCCCGCTTGCGCCGCCAACACCCCGACCCCGACCCGCGGCTCGGCCGACCGTCGAGGTCAACACGCGCGCGCCAACTCAGGAGATCTCCCCTCCTCAGGATCAGGATCGCCATCCGGCTCCTGAGAAGACGGGATCCCCGCCCCAAGCCCGCCGGCCGCCGGGCCAGGGCCGCCCGCTTGCGCCCAACGGCCCGACCCCGACCCGCGGCTCGGCCGACCGTCGAGGTCAACACGCGCGCGCCAACTCAGGAGACCTCCCCTCCTCAGGATCAGGATCGCCATCCGGCTCCTGAGAAGACGGGATCCCCGGGCCAAGCACGCCGGCCGTCGGGCCAGGGCGCGGCACACCAACGGCCCGACCGATCCCGCGAAGCGGCGACCGAACGCGTGCGAGACGCGCGCAGCGCACTATGAACCGGTGGCCTCCGCGGCCTGCCGGGCGGCCCAGACGATCCAGAACAGGCTGCACACCACCGCGCCGAGGCTGAGGCCGAGACCCCACCACGCGAGCTCGCGTCGCGCACGGCGCGCGAACAGGGCCACCAGCGCCAGCACGATGCCCACGACCGCGAGCGGCAGCGCCCAGGCGCCGAACCACGACGCGCTGAGCGCGATCATCGCCACGCTCAGCGCCCACGTCGCAAGGCGACCCCGCGACCGGCGCGACGCCCGCGCCGACACGGCACCGGACGGCACAGCACCGGACGACACAGCACCGGACGGCACAGCACCGGACGCCGCGGCGACGCCGCCGTCGCGAGCCTGCGTCGGCGGCACCCGCCGCACCGACTCATCCGGGGACGGAGCCTCGGTCTGATGCAGCACGGCGCGCTCGGTCATGCGTGCCCCGAAACCACCGTGTCGCGCGCCGCCACCTGGATCTGCGTGACGGGCAGGGTCGAGTCGGCACCGAACTCGAGGGTCGAGGGGGCGCGTCCCTCCGCGATCAGCTCTGCGGCGAGCG
This sequence comes from Microbacterium sp. NPDC096154, assembly GCF_040302945.1. Lineage (NCBI taxonomy): Bacteria > Bacillati > Actinomycetota > Actinomycetes > Micrococcales > Microbacteriaceae > Microbacterium > Microbacterium sp. NPDC096154. The sequence goes on from NZ_JBEOSM010000002.1 coordinate 273,493, forward strand.
CGGCGATCATCGCGCCGTTGTCGGTGCAGAGGCTCAGCGGAGGGATGCGCACGGTGACTCCGGCGGCCTCGGCCCGCTCCAGCGCGACGTCGCGCAGACGCTTGTTGGCGATCACCCCGCCGCCGAGCAGCAGCCGCGGCACGCCGTGCTGCGCGCACGCGTCGAGCGCCTTGGTGACGAGCACGTCGACCACGGCCTCGCGGAAGCTCGCGGCGACATCCGCGATCGGCACGGGCTCGCCCGCCGCCTCGCGCTGCTCGATCCAGCGAGCGACGGCGGTCTTGAGGCCCGAGAACGAGAAGTCGTAGCGGTGCTTCGCCATGTCGCTCGCGCGCGACAGTCCGCGCGGGAACCGGATGGCCTTCGGGTCGCCGTCCACGGCGGCGCGATCGATCTCGGGGCCGCCGGGATAGGGCAGGCCCAGGATGCGCGCGACCTTGTCGAACGCCTCGCCGGCCGCGTCGTCCACCGTCTCGCCCAGCAGCTCCACGTCGCCGGTCAGGTCGCGCACGAGCAGCAGCGACGTGTGCCCACCCGAGACGAGCAGCGCGACCGTGGGGTACTCGAGGGGCGGGGCGGAGGCATCCAGGATGTCCGCCGCGATGTGGCCGACCAGGTGGTTGACCGCGTACAGCGGCTTGCCGAGCGACACGGCCAGCGCCTTCGCGGCACCGATGCCCACCATGAGGGCGCCGGCCAGCCCGGGCCCGCTCGTCACGGCGATCGCGTCGACATCCTGCAGCGTGACACCGGCCTCGGCGACCGCGCGCTCGATCGCCGGCTGCAGCGCCTCGAGGTGCGCGCGCGCGGCGACCTCGGGCACGACGCCGCCGTAGCGCGCGTGCTCGTCCATGCTGCTGGCGATCGTGTTGCTGAGCAGGATGTGCCGCTCGCCGGGAGCGGTGCGCCCGCGCACGATGCCGATGCCGGTCTCGTCGCAGCTGGTCTCGATCCCGAGGATCAGGGGTCCGGAACTCATGTGCACGCTCCTGCGTCGGCGACATCCGGCACGCGCGCGGCGCTCCACGCCTCGAGGTCGAGCCGCATCACCACGGCGTCGACATCATCGGGCTGGTAGTAGCGGGGGCGGCGACCGAGCTCGGTGAAGCCCTCCGACGCGTACAGCTTCTGGGCAACGGGGTTGTCGGCGCGCACCTCAAGGAACACCTCGCGCACGCGGCGCGTGGTGGCCTCGTCGAGCAGGGCGTGCAGCAGCGCGCGGCCGCGTCCGTGCCCGCGGGAGGCCTCGGCGATCGCGATGGTCTGCACGTCGGCGTCGCGCGATCCGGGCAGGGCGCGCAGGCCGGCGTAGCCGATCACGCGGCCCGCGAGCTCGTCGACCACGTAGTGGTTGTGCGGCGCGGCGAGCTCCTCGCGCATCATCGCGTCCGACCACGCATCGGTCGGGAACGAGGCGCGCTCAAGCGCCATGATCGCGTCGAGGTCGTCGGGGGTGGCGGTGCGGATGCTCACGCGCTCACCTTCTTCGGGGCGTGACCGACCGTGACATCGGGCGAGCGCAGGTACAGCGGCTCGGTCTCGGCGAGCGCGCCCGTGGGCTGCCATCCCGCGGCGAGCGCGAGGGCGGCGACGCGGCCGACGTCGCCGGCATCGATGGCCGCGGTCTCGACGATCTCGGCGCCGGATGTCAGGTCGTCCGCGGCGAGGTCTGCGGTGCGCGGGCGCAGCTCGGGCCCGCCGACGCGGCGCGGCAGCCCGCGCTCGTCGGCGCCGTCGAACACCGTGATGGCGTTCTCGCGGCGACGCGCATCGGTCACGATCGCGAACCGGCCCGGCGGCCCGGTGCCGAGGTGACGCAGCGCGGCGGCGTCGTGGCTCGCGACCGGAATCACAGGGATGCCGCGGCCGAGGGCGAACGCGCGACCGGCGGCGATGCCGATGCGCAGGCCGGTGAATGCGCCGGGCCCCATGCCCGCCGCGACATGCGTGATGTCGCCGGGCGAGACGCCTGCGTCGGTCAGCACCCGGTCGAGCAGCGTGCCGATGATCTCGGCGTGCCCGAGCGTGTTCTCGCTCGCGGCCACCGCGCGCACGACGCCGTCGGGCTCGACGACCGCGACGGTCGAACCGATCGAGGTATCGAGGGCGAGGATCACTCCCCCAGGGTATCCGCGCCCGCTGAGCGGACGCCGGTGTCCGCCTCGCGTGCCGCCACGCTGGAGGATCCCGCGTACTCAGGAGACAACCGCGCCGGATCATCCGGAGCAGCCGAGATCGCCTGACCAAGCGACCCACCCGACTCCAGCAGTCAAGGGGCCAGCCGGCCCGGCCCATCCTGTGAAGCGGAGATCCCCTGACCAAGCGACCCACCCCGACTGCGGCAACCCCTCCACACACGGAGATCCCGCGTACTCCGGGTCGAACCGCGCCGGATCATCCGGAGCAGCCGAGATCGCCTGACCAAGCGACCCACCCGACTCCAGCAGCCAAGGGGCCAACCGGCCCGGCCCATCCTGTGAAGCGGAGATCCCCTGACCAAGCGACCCACCCCGACTGCGGCAACCCCGCCACACGCGGGGATCCCGCGTACTCAGGAGGCGAGCGGGCCGGATCACCCGGAGCTGCCGAGATCCCCTGACCAAGCGACCCAGGCCGACTGCAGCAGCCAGGGACCAGCCGGCCCGGCCCATCCTGTGAAGCGGAGATCCCCTGACCGAGCACCCCAGGCCGGACTGCGGCGACCCCGCCACACGCGGAGATCCCGCGTACTCCGGGTCGAACCGCGCCGGATCATCCGGAGCAGCCGAGATCTCCGGGGAAGGCGGGCCGCTCAGGCGGGGCGTGCACGCAGGATCGCCGTGAGCAGGGCCGCCAGAAGACCGCGGTTGCGTGCTCCGCATCGCGCCCGCGTCGAAGGGGTCCCTGCGGGAGATCACGACCCGCAGCTGACCGCGCTCACCGGGTCGATCCCCTTCCACCGCGCCGTGTCCGCCGGCAGCCCACGGCAGCTCAGGCCAGTCGAACGCGACCGACAAGCCCGCGTGGTGGCAGGCCGCACAGCCGCGTGGAGCTCGAAGCCCCACACGGCATCCGGCCGTCGGCGAGCCGGCCGCCGCCACCCCACGCGCCGAAGGGTCCCGACCCGGCGCGGCCGTCGCGCGCCTGGGCCATCCCGTGCCACCGTCCGGGGCTCATCGCGGCCAGCCTGCGGCCGACCTCGGGTCCACGTGGCCGACCTCGGCGATCAGCCGTCGCTCGTCTCCCGGCGGATGGTGACCACGCGCGGGGCGTCGAGGTCGAGGTCTGCGGCGTCGGCCTCGTCGGACACGGCGCCCACGGGACGCTCGATCTCGATGTCGATCCACTCCTCGCGCAGGCCATCGACCTTGCCTCGGCCCCACTCCACGATGGTGACCGAGCCGTCGACGTCGACGTCGAGGTCGTCGAGCTCCATGGCCGAGTCGAGGCGGTAGGCGTCGGCGTGCACGAGCGGCGCGCCGCCCACGAGTGACGGATGCGTCCGGGCGATCACGAACGTGGGGCTCTGCACCGGCCCGCGCACCCCGAGCCCGTCGGCGATGCCGCGCGTGAGGGTGGTCTTGCCCGCGCCGAGCGGACCGGTCAGCACGATGAGGTCGCCCGCGACCAGGCCCGAGCCGATGCGCGCGCCGAGGCGCTCCATGTCGGCCGACGTCGCGACCTCGTGGCGACCGAGAAGGGCGTCGTCGATCATCCGCGCTCCGCGGCGGCTGTCGGTGCGGCGGCCGCGACCGCGGTCACCACGGTGCGCGGCACGCGGGCGCCGATGCGCGTGACGATCTCGTAGTTGATGGTGCCGGCGGCGTCGGCCCACTCGGTCGCCGAGGGCGCCCCGGCCGCGGGGTCGCCGAACAGGATGACCTCGTCGCCCACCGACACCGGATGATCCCCGACGTCGACGACGAACTGGTCCATGGCGATCCGGCCGGCCACGTGGAACCGGCGCCCGCCGATCACGACCGGACCTGTGCCCGACGCCTGCCGCGGCACGCCGTCGGCGTAGCCGAGCGGCACGAGCGCGAGAGTGCTGTCGCCGTCGGTGCGGTGCATGTAGCCGTACGACACGCCCTGCCCCGCCGGCACGCGGCGCACCGCGGCGACGCGGGCCCGCAGCGTCATGGCGGGGCGCAGGCCGAGGTCGGCCCAGACGGCCGCGGCCGAGTCGCCTTCGGAGAAGGGCGACAGGCCGTACAGCCCGATGCCGATGCGCACGGCGTCGAAGCGCGACTCGGGCAGCGCGACCGCCGCGGCGGTCGCGGCGATGTGGCGCACCGTCGGGCGCAGGCCCGCGCCCTCGGCGGCGGCCACGCCGACCTCGAAGCGGCGCACCTGCACGCGGTCCTCGTCGGGCGACGTGTTCGACAGGTGGCTGAACAGGCCGTCGACCCGCACGAGTCCGTCGCGCTCGAGGCGCGCGGCCTCGGCGAACACGGCCGACCAGTCCTGCGGCGCGATGCCGTTGCGGCTCAGGCCCGTCTCGAGCTTGAGGTGCACCACGGCAGGACCGGCGGTCGCCGTGGCCGCGACGGCGTGCAGCTGCTCGAGGCTCGAGACGCCCAGCTGGATGTCGTGGGCCATCGCCTCGGCGAACGTCTCGCCGGGACCGTGCAGCCACGCGATCACGGGCGCGTCGACACCGGCGGCGCGCAGGGCGAGCGCCTCGGGGATGTCGGCGACACCGAGGCGGGTCGCTCCCCCGGCGAGCGCCGCGCGCGCCACGTCGGTGGCGCCGTGCCCGTAGGCGTTGGCCTTGACCACCGCGATGAACTCGCGGGCGGCCGTGAGCTCGCGCAGCGTGCGGGTGTTGTGCTCGATCGCGGCCAGGTCGATCAGCGCCTCGCGCATGTCGGTCACCGCGGCTCCTCGGGGTCTTCGGGTTCGGGCACCTCGATGTCGTCATCAAGGATGTCGTCGTCGAGGAAGTCGTCGTCAAGGATGTCGTCCCCGGCTGCGTCGTCGGCGAGGCGCGCCTGGTCATCCGGGTCCGGCACGAACGCCGTGCCGGGCGTGACCGCACCGGCGCCCACCCCCGCACCGGCGCCCACCCCCGCACCCGCGCCCGCGCCCACACCGGCGCCCGCACCGGCGACCGCGCCCTCGCCCGCACCCTCCGCGATCACATACGCGATCGCGAGGCCGGCGTCGTGCGACAGCGACAGGTGCAGGTGCGCAATGCCGCGGCGGGCGACCACGTCGGCGGTCGAGCCCGAGAGCGCGAAGCGCGGGGGCACGCTCTCGCCGGTGCGCTCGATCTCGATCTCGTTCCAGTGCACGCCATCCGAGCCGCCGAGCGCCTTGATCAGCGCCTCCTTGGCGGCGTACCGCGCCGCGAGCGAGTGCAGCGGCAGGGCGCGCTCGTGCGCGGTGAACAGCCGCTCGAGCAGACGCGGCGTGCGCTCGACGGTGCGCTCGAAGCGCGGGATGTCGACCAGGTCGACGCCGATGCCGACGATCATGCACCTGCTCCCTTCCGGATCACCCGGGGTCAGAACATATCGCGAGTGGCCGAGATCACATCCGATCTCGATGTGCACTGGCCCACTCGATACCGAGTGGGCCGGGTGAACCCGCCGGGGGTCTACTCGACCGTGACCGACTTGGCGAGGTTGCGCGGCTGGTCGACGTCGAGTCCCTTGGCGTTCGCCAGCCCCATCGCGAAGATGTGCAGCGGCACGACCGCGAGCAGCGGCTCGAACAGCGGCGCGGCCAGCGGGATGCGCAGCACCTCATCGGCGAAGGGCAGCACGGCGGCGTCGCCCTCCTCCGCGATCGCGATGACGCGCGCGCCGCGGGCGCGGATCTCCTGGATGTTCGACACGACCTTCGCGTGCAGCACCGCGGCACCGCGCGGCGACGGCACGACCACGAACACCGGCTGCCCGGGCTCGATCAGGGCGATCGGTCCGTGCTTGAGCTCGCCCGCGGCGAAGCCCTCGGCGTGGATGTACGAGATCTCCTTGAGCTTGAGCGCGCCCTCGAGCGCGATCGGGTAGCCCACGTGGCGGCCGAGGAACAGCACCGAGCGGGTGTCGGCCATCCAGTGCGCGAGCTGCTCGGTGCGATCCTGCTCGTTGTCGAGGATCCACTGGATCTTCTCGGGCAGCGCGTGCAGCTCGTCGATCGCGGCGGCCTGCGCCTCCGCGGTCATCGTGCCCCGGATGCGTGCGACGTGCAGCGCGAACAGGTACAGGCCAGTGATCTGCGCCACGAACGCCTTGGTCGAGGCCACGGCGACCTCGGGTCCGGCATGCGTGTAGACGATCGCGTCGGACTCGCGGGGGATGGTGGCGCCCTGCGTGTTGCAGATCGAGAGCGTCTTGGCACCGAGCCGCGCGGCCTCCTTGACGGCCATTAGCGTGTCCATGGTCTCGCCCGACTGGCTGATCGAGATGACCAGCACGTCCGGGCCGACCAGCGGGTCGCGGTAGCGGAACTCGTGCGCCAGCTCGACCTCGACCGGGATGCGCGCCCACTGCTCGATCGCGTACTTGCCCACGAGGGCCGAGTACGCGGCGGTGCCCGCACCGACGATGACGATGCGCGAGATGCCGGCGAACAGCTCGTCCATGCCGTCGAGCTCGGGGATGACCACCTGCCCGTCGTGCACGCGGCCGCGCAGCGTGTTGGCGATGGCCTCGGGCTCCTCGGAGACCTCCTTGGCCATGAAGCTCGACCAGCCGCCCTTCTCCGCGGCCGACGCGTCCCACATCACCTCGAACGGCGAGGTCTCGACCTCGTTGCCGTCGAAGTCGATCACCGTCACGCCGTCGGGTGTGATGGCCACGATCTGGTCCTGGCCGATCGCGAGCGCCTTGCGGGTGTGCTCGACGAAGGCGGCGACATCCGATCCGAGGAAGTTCTCGCCCTCGCCCAGGCCGATCACGAGCGGCGAGTTGCGGCGGGCGCCCACCACGAGGCCGGGGTGGTCCTTGTGCATCGCGAGCAGCGTGAAAGCGCCCTCGAGGCGACGCGCGACCGTGCGGAACGCGGCGACCAGGTCGTCGCCCTGCGCCCGGTACTCGCGGCCCAGCAGCACGGCGGCGACCTCGGTGTCGGTCTCGCTGCGGAACGTGTAGCCCTCGGCGAGCAGCTCGGCCTTCAGCTCGGAGAAGTTCTCGATGATGCCGTTGTGGATGACCGCGAGCCGGTCGTCGTCGGCGAGGTGCGGGTGCGCGTTGACGTCGGTGGGACCGCCGTGCGTCGCCCAGCGCGTGTGGCCGATGCCGGTGGTGCCGGCGGCGATGGGGCGCTCCGCGAGCTCGTCGCGCAGCATCGCGAGCTTGCCCGCCTTCTTGGCGGCGTGCAGATCGCCCTCGGCGTCGATGACCGCGATGCCGGCCGAGTCGTAGCCGCGGTACTCCAGGCGCGCGAGCCCGGCGATCAGGATGTCCTGGCTGTCACGAGGGCCGACGTATCCGACGATTCCACACATGGGGTCGATCCTACGGCCGACGCCTGGGAGCGAGCCGCCGCGGCACGGAGCGTTCCGGGGCGCTAGTGCCGGCCATCCGGGCGGTCAACCCCCTGCCTCCGCCCGGATGGTGAGGGTTAGAACGGGGACATGTCCGATGCAGACGACACCCGCGAGACCCTCGGCGCGCCCGCGCCCGACGCCGATCCTGCTGCCAAGGATCCGTCGGAGTGGGTCACCGGGGACGAGCCCATGACCGCCCCACAGCGCAGCTACCTCGACACGCTCGCCCGCGAGGCGGGCGAGGAGATCCCGGCCGACATCACGAAGGCCGAGGCGTCGGAGCACATCGAGCGCCTGCAGCAGAAGACGGGCCGCTCGGCGGACTGACCCGCGCCAGGGCGATCCCGCCGCATGGAGCGATCCGGCCGGCCGGGGCGATCCGGCCGCATGGGGCGATCCGGCCCGGCCGGGCGATCCGGCCGCAAGGGGCGCCCCGGCCGCCAGGGGCGTGTCCCAGTTGTGGCCCCTACACGGGCGGCCGTGTCCCAGTTGTGGCCCTTATGGACAGCCCATAACGGCACAAAGTGGGACATGAACCTGCAGCAAGACCCGGCTCACCCGAAGCCAGCCACTCCCCGGTTCATCCCCCCGGCCGCGGCGCCTACAGCTTGCGCAGCTGCACCGACTCGACCGAGTGGTCGGGGCCCTTGCGCAGCACGAGCGACGCGCGGTGCTTGGTGGGCAGCACGTTCTCGATGAGGTTCGGCAGGTTGATGTCGTTCCAGTAGCCGCGGGCCGTCTCGATGGCCTCGTCGTCCGACAGGTGCGCGAACACGTTGAAGTGCGAGGCAGGGTTCGAGAACGCGCCCTCGCGCAGCGCGAGGAATCGGTCGATGTACCACTGCTCGATGTGGGCGGCATCCGCGTCGACGTAGATCGTGAAGTCGAACAGGTCGCTCACCGCCACGTCGTTCGGCGCGGGCGGCGGCTGCAGCACGTTGAGGCCCTCGACGATCAGCACATCCGGTCGGCGCACGACGACGTGCGCGTCGGGCATGATGTCGTACTTCATGTGCGAGTAGAACGGCGCGCGCACCTCTTCGGCGCCGCTCTTCACCTTCGTGACGAACTCGACCAGCGCGCGGCGGTCGTACGACTCGGGGAAGCCCTTGCGGTCCATCAGCCCCCGCCGTTCGAGCTCGGCGTTCGGGTGGAGGAAGCCGTCGGTGGTGACCAGCTCGACGCGGGGGGTGTCGGTCCAGCGGCTCATCAGCTCGCGCAGCAGGCGGGCGATGGTCGACTTGCCGACGGCGACCGATCCGGCCACGCCCACGACGAACGGGGTGGTCTGATCCTGCGTGCCGAGGAACCCGCTGATGTCGTCGCCCAGGCGGCGGATGGTCTTGGCGTAGATGCTGAGAAGGCGGCTGATCGGCAGGTACACCTCGCGCACCTCGGTGAGGTCGAGGCGGTCGCCGATGCCGCGCAGCTGCACGACCTCGGCCTCGGTGAGCGGCTGGTCCATGCCGGCCGCCAGGCGCGACCAATCGGCGCGTGCGATCTCGCCGTACAGCGAGAGCGGGGCGGGGGCGGGGACTGCGGCGCTCATCCGCACCATGGTATCGGCCGGGATGTGCGGCATCCGTCCGCAGGATGGCGCAGGTCGGCCGGATGAGCGGGGTCGATATTCTGAGCCGGTGCGCCTCGGAGTTCTCGACATCGGATCCAACACCGTGCACCTGCTGGTGGCCGACGCGCACCCGGGCGGGCGACCGCTCGCGGCGCAGAGCCACCGCACCGTGCTGCGCCTGATGCGCTATCTCACGCCCGACGGTGCGATCTCGGACGAGGGCGTTGCGGCCCTGGTCGACGCGGTCACCCGGGCGCGCGAGCTGGCGGCGGCTGAGAAGGTGGAGGAGCTGCTTCCCACGGCCACGTCGGCCGTGCGCGAGGCGGCGAACGGCCCCGAGGTGATCGCGCGCATCGAGCAGGCGCTCGGGATGCCGCTGCAGGTGCTGGGCGGCGAGGCCGAGGCCCGCTTCACGTTCCTCGCGGTGCGGCGGTGGTTCGGGTGGTCGGCGGGGCGCATCCTGCTGTTCGACATCGGCGGCGGATCGCTCGAGATCGCGGCGGGCGACGAGGAGTTGCCGGAGTTCGCCGAATCGGTGCCCCTCGGGGCGGGCCGGATGACCATCGCTCACCTTCCCGACGATCCGCCCGGCGAGAAGGCCGTGGCCGCCCTGCGCGAGCACGCTGCCGCGACGCTGGCCCCCATCGCCGCGGCGCTGAAGGGCGCGCCGAAGCCGGATCACGTGGTGGGGTCGTCGAAGACGATCCGCTCGCTCGCGAAGCTCGCGGGCTTTCCCCGGCCAGGGTGGTCGGGCATCGAGCGGATGGTGCTGCCGCGGCAGTCGCTGGGCCAGTGGATTCCGCGCCTGGCGCGCATCCCCGCGGGCGTCCGCAAGGAGCTGCCGGGCATCACGCCCGACCGCACGGTGCAGATCACGGCCGGCGCGGTCGTCCTGCACGAGACGATGCGCGCCTTCGGCGTGAGCGAGCTCGAGGTGTCGCCCTGGGCGCTTCGCGAGGGCGTGATGCTGCGCTACATCGAGGAGATGGGCTGGGGGTGACCTGCGCCCGGGCGGTGCGGCGTCGTTTCGACTCGCTTCGCTCGCTCAACGAGCAACAAGGCAACCCGGGCGGTGCGGCGTCGTTTCGACTCGCTTCGCTCGCTCAACGAGCAACAAGTCACGAGCAACAAGGCAGCCCGCGCCCCGCTTGCGATCGAGTCGAAACCCGCTGAGACCGTGCCGCGATCTACAGCCCGATGCGCTCGCGCACCACGTCGGCGAGGCGCTCGGCGCACCGCTGGGCCGTGGCCTCGTCGGCCGCCTCGACCATGACGCGCACGAGGGGCTCGGTGCCCGAGGCCCGCAGCAGTACGCGGCCGGTGTCGCCGAGCTCGGCCTCCACCTCGCGCACCGCATCCTGCACGCCCTCGTCGGCCACGCGCTCGCGGTCGACGTTCTTCACGTTGATCATCACCTGCGGGTACAGGGTCATGATCGATGCGAGCTCGGCGAGGGTCTTGCCGGTGCGGGCCATCTCGGCCACGAGGTGCAGCCCGGTGAGCAGGCCGTCGCCGGTGGTGGCGAACTCGCTCATGATGACGTGGCCCGACTGCTCGCCGCCGAGCGAGTAGCCGCCCTCGTTCATCGCCTCGAGCACGTAGCGGTCGCCGACCGCGGTCTGCAGCACGGTGATCCCGCGCTCGCGCATGGCCAGGTGCAGGCCCAGGTTGCTCATCACCGTGGCGACGAGCGTGTCGTCCTTCAGCACGCCGCGCTCCTGCATCGACGCCGCCAGGATGGCCATGATCTGGTCGCCGTCGACGACGCGTCCCTGCGCGTCCACGGCCAGGCAGCGGTCGGCGTCGCCGTCGTGGGCGATGCCGATGTCGGCGCCGGCGCGCACGACGGCGGCAGAGAGCTGCTCGAGGTGGGTGGAGCCCACCCCGTCGTTGATGTTGAGGCCGTCGGGGTCGGCGCCGATCACGGTGACGCGGGCGCCGGCATCGCGGAACGTCTCGGGCGAGACGCCGGCGGCGGCGCCGTGGGCGCAGTCGAGCACCACGTGCAGGCCGTCGAGGCGGTGGGGCAGCGACTGCAGCAGGTGCACCACGTAGCGGTCCTCGGCATCCGCGAACACCCGGATGCGACCCACCGCGCCGCCCGTGGGCTGCAGCTTGGGTCCGTCGAGCGCGGCTTCGATGCGCTGCTCGACCACGTCGGGCAGCTTGACGCCGCCGCGAGCGAAGATCTTGATGCCGTTGTCGGGCGCCGCGTTGTGCGAGGCCGACACCATGACGCCGAAGTCGGCGTCGCGGTCGGCGACGAGGAACGCCAGGCCCGGGGTCGGGATGACGCCGGCGTCGTACACGTCGATGCCCGAGGAGGCGAGGCCGGCCGAGACGGCGGCGCTCAGGAACTCGCCCGAGATGCGCGGGTCGCGGCCGATGACCACGGCCGCGCGCCGGCCCTGGGCCCTGCGGGCCTCGGCCGAACGGCCCTGGCCCAGGACGACCGCGGTCGCCTGGGCCAGGGACAGTGCCAGGTCGGCGGTGAGGACGCCATTGGCGAGTCCTCGAACGCCGTCTGTGCCGAAAAGCGGCATAGGAGCCTCGTGCGCCTTAGCGCTTCGAGAACTGCGACGCCTTGCGGGCCTTCTTGAGACCAGCCTTCTTGCGCTCGATGACGCGAGCGTCACGCGTGAGGAAGCCGGCCTTCTTCAGGGTCGGACGGTTGTTCTCACGGTCGATCTCGTTCAGCGCACGGGCGATCGCGAGGCGCAGCGCGCCGGCCTGGCCCGAGGGGCCGCCGCCGGTGATGCGGGCGATCACGTCGTAGGCGCCGCCGAGGCTGAGCACCGTGAAGGGGTCGTTGATCAGCTGCTGGTGCAGCTTGTTCGGGAAGTAGTCCTCGATCGTGCGGCCGTTGACCGTGATCGTGCCCGAGCCCGGGACGACGCGCACGCGGGCGATGGCCTGCTTGCGGCGACCCACGGCGGCGCCGGAGACGTTGAGGACGGGACGGGGCGCCTCGGCGGCCTCGGCAGCCGGCGTCTCGGTCGAGTAGTTCTGAGTGTCGATGTCAGTCACGTTGAGTCCTTGGATGCCGGCGCTTACTGGGCGACCTGGTCGAGGGTGTAGGTCTTGGGCTGCTGCGCGGCGTGCGGGTGCTCGCCACCGGCGTACACCTTCAGCTTGGCGAGCTGCTGACGGCCGAGGCTGTTCTTGGGGAGCATGCCACGGATGGCCTTCTCGACAGCGCGGACCGGGTTCTTCTCGAGAAGCTCGGAGTACGAGACAGCCTTGAGGCCGCCCGGGTAGCCCGAGTGACGGTAGGCCATCTTCTGCTGGAGCTTCTGGCCCGTGAGCGCGACCTTGTCGGCGTTCACGATGATGACGAAGTCGCCCATGTCCATGTGGGGGGCGAAGGTGGCCTTGTGCTTGCCACGCAGGAGCGCGGCGGCGTGCGAGGCGAGGCGGCCGAGGACGACGTCGGTGGCGTCGATCACGAGCCACTCGCGCTGAGCCTCACCGGCCTTCGGGGTGTAAGTGCGCGTCACAGTAGTGCTGCTTTCTTTTCGAACGGAGTCGTTCGTGAATCCCACTCCGGGGCGGTTCTCCCGAGGATGTCGGGCCAACCAGCCGGTGGAGGGCTCACGTTCGCTGTGCCCGCAGTGGGCACCAAAGAGACAGCCTAGCGCATGACACGCCCGGCCGCGAACTGGTCTCCCTAGCGCGCCTCGAGCGAGGTCAGGATGTCGCCGCTCCACACGTACAGGCGGCCGTCGGCGTGGTCGATCGCGATCGGGTCGTCCGGGTTCATGCCGGTCTCGCACGAGAGCGAGCGCAGCACCGAGGCGCCGGGGTCGCGCACCGCGAACGCCACGCCCGCGCAGTTGTCGGCCGTGGTCGCGACGTACAGCGCGTCGCCCTCGGCGGAGGTCGCCAGCGCCGGCAGGCCGCCGACCTGCGCGGGCGCGGCGTCGACATCGCCCCCCGCGTCCGGGTCGTCCTGCCACGCGGTTCCCTCGGCGTTCGTGCGCAGCGCGTGGGGAGCGCAGTCGTCGCCCTGTGCGATGACCACGGCGGCCTGCCCCGCGCCGTCGCCCGGTGTGAGGGCGAGCAGCTGAGCCGCGCCGGCCGGCGTGGCGGTACGCCACGTCACGGCGTCGGATGTGCGCTCGAGCGTCGGCGCGATGCCCGCGGCGCATGCGCCCGCAGTGCCGCGCCACAGCATGCCGCCCCCGTCGAGGGCGAGGAACCGCCGGTCGGGGTCGGCGTCGACCTCCGGCGTGGGCGTGGGCGACGGCGTCACGACCGCGGCCGGTTCGGCGGACGCGGCGGGCGCGGTCTCGGGCTCCGCTCCCCCACCCACCAGGGCGGTGGCGACCACGGCACACGCGGCGACCGCGACGGCGGCGAGCAACGCGTATCGGGTCCACCGTCCGACGACGATCATCCGCGACATCCGGCTCCCCTTTCCGCGCCCCGCGCTGCGTCATCCTCCCACATCGGCGGCGGCCCGATCAGCACCGGATGCCCCTGCTGATCAGCCGACGCGGGCTGGCTCGGGAGCCAGCGCGGCCGAGAGCACCTCGTCGCCCGTCCAGAGCCACACGTCGCTCGCCGTGGCGTCCAGCGCGAGGGGCGAGCCCGCATCCACGCCCGGGATGCACTCGACCGGCTCGGGCGCGCCGCCCGCGGCGACCGCCGAGATCTGCAGGCCCGCGCACTCCGGCGCCACGTGCCCGACGTAGAGGCCGCCTTCGCCCGGAGCTACGGCCACGGCGCCGGGCACGCCGGCGTCGATCCACGCCGCGCCGTCCCAGCGCATGGCGCTGCCGTCGCACACCAGCGCGACCTCGGCGGCCGCGCCGCGCACGCTGCGGGGCTCGGCGCACGGGGCCTCGATCTCACCCTCGGGCGTGACGATCGCGCCGCCCGGCGCGAGGTAGGTCGCGCCCGCGAGCACGTCCTCGTAGTCGCTCCAGAACGCGCCGTCGCTGAACGTGCGCATTGCGCGCACGTCGCACGGGTCGTCCGCCGACTCGTCGTCGAGCACTGTGGCGATCATCTGCGCCTGCACCCCGGCGAAGTCGTCGAGGCCGACGATCTGGGTGATGCCGCGGTAGGCGGGCGTGACATCCGTCCACGTGAGGCCGTCATCCGCCGAGCGCTCAAGCACCGGCGCGACGCCGAGCGTGCACGATCCGGCCGTGCCGCGCCACAGGATGCCGTCGGTGCCGGCCGCGAGCAGCCGTTCGGCCTCAGCCGCGACCGGCGCGGGGGCGGTCGGCGTCGGGGTCGGGGTCTCGCTGGGCGATGCGGGCGGCGTCGTGCCCGCCGGGGCGGTCGGTGAGGCACCGCCCGGGCTCACGGTCGGCGAGGCTCCGCTCGACACGCGCTGCATCGCCAGCACGGCGAGCACGCCGACCACCGCGGCGAGCGCCGCGACGATCGCGACCCCCGTCCACGTGCGTGCGGCCGTCGGGCGTGCCACGGCTGCGTCAGGCCGAGTCTCGAACGCGCTCGGCGGCGCCCGAGCGGCGGCGTGCGCCCTCGGGGGCCCGCTGCGCCCTGTCGGCGACCTTGGCGGCCTTGGCGGCACGGCGACGGTCGGCGGCCGACACGGGCGCCTCCTCCAGCGAGTAGCCGTAGCCGTAGCCGTACTGGTAGCCGTAGTCGTACGCGTCGGGGCCGCGCGTGGGCACCATGGTCAGCACGAGGCCGGCGACGCGGGCGTCGACCGTCTCGAGCGCGTCGAGCGCGGTGGCCAGCTGGTTGCGGTGCGTGGCGCCTGCGGCGACGGCGACGATGGCTCCACCCGTGCGCTTGGCGAGCACGGCGGCATCCGTGACGGGCAGCAGCGGCGGCGCGTCCAGGATGACGATGTCGGCGTCGCGGCTGAAGTCCTCGAGCAGCTGCGCCATCTGCAGCGAGCCGAGCAGCTCGCTGGGGTTCGGCGGAATCTTGCCCGCGGGCAGGATGTACAGCGAGCGACGGCCCCACTTCTGCAGCACGTCGGTGAGCTCGGCGCGACCGATCAGCACGTCGGTCAGGCCCACGCCGCCCTCGATGCCGAGGTAGTCGGCCACCTTGGGCTTGCGCAGGTCGGCGTCGATCAGCACCACGCGCTTGCCGGCGTCGGCCAGCGCGATCGCGAGGTTCACGGCGGTGGTCGACTTGCCCTCGCTCGGCACGCTCGAGGTCATCACGAAGCTCTTGCCGCCCTCGATGTCGAGGAACTGCAGGTTGGTGCGCAGGGCGCGGAACGCCTCGCTGCGGGGGTTGAGCGGGTCGGCGTGCAGGATGAGCGGCCGCTCCTTGGCCTTCGGGTCGAGCGGGATCCCGCCGATGATGGGGCGCTCGGTGAGGGCCGCGACGTCGCGGCTCGACCGGATGCGCGTGTCGAGCACCGTGCGCAGCACCGCGAAGCCGACACCCAGCGCGAGGCCCACGAGGGCGCCGAGCGCGAGGTTGAGCGGCACGTTGGGGCTGACCGGGGCCTCGGCGGGCACGGCGGTCGTGATGGGCGTGACCTTGACCGGGCTGGCGTCGGTGCCCGGCAGGGTCTCGACCTCGTCGATCGCCTCGGTCAGGGTCGCGGCGATGGCGTTGGCGATGTCGGCGGCCGAGGTGGGCGTGGCGTCGGTCACCGTGATCTGCACGATCGTGGTCTCGAGCGGGCTGCTGACTGCGACATCCTCGGCCAGCTCGGAGGCGGTGGCCGTGAGGCCGAGGTCGGCGATCACGGGGTCGAGCACCTTGGGCGTCGTCGCCAGCTGCACATATGAGGTGACGCGCTGCTGCGTGTACATGTTGCCCTGCTGCTGCTCGCCGATGGTCGAGCCCGCCTGCGACGACACGAAGATCTCGCTCGTCGCCTCATAGAGGGGCGTGCGGGTGAGGGAATAGACCGCCGCCGCGCCGATGCCGACAAGGGCGATCACGGCGATGACGATCCAGTTCTTCCGCAGGATTCGGATGTAGTCGCTGAGTTCCACGCTCGCCTTTCGATTTGCCGCCATCTTTCCATACCGGCGGAATTGCCCCTGGGGGCGCGGCAGATATATCGATATGTCTTTAGCTCACACTGCTGTATCGCCCGGCGCGAGGGCGGCTCGCCCGGTTTTCAGCAGGATGAGCAGGTCGCCCAGCAGGCTCCAGTTGTCGACGTACGACAGGTCGAGCCGCACGGTGTCGTCCCACGACAGCGTCGACCGTCCCGACACCTGCCACAGGCCCGTGATTCCGGGCTTCACGAGGAAGCGGCGGTGCACGTGGTCGGCGTAGCGCTCGACCTCGCTGGGCAGCGGCGGGCGCGGGCCCACCAGCGACATCTGGCCCGCGATCACGTTGAACAACTGGGGCAGTTCATCGAGGCTGTAGCGCCGCATGAATTTGCCCACGCGCGTCATGCGGGGGTCATCGCGCATTTTGAACATGACCTCGTTGCCGGCGTCGGCGCGCAGGCGCAGCTGCTCGAGCTGCGTTTCGGCGCCCTCGACCATGGAGCGGAACTTGAGCATGGTGAATTCGCGGCCCTCGAATCCCACGC
Source organism: Microbacterium sp. NPDC096154 (assembly GCF_040302945.1). Lineage (NCBI taxonomy): Bacteria > Bacillati > Actinomycetota > Actinomycetes > Micrococcales > Microbacteriaceae > Microbacterium > Microbacterium sp. NPDC096154. Next base: position 290,032 of record NZ_JBEOSM010000002.1, read on the forward strand.
GAACCTGCCGGAAGAGCACCGGGCCGGGCGACCCGGCCTTCACGATGATGGCGAGCACGAGCAGCAGCGGGCTGAGCACGATCACGCCCAGCACGCTGGCGAACAGGTCGAGGGCGCGCTTGGCGAAGCGCTGACCGGCCGAGAAGCGCGGCGTCTCGACGTGGATGAGCGGCAGGCCGGCCACGGGGCGCATCTGGATGCGCGGGCCCGCCACGTCGGTGAGGCTCGGGGCCACGACGAGGTGCTGACGCCCCGCCTCCAGCTCCCACGAGATGGCCTTGACCCGCTCGGCGCTGAGCTCGTCGGTGCTGGTGACGATCACGGTATCGGCGCCCGTGGCGGCCAGTGCGGCGCCGATGTCGTCGACCTCGACGTCGCCGAACGTCGCGACGTCGACGCCCGGGATGCGCATGCCGGCCTGTCCGCCCGGCACGCATGCGCCCACGACCTCGTATCCCGCCCACGGCGAGCGGTGCAGCTCGCGCGCGATGTGCGCGATCGAGGCCGGGCTGCCCAGCAGCAGCGCTCGCGCCGCGTACTGACCCTGGCTGCGCTTGACCTGCACCCACTGGCGCCAGAGCCAGCGCGTGATCACGAGCAGGACCACGCCGATCGGGAGCGAGATCAGCAGGAAGCCGCGGGCGATGTTGATCTGCCACAGGTAGGCGACGATCGCGATGACGCCGAACAGCGAGAAGCTGGCCTCGACGACGCGGCGGTACTCCTCCCATCCCACGCCGATGATGCGGGGGTCGCGGGAGTCGCGCAGCGTGAGCGCGATCATCCACAGGATGATCAGCACGGTGGAAGCGAGCGTGTACGACCACTCGAGACCCGGTGAGAGCCTCAGCTCGGCATGCCAGCCGAGCCATGCGATCTGCGTGCCGAAGACCACCCAGATAAGGGCGAGCGCGTCGGTGATGAACAGGCCGAGGGCATAGCGGCGGCGCCAATCGGCGGGAGGGCGCGAGGGAGTCTCGGCCCCGGCGGTCATCGCCTCGGGGCCGCGAGGCTCCTCCGACTCTCCGAAATGCGTGACGACCACGGGTAAGGCCTCAAATTCGCAAACGAGAAATTCGGGGGACCTCAAAAGCGTAGTGGGCTACCGCCGCCCGATTTGGGCCCGCCGGGGAATCCTGCGTATCCATTAAGCGCGCCTCCCAGTGGGTGAGAGTGCGATCCGGATGATCCGCTCGATTCCGTCGACCGCGGGAACCAGTTGCGACGCCGAGATCTCATATGTGCGGGTCGACCGACCGTAGGGATCCAGAACGTCGTCGTCGGCCGGATCGGCGGGCGGATCGCTCATGTGACGCAGCGAGGCGATGAAGGCGAGCGCGAGACGAAGACGCTGCCTCGGGTCGGTCTCTCCCTCGAGCTCGGCATGCAGCTCGCCATCCGTGACGTCGGCCGCGAGCCGCGCCAATTCGCGGATCGTGAAGGTCGAGCGCAGGCGCGACGGCATCATCTCGACGATGTACCGGCGATGCTCGCGCCCCATCGCCAGCACCAGGTCGACATCCTGCAGCACCTCTTCGGTGAGCAGCCGGGCGCGGTGGATCGAGGCGTTCTCGTCGGTGACCCCGTGGGCCAGAGCGAGCTCGACCGTCTGCTCGGTCATGCCGTCGCCGACGAGCGCCCGAATTCCCGCGCTCGATATATCGATATCAAATTCGGAAAGGCGGGATCGCAGAATGGCTTCGGCCAGCGGAGACCGGCACACATTCCCCGTGCACACCGTCAGAATCCGCACCAAAGCCCTCACCTCCGCCGGTACCGTATGGCTGTGACCAACCGCTCGAATAGTAACCGTCCCACCGAAGCCGTGGTCACACCGCTGCGCCCGACAGATGCCTCGTCTTCTTCCCCCACCCCGAGTTCGTTGAGCGCCTCGACCCCCTCACGTTCGTTGAGCGAGCGAAGCGAGACGAAACGCCCCACCCAGGGTTCAACGCGCCGCTCCTCCAGCACCCGCACGTGGCTCGAGGGCAGCCGCACGGCGCGCAAGTGGGACACCGAGCTCATCGGCTGGGCCGCGCTGATCGTCGGCGCCGGCGTGATCACCTCGGTGCTGCTGCGCCTGCTCATCCCCACCACGACGGGGCAGATCCTCGCGGCGCTCGCCCTCTGGGCATCGCTCGCGGCACCCGTGGTGCTCGCCTTTCGGCGCGGCCGGCCGCGGGGCCTGCTTCGGTTCCGCTGGACCGACGTGCTCTACGGCATCGTCATCGGTGGCGCGCTGCGCGTGGTGCAGGGGTGGCTAGAGGTCGCGGCCGGCGGAAGCGGCGCATTCCCGACCTATCCGTTGCTCAACGGCCAGCTGCCCGACCTCTGGTGGTTCACCGCGCTGGTGGGCCCCGTGCTGATCGCGCCCGCCGTCGAAGAGTTCCTCTTCCGCGGCGTCGTGCTCGTGGCGGTCTTCCGGATCGCGCGGCGGGGCCTCGACGGCGCTGCGCTCGCGATCGTGGCCTCGACCGGCGCGTTCGTCGCAATGCACGCCATCACGGGCATGTCGTCGTGGGAGGAGCCCGTGACGCTCACCATCGTCGGCATGACATGTGCCGTCATCGTGCTGCTGACCGGGAGGATCTGGGGAGCCGTGCTGGTGCACCTCGTGTTCAATGCGAGTGCGGTGGCGCTTGCGCTCGCGGGCACAATGCTTGGCTGAATGCGAGCAATCCAAATTCAGCACCCACGCCGATAGACACCCTCCCCTCGAGTTTCGGCCATCCAATTGACCGAGGCGAATCGCATGGCCTAGGCAGGCAGGTCTCTTACGCGCCGCGCTGGCACGCCAGCGTATAGGCCATCCGGCTCGCAGTCAGTGGTAACGACCGCGCCCGCCGCGATCACGCACCCGCGGCCCACCTTCACCCCAGGGAGAACAGTAACCCGCGCCCCGATCCACACCCCGTCGCCGATCGTAATGCCGACGGATTCCCCAGCCCCCGCCCTGCGCAACCCGTCACCCAGCCGATGCGTGCTCGTGATGAACATCACCTCATACCCAATGTCGCACCGCGCCCCGACGTGCGTCGGTGCCGAGAGATCAAAAAAGCACCCGTAGTTGATGAATGTGTTTGGTCCAACGCGTAAACCTCTACGAGCACCGAGGAAGCAATCTGGGTTAATCAAGGCTGTCGGGTGCACGTCGTGGCCAAGTGCGCTCCATGCGCGCGATCGAAGTGCGCGCGGGATAGCCCGTCCGTTAATGACAGTTGTGAGTATGTCGCGAAGACTCTGCCTAGCACTTTCCCTGACCGCCCACCACACCATGAGGAGAGGCTACCCCGCACCACTCCCAAGCATGCCCATGGCTTCAAGGGCAGGTCAGATCATCATCTACACCTGAGGAACCGCCTCGGACGCACCCTTCTTTCGTCACCCCCACCCCGGGGATCCGTCGAGGGCGGCATCCGCTCGCGGCCTACGGGGCCTCCGTCGGCTTGACTCCGCGAAGGCTGTACCCACGAGTTCGGAATGCAGCTCGGCTCCCACGCAACTACAACACCAGCGTGCCGGGAGAGCCCGGGGCTAGGCTGGCCTGGTTCAGCGGACTGGATAGACGGGGGCGACACATGAAGAGGCATGGAACGCGAGCAGACGAGGCAAGGCAGCGTTATGAGGATCTGTATTTAAGTGGCTGCTGAGGAACGTCACCAGGCGTGTGGGCGTGTCCGGTATCCAGAGCAGGGGCGCGAGTGTGCGAGTGCCGGCTCGGGCCCTCACACCGCAGGGCAACGAACGACACGCCGTCACGCCCGGGCGCAGACGGATGAGACGGCCCCCCGCACCCAATCACGGCGCAACGGATATGCGGAACGACTCAGTCGCCAGTGTCATCGTCTCTACAAGTTGAGGTTAAGACGTGCTGCGTAGTCTGCTTCGATCAGCCTCAGCGAGGGTAATCGCTCTGCCAATCACAGGGCTTGCTGTCATCCTGCAAAGCTACATCGTCATCGCCTACGCGGGCGCCTCGATCTTCGGCTGGATCACGCTACTCGGGACCCTTTTCCTACTTATCCCGTTCGCAGACCTGGGGCTAGGTGCCGCTGTCGTGAACTCTGTGGCCCGAATGACGCAATCGGCGGAGGCGCGAGACGAGGCGCTCGCGATCGCCAAGACGGTGACTAGGAGGCTCGTCGCTTTGGGAGCCGCAGGCTTTGCTATCCTAGCGCTCGCAGCCCACTTCAGAGTACTTGCGCCAATGGTCGGCTTGCCAAACTCGGGCGGTTCCGAGCCCAATCTCGCCACGTTCACCGCCCTCGCTCCCCTTTTCGTCTCGCTTCCGTTCGGCGTCGGCCAACGAATCTTGTTGGGCGCCGGCAAAAACCACGTCACGGCACTCCTGGCTGCTAGCGGCTCACTGTTCGCGTTGGCCTTAACGGCGGGCTTCATTTGGGCCGAAGCTCCACCACTCTTCCTGGGCTCTGCGCTACCTCTCGGCAACCTCGCCGCATCAGTCATTATGTTCGCGCTCGGCTGTCGAATTGCCAATTGGTCGGTTGCTGACCTACTAACGCGCCCGCGGTCAAACACGGTTCCCGCCCGGACGATTTGGGCATCCGCGGCTCCCATGCTCGTTGTAGTCATGGCGACCGCAGTAGGGCTTCAGAGCGGTCGCGTGATTCTTGGCCACTTGGGCTCTCCCACCGAGCTATCTGAATATGCACTAGCCTTCCAGTTCTTTTCTCCGGCAATGTCTGTTGTAACTACGTCCGGAGCCGCCCTGTGGCCGATCTTCGCGCGCGCCGAAGCGCAGAAATTGCGCCGATCTTGGACGAGGGCGCTCGAGATTATGGTGGGACTCGGTGCGCTGGTAGCCGTTACCTACCTCATCCTGTGCCGCCCTATCGGTGCGCTAGTATCCAGCCAGGAAATACTCCTCTCCCTCCCTCTCGCCGGACTGCTTAGCGCGCTACTGCTCGCCATCGCGCTTCACCAGCCCCAAGGAATGCTCCTCACCTCTCCCCGCGGACTTACAATCCAAGCATTTACATCGCTCGCCATGGCAGCACTCTCGGTCGGTCTTGGTATCCTCCTTGCGCCACAGCACGGCGCAGTCGGTGTGACGCTTGGCGCCTTGGTAGGGGTCATATGTGGGCAACTGCTTCCCAACATCCTGCTAGTACGAAGGTCGACAAAGTGAGAGCCGAACGAAACACCCGACCGAGTGTCGTGATCTACGATCCCAATACTCTGAATCCGTTTGCGTCTGAGGTTTCACGTGCGCTTGCCTGGGGTGGCGAAGACGTGCGGCTCTGGCGCCCCCGTGGTGTCACGACGGCAACTGACCCCTCGGTCGATGTACGCCAGAAGCTCGCACCCGGTAAGACCAGCGCCACTCCACTCTGGCGTCGCGCCGTGTCGCGATTCGTTATGCCAGTAGTCGCCACGTGGACCGCACCAAGGCATGCAGTATTCGTCGCCGCTTGGTTGAAGGACCCGTGGGACGCATTTGTCATCCTCGGTCGTGCGTTGATCTGTGGTCGAGTAGCCGTGGTCATGCACAACCCGTCCAGTATCCGTGGCCGGGGCGGGCTTACGGCACGCGTCGAGAGACTCCTGCAACGGCGAGCAGCCACCATCGTGCTCGGCCCATGGCTCGCCGAGGCAGCTAGCGAGGACGCTCCTTTCGTGCTCGTCGCCATGCACCCGCCGTACTGGGCCATGTCGCAGTTCGGGACAGCGCAAATGCAGCCTCAACGGGAGAACTTCGCCTTTATCGGCAGCCTTCGGCCCGACAAAGGCGCGCCTCGGTTAGTGTCAATCGCGCGGAAGGCGAGCGCGCCCTTCCGCATCAGATTTTTAGGAACCGGGCCCCTGCCAGAAGCACTGGCCAGCGATCTCCAGCGTGCCGGGGCGCTGATAATCAACAACCCCGCGGACTACACGCCCAACGACGCAGAACTGACTGCCGCACTCAGGCAGACCCGCGCGCTTCTAGCGCCGTACTCTGCCATGACAACTAGCGGGACTATTCTCCTCGCCCGTAGCTTGGGCATCGAAGTCGTCACTTTCGCATCACCCGGGCTCCCTGAGGACCCAGGTGTTTTCGCGGTCGCGAATGACGAGGAGTTCGCGGACACCATTGTGGGATTGCTTCGCAACAGCTCGCCGCCGCGCAGTGCGGACGTGAATGAGTGGATGAGGATCGCCAGCAACGCCTGGCTCCAAGCCTTGAGGAGGATCCGTGAGCGCTGACGCTCCCCTACTGTCGATCATTATAGCAACATTCAACGCGGCGGCCCCGCTACGCGAAACTCTTCTCTCGCTTGGTTCGCAAAAGCAAATCCCCGCGAATTCGGTGGAGATTATACTTCAGGACGGCGGATCTACAGACTCGACGGTAAGGCTTGCTCGTGAGTCCGGACTCTTTCATTCTTTGACTTCAGAGCCTGACGGCGGCGTCTATGACGCCATGAATAAGGGCGCTTCACGAGCAACAGGTAAGTGGCTACAGTTCCTTAATGCCGGTGACAAGTTTCACTCTGAGTGGGCCCTCGCACACACGCTGTCACACTTGGCCGACCTCGACGGCCAAGCGGCGCTCTGGGTGATCGGACGCGCGGTCAACACGAGCTTGCTAGATGGACGCGGAGTCCAAATACCCAGCGTTCCTCACAACTGGGTCAAGCATCTTCTTGGAGTTCAGCCTCACTGCCACCAGGCGACCTGGTTCAGGCGAGATGTCTTCATGGCAATTGGCGGACATGCGCTCGACTTCGGGACGGCGGGGGACTATGACCTCATTGTCCGATGCGGCCTGCTTGGCCGCCCGGCCGTGATAGACACACTCATTATTGACTACGAGGGAGGCGGTATGTCTGCGGTCGGCCCAAAGAAAACGGCTCTCCTTTTGCACGATGTGAGGGTATCTCGACTGGAGCTCGCTGGCCTTTACAGGAAACTGGACTACGCTGTCACTCGCGTGCTTGCGTTGTGCAATGCGACTCGGATCACGCTCGGGCGAATGCGCCGAGGCCAGCAGTTCCACTCCGCACACGACGCCGCACGACGTGCGTAGCCTACCGGACTCGAGGGCACCTACGACCTCGAGCACGCCCGGACCCCGCCGGCAAGCGCCGCGCCGCGCGCTAAACGCTGATCGATCCCACTACAATGAGGCGATGGTCGCAGAGAAGATGGCACCCGCCTCTCGCGCGAGCGCCACGTTCGAGAGAGGGCTTGTTGCCCTGTTAGTGGCCCTTCTCCCCATCCGTGCGCTGTCCCCGGTTTTCGACAGCATTGTCTCCGTTGGGGTGCTTCTCGCAACGCCATTTCTGTTCGTACCTGTGTCGCGAATCGTCAAGACACGCACTGCTGTTGCTATTATTGGCGGGTACCTCGCGATATTTGCGACTTCACCCCTCCTCTGGCTACTGACCGGCGGTCGAGACGTCGACTGGCAGCAAGCTGGATATGCGATGCTCACCATGGTGGTATCACTCATTCACTTGGTAGTGTTGCTTTGGGCTCGAGGCTCGCTGGAGCTTTCGACAATCGCGTCGCTCTACGCGCTGGGACTATCCCTCCAGACCCTTCTCACGCTAGACACGACAGCCGGAAACCCCTGGAAGTTCGGCCTAGCTCTGCCGATGTCGGTTCTCGCGCTTACCCTGTCCCGACGAGCGAGTGTCGTATGGCCCACAGTCGCTCTTACGTCTGCAATGGCCGTATCGATTCTCAACGACTATCGCAGCTTCACAGCAATAGCGCTGGCGGCACTTATCATCTGGCTCGCGAATCGAGCCGTCGCTGGACGGCCGTGGTTGAAACTCTTCGCGACTGCTGCACTTACCGTGATGCTTTACGTCCTTGGCACGCAGGCTGCTCTTGCCGGATGGCTCGGGGAACGAAACCAGCGGGTCTCCCAGATGCAGGTGGCAAACGCAGGATCGCTCATAGCGGGTGGCCGCGTGGAGTCCGCCGCTACGATCGCCCTCTTCTGGGAGAAACCCCTCGGCATGGGACCGGGAGTTTTGCCGACGGCCGCCGATATCGCGGTAGGCAAGACTGCTCTCATGGGCCGAGGGGTGAATATCGACGGAGACCTAGTTAACGACTACCTATTCGGCTATGGGATTAAGCTACATTCAGTGGCAGCGGACCTCTGGATTAACTACGGGCTCGCTGGCCTCGCACTAGCCCTCGTTATCCTCGGAATTCTTTTTCAAGGGCTAGTCGCCGCATTCAGGGATCAAGCGACGCCGGCGTTCGTGTTCCTGTTGGTGATTGCCGCGCTCTGGGACATGGCGTTCTCACCTATCGGCACAAACCTCTGGACCGTTATTTTTACGGCGGCTCTCGTGACGAAGATCCCGGCTGTAAGCTCTAGTGGCGACTCGCTAAGAGCTGGAAAATACATCAACGCTTAGCGGGATGCTGCGCGAAGTTCTCGTCGTAGACGGTACGGAGCGATGCCCACACAGCCTCGTCACCGAGTTTTTCAGCATAGAGATCCAGAGCCCCTTGTCTCGCACGCGCCCGCGCCTCAGGATCGAATAGCAAACGCTCTACAGCTGTTGCTATCTCGTCCGGCGCACCATCGTTGACCACGGCGCCGGCGCCGTAAGCCGCAATTGTCGAACTGAGGGCGGCTGATTTAGGAACGACTACGGGGACCCCGAGGCTGAGTGCCGTAACCAGAACGTTCCCCCAGGGCTCCTTCCAGGACGGAAGAACGAAGACGCCAGCACGCGCCAATCGCCGCGGCACACTCTCTGAAGGGATTGCACCTTCGTACGTCAAACTGCCGCAGGCGCGAACACGTGTTGCGATCTTCTCCCAGTCACCCTGATCTGGACCGACGATGACATATCGGACGGGACGTCTCCGATCAGCCGACACCTCCGCCGCTGCAACAAAGTCCTCGACCCGCTTTCGCGGCTCCAGACGCGCAATGAACAGCGCTTCATTTGTGACCGAGACGGCCTTCACGCCGTCGGGAAGTCGTAGCGACGGGTTTCCGACCACGTGCATGACGCCGCGGAAGCGCGGGCACCAGCTCTCGAGTTCGGCCCTTTCATTTTCCGTTAGGGCTATAACACTACCCGCTCGTCGAAAGATCGGTCTTGCGATCACGTCGAGAGTACGCTGACGAGGGCCTCTACGGGCGGTCAGCATTCCGTGGGGTTGCAGAACCATCGGCACGCCGCGCATCACGCTCATGAGCGCGACGGCAAGTGGAAGCGCTTCCCGACAGTAGCTTATATGGATAAGATCCGTGTCGCGTAGGAGAATCCAGGCCGTCTTAAGGGCGCGCGCCGAGAAAAGGGAAAAGAAGCCGAGACGTGGAATGAGGACGCGGGCCCTAGCTGTCACCTCCTGCACGGGCGAATCACCGGCGCCTTGGGGTTCGTCGCCCTCGAGGGTGGCCGAGAACAACGTTACGTCGTGGCCGTGGGCCGCGGCAAGTCGCGCCTGATTGAGCGCGGTGTCAGCGGGGCCGCCGTAGGCACCCCGTCTACTTCGCAATGCAACGAATCGCAAGAGTCTCACTTAGCGTCCAAGCTGCTGGCTTTTTAACCATTCGACGGTCCGCTGAACCCCCTGGTCCATCGTGTAGGGGAGCGGGCCCACGATGCTTTCGAGCGCCGTCGTGTCGTAGACCATAGGCGTGATGAGGTTGTTCAGACGGAACGACGTGAGAGGAGGATTCTTCCAAGCTCCTGTTGTCCGCAGAGCGTCGCCAATGGAGGCTGCGGTTCGCAGGGCCCACATCGGGGCGGTTCGTGGCCTTCGAGCGCCGACGAGATCGGCGACCGTCTCGGCCCATTCTGAGACCAGGGTGGGGGGATAGTCCGTCAGCCAGAAAACCCGCTCAGCAACCGTGGAGGTGTTCTCTTCCAACAGCTTCTGAATCTCGTAGACCGTGTTCGCCACGTAACCAAACGACTTGAACACGTCATGGCCAGAAGGGTTCACGTACCTTCCACGTGCGACTAGATCGAAGAAGTCCCGGTATGGAGTCGCGAACCAAGGGCCCCAGATGGACGTCGGCCTTGCGATCGTCCAGGCTCCCCCCGCGCCAGCTTCCGACCGGATGATCTGCTCACCCAGAATCTTGCTCTCGCCATAGGGCGTCGATGGATCATAGTCGTAGTCGTGACGCGGGGTGTGACCGATCCTGAATACGAGTCGGCTGCTCGCGTATACCGTACGCGGGGACTGTTGTAGGCGAGCGAGCGCCTGTATGAGGTTGGTTACCCCATCATAATTGGCTCGGTAGTCGGCGACGCCGCGCCCGTGCAGGTCGGTGCGTGCGGCCAGGTGCACGACGTGCGTCGGTCCGAACTCTCCAACTGCTTCACTCAGTGCGGGGGCATCAAGGATGTCTACTCTCTTCCAGAATGCCGCCTGACCGGGGTTCCTGGGAGGGCGCACATCCAAAGACTGCACTTGAGCACCGAGACGATGCATTCGCGCCACGAGGTTGGTTCCAATGAAGCCGCTACCGCCCGTGATGAGAAGCTTCATCGCGCCCCGTCCAATCCATCCGGGCGCAACACCCGGCGCCCGATTACGCGAGCAGGAACGCCGACCACGATGGACTCCGCGGGAACGTCCTTGGTCACACAGGCGCATGCGCCCACGACAGCTCCCTTTCCAATATGGACACCGGGTCCTACATAGGCCCGGGTCGCTATCCATGAGCCGGTGCTTATGCGCACCGGAGCGTTGGCGTAGGAAAAGCGGGGATCGCGCACGTCATGGCCCGCGGCCGCGATGTAGACTTCGTGAGCGAGCGCAACATCGTGTTCGATCGTGACCTTCTCGAGGTTGAGAATCGTCGTTCCTTCGCCGATCCAGACATCGTTCCCCACGTCCAGCTTCCACGGGAAATGAATGTTAACCCGAGGTCGGATATAGAGCCTCACCCCCACGGAGGCACCGAACGCACGCAGCAAGCCGGATTTGAATCGCATCGGCCACGGAAATGGCGACTGAATGAAAGCCAGTTTGGCCAGCCACCACAAGACTTCCGTGGGCCGCGAACGGCCTCGATCAAAATCGCCGGGCGCGAATGCGCCCAGCTGAACAGTGGCGCCACCACTCCAGCGGTCGGATTCTTCCTCGCCTTGGTTCACCACTGATCACTCTGCCCTCTCGTCCATGACCGATGACCCATCGTCACGATAGCCGACACTGAGTTCGGCAGGCTCTCGCGCGCCGATCAGTGCAGACCTTCGATGCAAGCGATGGCGTCGGGATCGTCACGCGGCGTCTACGGTTGCTTATTGGACGGGCGACAACGTCCCACCAACCTCAGCCAGATGGCTCACATGGACTCTCATCTCGCCCTGCTCTGCCGTCGGGAAGCGCAGCAGCACCCGTCCGACGCGACCCAACCCGGTATTCGCCCCGGACTAGACGCATGTCCCAGGACGGCATCGGTCGATCCCGTCTTTCACCCCTTCGGCGCAACGATAGTCTCGCCCTCGTGCCGGCTCTTCCACGCGTGCTTGTCCTCGGTCTGAATTTTTTCCCCGAGCCGACTGGAATATCGCCATATACCTCTGCAATGGCCCGGGGCGTCTTTCGCAGTGGACTGCCGACACGGGTTCTCACCGCGCACCCGCACTACCCCGACTGGCGCATCCGCGAAGGCTACGGACAGTGGTCGCGCGATGAAGTGGTCAACGACGTTCAGGTGCGCCGCCTGCTGCACTACGTGCCCGGAAGGCCGAAGGGCGCGCGGCGTCTGCTCTCTGAACTCACGTTCGGCGCCCGCCTCGTGCTCAGCCGGTGGGGATCGCCGGACGTGATCGTCGCCGTGTCGCCCGCCTTGTTCTCGACGGCTGTGGCGGCCGTACGGGCAAAGCTCAGCCGACGCCGAGTTCCGTTCGTCGTGTGGGTGCAAGACCTCTACGCGCTCGGCCTGTCGGAGACGGGCCAGGGCGGCGGCGCGACGCTGAGGCTGATCCGCGCCGTCGAGGGCGCACTGCTGCGGCGGGCCACGCGCGTCGTCGTGATCCACGACCGCTTCGCCGCGCGCGTGCGCGATGACTTCGCGGTCGACCCTCAGCGCATTGAGGTCATCCGCAATTGGACGCACCTCGCGCCGGCGCCCGACATCGACGTGCCAGCGGCGCGCGCGCGGTTCGGGTGGCACGAGGACGAGACCGTCGTGCTGCACGCCGGCAACATGGGCGTGAAGCAGGGCCTCGACAACGTGGTGGACGCGGCTCGCCTCGCCGCCAAACGTGGTGAGCGGGTGAGGTTCGTACTGCTCGGTGACGGCTCGGAGAAGGGCCGCTTGAGGGCCTGGGCGGGTGACCTGCCCACGATCGAGTTCATTCCGCCGCTGGACGACGCGAGCTTCGCCCAGGCGCTCGCGGCGGCCGACGTGCTGCTGGTGAACGAGCTGCCGGGCGTGGCCGAGATGGCCGTGCCGAGCAAGCTCACGTCGTATTTCTCCGTGGGGCGGCCCGTGCTGGCTGCCACCGATCTCGCTGGCATCACCGCCGAAGAGGTGCGCGCCGCAGACGCGGGCGCGGTGGTTCCTGCAGGTGATCCTGCGGCGTTGCTCGATGGCGTCATCGCCCTGCGCGCCGACGCCGAGAACGCTGCCCGACTGGGGCGAAACGGCCGGAAATACCGCGACACCGTGCTTGACGAGGGTCACGCCATTTCCCGCTGGGTGGCACTGATCAATTCCGTCGCACTATCGAACACGCACCCATCCCGTCCCGCCTGACGGGTGAGTATTCCGTTATATGGCAGGTTGCGTCATTTGCGGCGTGCAGAATGGGCACATCCGACGGCACCATTCGTGCACCAGAAAAGGGAATCCTGTGACAAAGCGCGCCCTCATCACCGGCATCACCGGCCAGGACGGCTCCTACCTCGCCGAGCTGCTGCTCTCCAAGGGATATGAGGTGCACGGCGTGATTCGCCGCGCCTCCACCTTCAACACCTCGCGCATCGACCACCTGTACGTCGACCCCCACGACCCGAAAGCCAAGATCTTCCTGCACTACGGCGACCTGAGCGACGGCGCGCGCCTCGTCACGCTGCTGAGCGAGATCAACCCCGACGAGGTGTACAACCTCGCCGCGCAGTCGCACGTGCGGGTGTCGTTCGACGAGCCCGAGCACACGGCCGACACCACGGGCACGGGCACGATCCGCCTGCTCGAGGCGGTGCGGCTGTCGGGGATTCAGACGCGCTTCTATCAGGCGTCGTCGTCGGAGCTTTACGGCGCGACTCCGCCGCCGCAGAACGAGCAGACGCCGTTCTACCCGCGCTCGCCCTATGCCGCCGCGAAGCTCTACAGCTACTGGATCACCAAGAACTACCGCGAGGCGTACGACATGTTCGCGGTCAACGGCATCCTGTTCAACCACGAGTCGCCCCGCCGCGGCGAGACGTTCGTGACGCGCAAGATCACCCGCGCGGTGGCGCGCATCAAGGCCGGCGTGCAGAAGGACCTGTACCTGGGCAACCTGGAGTCGATCCGCGACTGGGGCTACGCCGCCGAGTACGTGGAGGGCATGTGGCGCATGCTGCAGGCCGACACCCCCGACGACTACGTTCTGGCCACCGGCGTCGGCTACACCATCAAGGACTTCCTCGCGACGTCGTTCGGCCACGTGGGCCTCGACTGGCAGGAGTTCGTCAAGTTCGACGAGCGCTATCTGCGCCCCACCGAGGTCGACGCCCTGATCGGCGACCCGTCGAAGGCGCAGGATGAGCTGGGCTGGAAGGCATCGGTCGACGGCCTGGCGCTGGCGAAGCTCATGGTCGACGCCGACGTCGAGGCGCTCGAGCACGAGGGCCGCCCGTGGATCGATCAGGTGCAGCTCGCGTCGTGGGAGGCCGCATGACCGCCTCCGACGGCCTCGACTACACCCCGGGCGAGCTCGACCGCGACGCCACGTTCTACGTCGCCGGCCACCGCGGCCTCGTGGGCTCGGCGATCTGGCGCAAGCTCGAGTCGTCGGGCTTCCAGAACCTCGTCGGCAAGCGCTCGAGCGAGCTCGACCTGAAGCAGCGCGAGGCGGTGTTCGACTTCTTCCGCGAGACGAAGCCGAAGTATGTGGTGCTCGCCGCGGCGAAGGTCGGCGGCATCCTGGCCAACAGCACGTACCCCGTCGACTTCCTGAGCGACAACATCCGCATCCAGTCGAACGTGATGGATGCGGCGCTCGAGGCCGGCGTGGAACGCCTGCTGTTCCTCGGCTCGTCGTGCATCTACCCGAAGTTCGCCGAGCAGCCCATCCGCGAGGACTCGCTGCTGACCGGACACCTCGAGCCCACCAACGACGCGTACGCGATCGCCAAGATCACGGGCATCCTGAACGTTCAGGCCGTGCGTCGCCAGTACGGTCTGCCGTGGATCTCGGCCATGCCGACCAACCTCTACGGGCCGAACGACAACTTCTCCCCTCAGGGCTCGCACGTGCTGCCGGCCCTGATCCGTCGCTACGACGAGGCCGCCGAGAACGGCGCCGCCTCTGTCACGAACTGGGGCACCGGCACGCCGCGCCGCGAGTTCCTGCACAGCGACGACATGGCCGACGCCGCCCTGCACCTGCTGGAGCACTACGACGGCCCCGAGCAGGTCAACGTCGGCACCGGCACGGATGTCACCATCCGCGAGATCGCCGAGACGATCGCCGAGGTCGTGGGCTTTGCGGGCCAGACCGAGTGGGACACCACCAAGCCCGACGGCACTCCGCAGAAGCTGCTGGATGTGTCGAAGCTGGCCGATGCGGGCTGGACGTCGAAGATCTCGCTGGCCGAGGGCCTCGAGCGCACGGTCGCGTGGTTCCGTGATCACAAGGAGCACTTGCGAGGGTGACCCGCCGCAGCCGTTCCCGATCGAGGAAGTCGGCCGCGCGGTTCACGCGTGCGCGGGCGGGGCGCCTCGTCACGGTCTTGCTCCTGCTCGTGCTGGCGCTGACCGTGTTCGCCGTCGTGTGGGTCGGCGCGCGCGGCGCGCTCGCGCAATGGCACCTCGGCCAGGCACAGGCGGCGGCCTCGACGCTGCAGCGCATCGCGTTCTCCGACCCGCAGGGGGCACAGAAGGCAGCGGATGATCTGGCCGAGAACGCGGCAGAGGCCCACGAGCTGACGAGCGACCCGGTGTGGCGCGCCGTCGAGATCGCGCCATGGATCGGACCGCAGCTGCGCGCCGCCTCGACGCTCGCCGCGAGCCTCAACGACGCGGTCGGCGCCGTCACGCCGCTGGTCGATGTGCTCGCGACCTTCGACCCGTCGTCGCTCACGCCGCAGGACGGACGCATCGAGCTCTCGCCGCTGATCGAAGCGCGCGAGGAGGCCGCGACCGCAGCTCAGCGCTCCCGCGCCGCGGCAGACGCGGCCGCGGCGGTCGATACCACTCCTCTGCTCGGCGCACTGCGCGAGCCCGTCGTACAGGGCACCGCACAGCTGCAGACCGTGGCCGACCTGACCGACGCTCTGCGCAAGGCCACGGTGCTGCTGCCGGCGATGCTCGGCGCCGATGGCCCGCGCGACTACCTGCTGATCTTCCAAAACAACGCCGAGTGGCGCTCACTGGGAGGCATCGCCGGCAACGTCGCCGTGCTGCACACGGACGGCGGCCGCATCACGCTCACCGACCAGGCCAGCGCGACATCGCTCGGCGCGTTCGCCGGCCAGTCCGAGGCGATGCCCGCAGACGCACGCCGCATCGTCGGCAACCGCGTCGAGACCTACATGCACAACGTCACCCAGGTGCCCGACTTCCACGTCACGGCCGAGCTGGCGAAGGACCTGTGGCAGCGCGAGCGAGGGCTCGAGGTCGACGGCGTGATCGCGGTCGACCCCGTCGCGGTCTCCTACCTTCTGGACGCCACCGGCCCGGTCGAGATGAGGTCGGGCGATGTGCTCACCGCCGAGAACACCGTGCCCCTCCTCCTCAACGAGGTCTATTTCCGTTATGAAGACCCGCAGGCGCAGGATCTGCTTTTCGCCGATGCCACGTCGTCGGTGTTCGCCGCTCTGACGAATGGCGCCCCCAACCCGAGTGCCCTGATCTCGGCTCTCGGCCGCGGAGCGTCAGAGAACCGCCTGCTGCTGTGGAGCGGTCATGCCGACGAGCAGCAGCTGCTGGATACGACGACGCTGGCTGGGGCATTGCCGGAATCCGATGCGGAGACCGCACGATTCGGCGTGTACGTGAACGACGCCACCGGTTCGAAGCTCGACTACTACATGCGTCTCAGCACCGGAGCGAGGATGTGCGCGACCACGGCAAGGAACGCCACAGCGACCGTACGCGTGCAGGTGCAGAGCGAGGTGCCCGACGACGTCGCGTCCCTCCCGCGGTACATCACGGGGCTCAACGAGCAGGGCACGGAGAGCATCGGCGGAGTGCCCGCGGGACTGACGCGAACCGTCGCGTACGTGTATCTCCCGGAGGGCGGGAGACTCGTAACACAGAATTCATCTTCCGGAGAATCCCTGTTAGTGGGAGAGCACGATGGCCGACAGGTGCTCTCTTGGTGGAATGACGTCCCGCCTGGTGGGTCAGCGACCCTCGATATAAGCGTTGTGATGCCTTTGGTTCGCAATATCGATATTCTGCCCACACCGACATATCTGTTTGCAGATTTTGACGCGGTGGACATTCCTTGTGGGTTTCCTGAATAATCCAAGGAGCGCGCATTTCGGAGTTCGAATCGCCGATGGCGCGAAAACCTCCTCCGTCTCACGCACCGTGAAGGATCGTCATGAAGAATTCCATGCTCAAGGCCGTTTCCTCGGCTGCCCTGGCGGGTGCTCTCGTCATGGCGCCCATCGCCGCCAGCGCCGAGCCCTACACCCCGCCCACGACGCCCCCGAGTGACACCGACACCACCTACACGGCGGCCCCCGGTGTCCCCGTGACCGTCGCGCTCGGCGGCTTCCAGGCCGGCGAGCCCGTCTCGGTCACCGTCTCGGGTCTGAACGCCGACGACGCGACGCTCGCCTCGATCGTCAAGATCGCCGCCACGTCGCCCGCCGCCAGCTACACCGCTGCCGGTGACGGCACGGTCGCCCCGACCGTCACGCTTCCGGCCAACGCCTCGGGCACCTACACCGTGACCGGTGTTGGCACCGTGAGCGGCGTCGTCAGCGCCGCGACCATCACGGTCGCCGCCGCTGCCGGTGGCGCCGGCGTCGGCACCGAGGACGGCCTGGCCGCCACGGGTCTTGACTCGAACAGCCTGCTCACCCTGTGGGTCGGCGGCGGCGCGCTGCTGCTCGCCGGTGGCTCGATCGTCGTCGCTTCGGCGGTCCGCCGCCAGCGTCAGAGCACCATCTGACCTTCTGAGCCACGAAAGGCCCGACGGGATCACCCGTCGGGCCTTTCGCTGTGTACGCGGCCCGGAATCAGCGCCGACGCGCACCCCCCTCGAGGCGCGCGACGCATCACTCGGCGTCGGCGTCCGCGTCGGTCTCTTCGAAGTCCTGCGACGGGTCATCCGGCACACGCAGCTCGCGGTGCCCGCTCTTGTAGGTCGCGCTCACCAGAATCGGCAGGTGATCCGACGCGCCCTGCGGCAGCGTCGTGACCTTCTCGATGTCGAGCCCGATCGACGTGGCGAAGTCGTAGTGCCCCCGGAAGAACTTGTACCGCGTGTAGGTGCGTGCATCGCTCAGCGTCAGGTCGTAGCCCGCGCCGCGAACGCGCTCGCTCAGCCGCTCCTTGAACACCGGGTAGTTGTAGTCGCCCACCATGAGGATGGGCACCCCGTCGCCCATCTTCTGCAGCGTGCTCAGCGCGGTGCGGATCTGATGCCGCCGCAACGAGTTCAGGGCGGTGAGCGGCGCCGCGTGGAACGAGGCGATGATCACGTCGCGTCCCGCGTCGATGTCGCGCAGGCGGGCGGCCAGCAGGCGCTCGTGCGCCGGACGCAGCAGGATGTCGTGCAGCGACTTCTTCAGCGACAGCGTCAGCACATCCTGCAGCTGGAACATGTTCTCGCGGTAGTACAGCGCCAGGCCCAGCCGGTTCTTCGACGTTGCGCTCGCGAGCGTGAGCCCCGAGATGTGGTGCGGCATCTCGGCGGTGTCGGCCTCCTGCAGGCACAGCACGTTGGCCTCCCACCGGTCGACCAGCTCCTCGAGCTCGTGGGCCGCGGCATGCTTGCGCAGGTTGTACGAGATGACCTTCATGGCCCCACAACCCTACGCGCGTGGCGCGCGACCGTGCTCAGGGGTTGACAGCTCACTCGGCGTCGCGCCGGTTGCGCGTCTGCTCGGCGCGCGTGGCCAGCAGCTCGTCGGCCGGGTAGCCCACCTCGGTCAGCGTGAGGCCGCGCGCCGCGAGCACCTTGAACTCGCTCGTGCGCAGCCGCGCATCCCGGATCTTCACCAGGTGCTCGGGGGCCAGCTTGCCCTCCCCCGCCGCCACGCAGGCACCTACCAGCGCGCGCACCATGGAGTGGCAGAACGCGTCGGCCCGCACGTGCGCGATCAGGATGCCCCGCTCGTCGCGACGCCAGTCATACTCGAGCAGAGTGCGGATGGTCGTGGCCTCGGGCCGGGGCTTGCAGTACGCCGCGAAGTCGTGCAGGCCGATCAGGCTCTGCGCCGCCGCATGCATCGCGTCGACGTCGAGCTCGGCCCGCACCGTGGTGGTGTGCAGGCGCTCGAGCGGGTCGTAGCCGGCGACGGTGTCGGCGATGCGGTACTCGTAGCGCCGCCAGGTGGCCGAGAAGCGCGCGTCGAAGCCCTCGGGCGCCGTCGACGTGCGCGACACCGCCACGTCGGCGTACTGGCCCAGCACGCCCGTCAGGCGGCGTGCCAGCGGCGCGACAGGATCATCCGGATGCGGCACATCCCGACGACGCTGCGTCGCACGGGCCCACTGCTCGTCGTCGAGGTCGGCATGCGCCACCTGTCCGGTCGCGTGCACGCCGGCGTCGGTGCGGCCCGCCACGGTGAGCGGCACGGGAGAGCCGATGATGCGCTCCAGCGCCCCCTCGAGCGTCCCCTGCACCGTGCGCAGGCCCGGCTGCCGCGCCCAGCCCCGGAAGTACGTGCCGTCGTAGGCGATGTCGAGGCGGATGCGGGGCACGGACACCAGCCTATGCGGCGTCGCCGCGGCTCAGAGAGCCGACAGGGCCCGCACCACGAGCTGCGCCGAGCGGTCGGCTGCGTCGTCGATGTGCGTGAGGAACTCGGTGCCGTCGGGCGCGCACAGATCGGAGACCGCGCGCACCGACACGAAACGGGTGCCGTGGTTGTGGGCCACCTGCGCGATGGCGGCCGACTCCATGTCGACCGCGAGCAGATGCGGGAAGTCGCCTCGCAGCTGCTCGGCCAGCTCCGACGTCACGAACCGCTCGCCCGACCCGATCGCGCCCTCGCGCACGGTCAGCTCGCCGCGGGCGCCCAGCAGCGCCCCGCGCAGCTGCGCGTCGCCGTCGTACGCCACTGGCATGCCCGGCACCTGGCCCAGTGCGTAGCCGAAGGCACGGGCATCCGCGCCGACGTTCACGAGCGAGTCGCTCACGACCACGTCGCCGACCTGCACGCCCTTCGCGAGCCCTCCGGCCGATCCGGCGCTCACCAGGTGCACGCCCTCGCCGTAGCGCGCGATCGCGCCGGCCGCCGCGTGCGCGCCGTTGACCATGCCGATGCCCGTGCGCACCAGCACGTGCGTCCGTCCGCCCAGCACGATGCCGCGGTGCTCGGCGCCGCCGATGCGCGTCGGCCGGCTCACCTCGTCGGCGCGCTCCACGAACGGCGCGGCCTCCTCGTCCATGGCGACCAGGATGACCGCGATGCCCTCACCCGTCACGTCAGGCGCCCGTCAGGCGAGCTCGCCGGGAAACACCTGCGCCCAGCCGGCGCGCTCCGCGAGGAAGGCGCGAGCGGCATCCTGTGCGCCCTGCAGCGTGTGGTTGGCGCCCCATCCGCACTGGATCTCGTTCGCGGCAGGCACCTCGGTTGCCTCCAGGATGTCCTGCAGCGTCGCGGCCACGAGCTGCTCGACCTCGTCGAAGCCGTGGTCGCCCTGCAGGATCAGGTAGAACCCCGTCTGGCAGCCCATCGGCGAGAAGTCGATGACACGGTCGGAGTGGTTGCGCGACTTCTCGGCGAACAGGTGCTCGAGCGAGTGGATGGCCGGCATCGGCAGGTGCCCGACGTTCGGCTGCGCGAACCGCACGTCGTACTTCACGATCACGTCGCCGTGCGGCAGCACCTTGCGGTCGGCGACACGCAGGTACGGCGCCTTCACGGCGCGATGATCGAGGTTGAACGACTCGACGTTCATGCGGGGCTGCGGGGTGTTGTCGTCAGTGGCGGGCACCTATCCAGCGTAAGCGCCCGGGAACGACGAAGGGCCCCGCCGTACGGCGGGGCCCTTCGTGCGAGTGGTGAGGGGAATTACTTCTCCTCGGCCTCCGTGGCCTCCTCGGCCGGAGCCTCGGTCGCCTCGGCCGGGGTCTCCTCAGCGGGGGTCTCCTCGGCGGCGGTCTCCTCGGCGGGAGCCTCCTCGGCCGGGGCCTCCTCGACGACCGGAGCCGTCTCGGCGGCCGGAGCGGCCTTCTTGGCCTTCGGGGTGACGGGCTCGAGGACGAGCTCGATCACGGCCATGGGCGCGTTGTCGCCCTTGCGGTTGCCGACCTTGGTGATGCGGGTGTAGCCACCCTCGCGGTCGGCCACCAGCGGCGCGATCTCGGCGAACAGGGTGTGCACGACATCCTTGTCACCGATCACCGAGAGCACGCTGCGGCGCGCGTGCAGGTCGCCGCGCTTCGCCTTCGTGATCAGGCGCTCGGCGAGCGGACGCAGGCGCTTGGCCTTGGTCTCGGTCGTCTTGATCGACTTGTGGGTGAACAGGGCCGCCGCGAGGTTCGCGAGAAGCAGACGCTCGTGGGCGGGGCCGCCTCCGAGGCGGGGACCCTTCGTGGGCTTAGGCATGTTGTTGTTACTCCAGTGTCAGAAAGCTGTTGACCTGACAGCCGCCGGGCGGAAGTCAGAAGTCGAAACGGATCAGATCGACTCGTCGTCGTAGCCGCCGTAGAAGCCGCTGCCCTCGAAGCCGGGCACCGAGTCCTTCAGCGACAGGCCGAGCGAGGTGAGCTTGTCGCGCACCTCGTCCACCGACTTCTGTCCGAAGTTGCGGATGTTCATGAGCTGCGTCTCCGAGAGGGCGACGAGCTCGCTGACCGTGTTGATTCCCTCGCGCTTGAGGCAGTTGTACGAGCGGACCGACAGGTCGAGGTCCTCGATCGGCATCGACAGCTCGTTCGAGAGCACGGTCTCGACCGGCGCGGGGCCGATCTCGATGCCCTCGGCCTCGACGTTCAGCTCGCGGGCCAGGCCGAACAGCTCGACCAGCGTGCGGCCGGCCGAAGCCACGGCGTCGCGCGGGGCGATCGACGGCTTGGTCTCGACGTCCAGCACGAGCTTGTCGAAGTCGGTGCGCTCACCGGCACGAGTCGCCTCGACGCGGTAGCTGACCTTGAGCACCGGCGAGTAGATCGAGTCGACCGGGATCTGGCCGGCCTCGGCGTACTCGTTGCGGTTCTGCACGGCCGACACGTAGCCGCGGCCACGCTCGATCGTGAGCTCGAGCTCGAACTTGGCGGTGTCGTTGAGCGTCGCGATGACCAGCTCGGGGTTGTGCACCTCGACACCGGCCGGAGCCGAGATGTCGGCGGCCGTGACCTCGCCGGCGCCCGTCTTGCGCAGGTACGCGGTGATGGGCTCGTCGCGCTCGCTCGACACCACGAGCTGCTTGATGTTGAGGATGATCTCGGTGACATCCTCCTTCACACCGGGGATGGTGCTGAACTCGTGCAGCACGCCGTCGATGCGGATGCTGGTCACCGCCGCGCCGGGGATCGACGAGAGCAGGCTGCGACGCAGCGCGTTCCCGATGGTGTAGCCGAAGCCGGGCTCGAGGGGCTCGACGACGAACCGGCTGCGGAACTCCGAGATCTTCTCCTCGGTGAGGGTGGGACGCTGTGCAATGAGCACTGTGTGTTCCTTTCGATCAAGTGCCCGCTATATGACACTTGCGTGGATGAGGTCTTGAGTTGTTCTCGGACGGACGCACATCATCCTGCGAGGGACGATCCCCCTGAGGGGCGCGCGGCCGTGGGACGACGAGACGCCGGGGCGCAGGCTCGAGGCCGTGCACCCCGGCGGGGATCACGTCAGACGCGGCGGCGCTTGGGCGGGCGGCAGCCGTTGTGCGCCTGCGGCGTCACGTCCTGGATCGAACCGACCTCGAGGCCAGCGGCCTGCAGCGAGCGGATCGCGGTCTCGCGGCCCGAGCCCGGGCCCTTCACGAACACGTCGACCTTCTTGACGCCGTGCTCCTGCGCCTGGCGGGCGGCCGACTCGGCGGCCATACCGGCGGCGTACGGCGTCGACTTGCGCGAGCCCTTGAAGCCCACGCCACCAGCCGAGGTCCAGCTGATGACGGCGCCGGTCGGGTCGGTGATCGACACGATCGTGTTGTTGAACGTCGACTTGATGTGGGCCTGGCCCACGGCGATGTTCTTCTTCTCCTTGCGGCGCGGCTTGCGCGCGGCACTGGTCTTGGGTGCAGCCATGGTGTTCTCCTAAACCTTCCGCGCTTAGCGGGCCTTCTTCTTACCGGCGACGGTGCGCTTGGGACCCTTGCGCGTACGCGCGTTGGTCTTGGTGCGCTGACCGCGGACCGGCAGGCCGCGGCGGTGGCGGAGACCCTCGTACGAGCCGATCTCGACCTTGCGACGGATGTCGGCGGCGACCTCGCGGCGCAGATCACCCTCGACCTTGTAGTTGCCCTCGATGTAGTCACGGAGCGCGACGAGCTGGTCGTCGTTCAGGTCCTTGACGCGGATCTCGGGGCTGATGCCAGTGGCGGCGAGGATCTCGTTCGAGCGAGTGCGTCCAACGCCGTAGATGTACGTGAGGGCGATCACCACGCGCTTGTCGCGCGGGATGTCGACGCCGGCAAGACGTGCCATGCGAATCTCCTGATTGTTGTGGAGGTATGGAGCAGGATCGGTGCCCGGGCCTCCGCCCCGAGGTGTCCCCCGCTTGCGCGGGTTCTGATCCTGCCTGATTCAGATATTGAGTTGTGCTGCAGGATGTGAGCCCCGAAGGGCTCGCATCAGCCCTGGCGCTGCTTGTGGCGCGGGTTGCTCTTGCAGATGACCATGACGCGGCCGTGGCGACGAATCACCTTGCAGTGGTCGCAGATCGGCTTGACGCTGGGGTTGACCTTCATGATTCTTCTTTCGCTGTCTTCGTACCGGCCCCGAGCGGGGCACGGCCGTTACTTCTCGACCGGAAGCCGAGCAGCGCGGGTCAGCGGTAGCGGTAGACGATGCGTCCGCGCGTCAGGTCGTAGGGGCTCAGCTCCACGACCACGCGGTCCTCGGGGATGATGCGGATGTAGTTCTGCCGCATCTTGCCCGAGATCGTTGCGAGGACCTTGTGCCCGTTCGTCAGCTCAACGCGGAACATCGCGTTGGGCAGCGCCTCGGTGATCACGCCCTCGATCTCGATGACACCGTCTTTTTTCGCCATAGACTCGCTTTGCTTGTGCAGGCCGGTCGGTCTGCGGTGAGTGGGTTTCGGTGCGCGATGCCCGTCTCGACGACACGCCGAAAACAGGCGCAAAGCACCAAAGATCTATGTTAGGCGCTTCCGGGCGTGTCGGCAACTCGGCGTGTCGCCCCTATGGCAGGGCCGCTTACTTCAGCTGGGCGACGATGTCGGCCTGCGGGTCGCCCGTCAGCGACACGAACTCGCCGTTCAGCAGCACGGTCGGCGTGCCGATCCCCTGGGCACCCGGCTGCACCGGCGTCTCCTCGGTGATCTGCGTCACGTAGTCGTGGTACTCGTCGCTCGCGATGCACTCCGCGGCATCCGGCGCACCCGCGTCCGATGCGAACCCGCTCAGCTCGTCGTCGCTCAGGCCGGTCGACCCCTCCTCGGGCTGGTTGTCGAACAGCTCCTGGAAGAACGGGTACACCGCTTCGGGGTTCGCGTCGGCGACGCAGTACGCCGCGGCTGCCGATCGCGTCGAGTACTCGGTGCCCTGCGAGTACCGGTCGAGGATCGAGATCGGGTGCAGGTTGAGCGTGACGCGCCCCTCCTCGACCAGGTCGTGCACCGTCTCGCCGTACAGCTCGTTGTACTCCCCGCAGATGGGGCACATGAAGTCGACGTACTCGTCGATCACGTTCTCGCCCTCGCCCACCGCGATGGCACCCGTCTCCTCGTCGACCACGGCCGAACCGGGCGACGAGGCCGGAGCCGACGCCTGGTTGTTCATCCACACCACGAGGCCGCCGACGACCACCAGCAGCACGACCACGCCCGCCGAGATCCAGATCGCGGCCCAGTTCGTCGTCTTGCCGTTCGCCATGGTGCGCTTCCTGTCGTCTCGGTGAGGCTCTCGGGAGGTCAGGCTGTCGTCTCGGCCAGCCCGTCGGGGTTCAGGCGATCGGGGTCGGCGTCACACCGAAGGGCGCGAGGCCGGCGGCGCCGCCGTCGGGTGCGGTCAGCACCCAGATGCCATTGTCGTGCACGGCCACACTGTGCTCCCAGTGGGAGCCCATCGATCCGTCGACCGTCGAGACCGTCCAGTCGTCGTCCTCGACGAACGTCTCATCCGATCCGGCCGTCATCATCGGCTCGATGCACACCGCGAGGCCGGGCTTGATCTCCGCCCCCAGGTCGGACGTGCGGTAGTTGAAGATCGAGGGCGCCTCGTGCATCTTGCGGCCGATGCCGTGACCCACGTATTCACGCAGGATGCCCGCGGGCTCACCCGTGAACGACAGCGGGTTGGCCTCGATGTGGTCCTGGATCGCGGCGCCCACCTCGCCGAGCCGCTTGGCCGACGCGAGCGCGGCGATGCCGGCCCACATCGAGCCCTCGGTCACGCGGGAGAGCTCCTCGCGCTGCGCGACGACATCCGGTCGCTCCGGATCGGGGATCACGACGGTGATCGCCGAGTCGCCGTTCCAGCCGTCCGGCGTCTCGGCACCACAGTCGATCGACACGATGTCGCCCGGCTGCAGCGGCACGTCGTTCGGGATGCCGTGCACGACCGCGTCGTTGACCGACGCGCAGATCGTGTGCCGGTAGCCACGCACCAGCTGGAAGTTCGACCGCGCGCCGCGCTCGGTGATGACGCGGTTCGCCTCGGCGTCGAGCTGCAGGGTGGTCGCGCCGGGCCGGATCAGCGGACGCACGGCCTCGAGGGCCGCCGCGGTGATGAGACCGGGCTCGACCATCGCGCGCAGCTGCGCGGGGGTCTTGTAGATCGACTTGCGGAAGATCACGTCGGCCCGCGTCAGGCGGCCGCGCCGCGCACGAGCCCGCGAGCCTCGAGCGCCGCGAAGATGCGCTCGGTGATCTCGTCGAGGCTGCCGACGCCATCGATCGTGTCGACGATGTCGCGCGTGCGGTACACGGCCAGGATGGGCGCGGTCTCGCGCTCGTAGATGTCGAGACGGTGCGCGATGGCGGCCTCGGTGTCGTCCGAGCGACCCTGCTCCTTCGCGCGCAGCGCGATGCGGGCGAGGCTCTCCTCGCGGGGCACGTCGAGCTCGATCACGGCGTCGAGCGACTCCTCGCGGCCCTGCAGGAACTCATCGAGCAGCGCCACCTGCGCCACGTTGCGGGGGAAGCCGTCGAGCAGGAAGCCCTCGGCCGCATCCGGCTGCGACAGGCGGTCGCGCACGATCGCGCTGGTCAGCTCATCCGACACGAGATCGCCGGCGTCGGTGATGGCCTTCACCTGGAGGCCCAGCTCGGTGCCCTCCTTGATGTTGGCGCGGAAGATGTCTCCGGTCGACACGACGGGGATGCCGAACGCCTCCGCGATGCGCACGCCCTGGGTGCCCTTGCCCGAGCCCTGCGGTCCGACGATCAGAAGACGAGTGGAGGTCATCGGAGGAGCCCTTCGTAGTGGCGCTGCTGCAGCTGCGCATCGATCTGCTTGACGGTCTCAAGGCCCACACCCACGATGATCAGGATCGAGGCGCCGCCGAACGGGAAGTTCTGGTTGGCGCCCACGGTCGCCAGCGCGATCAGCGGGATGAGGGCGATGAGACCGAGGTAGATCGAGCCGGGCAGCGTGATGCGCGTGAGCACGTAGTCGAGGTACTCGGCCGTCGGACGGCCCGCGCGGATGCCCGGGATGAAGCCGCCGTACTTCTTCATGTTGTCGGCGACCTCGACCGGGTTGAAGGTGATCGCCACGTAGAAGTACGTGAAGCCGATGATCAGCAGGAAGTAGATCGCCATGTACAGCGGGTGGTCACCCGTCGTCAGGTACTGCGAGATCCACGTGACCCACGCCGGCGGCGTCTCGCCAACCGGGGTGTTGAACTGCGCGATCAGGGCGGGGATGTACAGCAGCGACGACGCGAAGATCACGGGCACGACGCCGGCCGTGTTCACCTTGATCGGGATGTAGGTGTTGGTGCCGCCGTACGTGCGACGACCCACCATGCGCTTGGCGTACTGCACCGGGATGCGGCGCTGCGACTGCTCGACGAACACGACCAGGGCGACGACCACGACGCCGACCGCGAGCACCAGCAGGAAGATCTCGAAGCCGCGGGCGGCCCAGATGGCGCCCATCGCGGCGGGGAACGTCGCGGCGATCGACGTGAAGATGAGCAGCGACATGCCGTTGCCGATGCCGCGCTCCGTCACCAGCTCGGCGAACCACATGATGAGGCCGGTGCCGGCGGTCATCGTGATGATCATCAGCAGCTGCGCCCACCAGGCCTGGTTGACCAGCAGCTCGTTGCAGGACTGCACGCCCGTCACGCCGAACAGCTGGCCCGTGCGGGCCACCGTCACCAGCGTCGTCGACTGCAGCAGCGCCAGCGCGATCGTCAGGTAGCGCGTGTACTGCGTGAGCTTGGCCTGACCCGCCTGGCCCTCCTTGTAGAGGGTCTCGAAGTGCGGGATGACCACGCGCAGCAGCTGCGTGATGATCGTCGCGGTGATGTACGGCATCACACCGAGCGCGAAGATCGACAGCTGCAGCAGGGCGCCGCCCGAGAACAGGTTCACGAGCGACAGCAGGCCGTCGGTGCCCGAGGTCTGGTCGATGCAGTCCTGGACGTTCGGGAAGTTGACGAACGGGGCCGGCACGTGCGCACCGAAGCGATAGATCGCGATGATCGCGAGGGTGAATCCGATCTTCCGCCGCAGATCCGGCGTGCGGAAGATCCGCGCGATGGCGCTGAACAAGGACGTGCCTCCCCGAGAGATGAAGATCCAGCGCCGATGACGCCGACCTCCAGGCTAACGCAAGGGCCCGGGAGCGAACGCTCCCGGGCCCTTGACGCGGATTACTTGACGCTGCCGCCGGCGGCGACGATCTTCTGCTCAGCCGAGCCGGAGACCTTGTCGACCGAGACGTTCAGGGCCACGGCGATCTCGCCGTTTCCGAGAACCTTGACCTTCTCGTTCTTGCGAACCGCACCCTTGGCGACCAGGTCGGCGACGGTCACGTCGCCACCGGTCGGGTACAGCTCCGCGAGCTTGTCCAGGTTCACGACCTGGTACTCCACGCGGAACGGGTTCTTGAAGCCGCGCAGCTTGGGCGTGCGCATGTGCAGCGGCATCTGGCCACCCTCGAAGCCGGGGCGGACGCTGTAGCGGGCCTTCGTGCCCTTCGTACCGCGACCGGCCGTCTTGCCCTTCGAGCCCTCACCGCGACCCACGCGGGTCTTGGCGGTGTTGGCGCCCGGGACCGGACGGAGGTGGTGCACCTTCAGCACACCGGGGCGCTTCGCCTCGGTGCTCTCGGCCTTCTTCTCAGCCATCAGTCGATCTCCTCAACATTCACGAGGTGGGCGACCGCACGCACGTAGCCGCGCGTCTGGGCGTCGTCGGGACGGACGACCGAGTCGCCGATCCGCTTGAGACCGAGCGAACGCAGCGTGTCGCGCTGGTTCTGCTTCTCGCTCACCTTGGACTTGACCTGCGTCACCTTCAGACGAGCAGCCATCACGCACCTGCCTTCGCGCTCGCGGCGGCCGCCTCGGCCTCCGCACGGACGAGACGTGCCGGCGCGACCTGGTCGAACTCGAGGCCACGACGCGCGGCGACCGCACGGGGCTCCTCGAGCTGCTTCAGGGCCTCGACGGTCGCGTGCACGATGTTGATCGTGTTCGACGAACCGAGCGACTTCGACAGCACGTCGTGGATACCGGCGCACTCGAGCACGGCGCGCACGGGGCCACCGGCGATAACACCGGTACCGGCCGAGGCCGGACGGAGCATGACGACGCCAGCGGCGGCCTCACCCTGAACGGGGTGGGGAATCGTGGCACCGGCGCGGGGCACGCGGAAGAAGTTGCGCTTCGCGTCCTCGACACCCTTCGAGATGGCCAGGGGCACCTCGCGGGCCTTGCCGTAGCCGACACCGACCACGCCGTTGCCGTCGCCGACGACCACGAGAGCGGTGAAGCTGAAGCGACGACCACCCTTCACGACCTTCGACACGCGGTTGATCGTGACGACGCGCTCGAGGAACTGGTTGTCGGCACCGCGGTCGTTGCGGTCACGACCGCCACGGCCCTGGTTGCGGTCGCCACGGCCACCGCGGCGGTCACCGCGCTCGGTGCGCTGCTCGGTCTGCGCCTGCTCGGCGCCGGCCTCGGGGGCCTCGGTGGTCACTTCGGTCTCCTTGTTGTCACTCACAGGTTCAGCCCCCCTTCACGGGCGCCCTCGGCGATCGCCGCGACGCGACCCGCGTAGCGGTTGCCACCGCGGTCGAACACGACGTCGGTGAAACCGGCGGCCTTCGCGCGCTCGGCGATCAGCTCGCCGACCTTGCGGGCCTTCGCGGTCTTGTCACCCTCGAGACCGCGCAGGTCGGTCTCGAGCGTCGAAGCAGAGGCCACGGTGTGACCCTTGCTGTCGTCGACCAGCTGCACGAAGACGTGGCGGGCCGAACGGGTCACGACGAGACGAGGACGGACCTCGGTGCCGACGACCTTCTTGCGAAGGCGAGTGTGACGGCGCGTACGCGCTGCGGACTTCGACTTCACAGCCATGATTACTTACCAGCCTTTCCGGCCTTGCGACGCACGACCTCGCCCGCGTAGCGGACACCCTTGCCCTTGTACGGCTCAGGCTTGCGGATCTTGCGGATGTTGGCGGCGGTCTCACCGACGGCCTGCTTGTCGATGCCGCTCACCGTCAGCTTGTTGTTGCCCTCGACGGTGAACGTGATGCCGGCCGGCGGCTCGACGGTGACGGGGTGCGAGAAGCCCAGAGCGAACTCGACAGCCGAGCCCTTCTGCGCCACGCGGTAACCGGTGCCGACGACCTCGAGGCCCTTGGTGTAGCCCTGGGTCACGCCGATGATGTTGTTGTTGATCAGGGTGCGCGTGAGGCCGTGCAGCGAACGCGACTCGCGCTCGTCGTCCGGACGGGTGACGAGAACCTGGTTCTCCTCGACCTTGACCTCGATGGGGCGCGCCACGGTGAGCGCGAGCTCGCCCTTGGGGCCCTTCACGGCAACCTGCTGCCCGTCGACCGTCACAGTGACGCCGGCGGGGATGTCAATGGGAAGACGTCCAATACGCGACATGAGGGATCACCACACGTAGGCGAGAACTTCTCCGCCCACGCCCTTCTGCTCAGCCTGACGGTCGGTGAGAAGACCGGAGGAGGTGGACAGGATGGCGACGCCGAGTCCGCCGAGCACGCGGGGCAGCTCGGTCGACTTCGCGTACACCCGGAGGCCGGGCTTCGAGACGCGCTTGATGCCGGCGATCGACCGCTCGCGGTTCGGGCCGTACTTGAGCGTCATCGTGAGGGTCTTGCCGACGCGCGCGTCGGTCTCCTCCCAGGCGGCGATGTAGCCCTCCTGCTTGAGGATCTCCGCGATGTGCGTCTTCAGCTTGCTCGACGGCAGCGACACGCTGTCGTGGTGCGCCGAGTTCGCGTTGCGCAGACGGGTCAGCATGTCTGCGACCGGGTCTGTCATCGTCATATGACGTGTCCTTTGTTCATGAGGTTCCGGCTGCCGTTACACGACAGACGGCCTTCGATGATTGATCCGTATTCAGTTGTCGCTTCGCGGTTCCGCCGCCGGCCGGGGCATGCCCCAGCCGGCGGCGGAAACACAAACGCTCGATCTTACCGCAGACCGACCTGAGAGCGAGCTCAGGCCTGCTGGTCCTCCGTGCGGAAGGGGAAGCCGAGGTGACGCAGAAGCGCGCGGCCCTCGTCGTCCGTCTTCGCGGTGGTCACGACCGTGATGTCGAAACCACGCACGCGGTCGATCTTGTCCTGGTCGATCTCGTGGAACACCGACTGCTCCTGGAGACCGAACGTGTAGTTGCCGTTCCCGTCGAA
This sequence comes from Microbacterium sp. NPDC096154, assembly GCF_040302945.1. Lineage (NCBI taxonomy): Bacteria > Bacillati > Actinomycetota > Actinomycetes > Micrococcales > Microbacteriaceae > Microbacterium > Microbacterium sp. NPDC096154. The sequence continues at coordinate 320,341 of NZ_JBEOSM010000002.1, forward strand.
CTGCTTGCCCGACAGGCCGCGGAAGTCGCGGATGCGGGGCAGGGCCAGCGAGATCAGGCGGTCCAGGAACTCCCAGGCGCGGTCACCGCGGAGGGTGACGTGCGCGCCGATGGCCTGGCCCTCACGCAGCTTGAACTGCGCGATCGACTTCTTCGCCTTGGTGACGACGGGCTTCTGACCGGTGATGGCGGTGAGGTCTGCGACCGCGCCCTCGATCACCTTGGAGTCGCGAGCTGCCTCGCCGACACCGGTGTTGACGACGACCTTGACCAGGCCAGGGATCTGCATGACGTTGTCGTAGCCGAACTCGTCCTGCAGCTTCTGGCGGATCTGGTCGCGGTAGACCTGCTTCAGGCGCGGCTGGATTTTGCCAGCCTGCGCGTCAATGGTGCTCACTGTCAGATGTCCTTACCCGACTTCTTCGCGAAACGAACGCGAACAGTCTTCTTGACGCCGTCCTTGACCTGCTCCTCCACGCGGAAGCCGACGCGGGTCGGCTTCTTCGTGTCGGGGTCGACGAGCGCGACGTTGGAAATGTGGATGGGGGCCTCGTACGTCTCGATGCCACCGGTCTTGGTGCCGCGCTGGGTCTGACCGATCCGGTTGTGCTTCGTGATGTAGTTGACGCCCTCGACGACGACACGCTGGCCGCCGTCGACGACCTCGAGGACCTTGCCCTGCTTGCCGCGGTCTCCGCCGCGGTCCTGCTTGGCGCCCGTGATGACCTGGACCAGGTCACCCTTCTTGATCTTCGCCATGGGTTACAGCACCTCCGGGGCGAGCGAGACGATCTTCATGAACTTGCGGTCACGAAGCTCGCGGCCGACCGGGCCGAAGATGCGGGTGCCGCGGGGCTCCCCGTCGTTCTTCAGGATCACGGCGGCGTTCTCGTCGAACTTGATGTACGAACCGTCAGCACGACGCGTCTGCTTGACGGTGCGGACGACGACCGCCTTGACGACGTCGCCCTTCTTCACGTTGCCGCCCGGGATCGCGTCCTTGACCGTCGCGACGATGGTGTCGCCCACGCCGGCGTAACGGCGGTTCGAACCACCGAGCACGCGGATGGTGAGCAGCTCCTTCGCGCCGGTGTTGTCGGCGACCTTGAGGCGGGTCTCAGTCTGGATCACTTGGCCTTCTCCAGGATCTCAACCAGGCGCCAGCGCTTCGTGGCGCTGAGCGGACGGGTCTCGTTGATCAGAACGAGGTCGCCGATGCCGGCGGTGTTCTGCTCGTCGTGCGCCTTGAGCTTCTTGGTGCGACGGATGACCTTGCCGTAGAGGGGGTGCTTCACGCGGTCCTCGACCTCGACGACGATCGTCTTGTCCATCTTGTCGCTCACGACGTAGCCGCGGGCCGACTTGCGGTAGCCACGGGCGTCCACGTCACGGACGTCGTGCTCGGCGTGCTCGCCGACCTTCTTCTCGGTGGCCATCACTCAGCCTCTCCCTCGGCGGCCGAAGTCTCGTCCGACTTCTTCGCCTTGCTCTTCTTGGCCTTCACCTCGACCGGAGCGGGCGTGGCACGGATGCCGAGCTCGCGCTCACGGATGACGGTGTAGAGCCGCGCGATGTCGCGCTTGACGGCGCGGATGCGGCCGTGGCTCTCGAGCTGGCCGGTGGCCGACTGGAAGCGCAGGTTGAACAGCTCTTCCTTGGCCTTGCGCAGCTCCTCGACGAGGCGCTGGTCCTCGAACGTGTCGAGCTCGCTCGTGGCGAGCTCCTTGGTGCCGATCGCCATTACGCGTCGCCCTCCTCGCGCTTGATGATGCGTGCCTTCAGAGGCAGCTTGTGAATGGCACGGGTCAGGGCCTCACGAGCCAGCTGCTCGTTGACGCCGGCGACCTCGAAGAGGACGCGACCCGGCTTGACGTTGGCGACCCACCACTCCGGCGAGCCCTTACCCGAACCCATGCGGGTCTCGGCGGGCTTCTTCGTGAGCGGACGGTCGGGGTAGATGTTGATCCACACCTTTCCGCCACGCTTGATGTGACGCGTCATGGCGATACGAGCGGACTCGATCTGACGGTTGGTCACGTAAGCGGGCGTGAGCGCCTGGATGCCGAACTCACCGAAGGAGACCTTGGTGCCACCCGTCGCCTGACCATCCCGCTTGGGGTGGTGCTGCTTGCGGTACTTGACCTTGCGGGGGATGAGCATTACGCCGAAGCTCCTTCCACGGCCGGAGCAGCCGCGTCGTCACGACGCGGGCCACGGCGGCCGCCACGGTCGCGGTCACGGGCCGGCTTCATGTTGGCCTGCTCGCGCGCGAGTTCCTTGTTGGTGAGGTCGCCCTTGTAGATCCACACCTTCACGCCGATGCGGCCGAAGGTGGTCTTGGCCTCGTAGAAGCCGTAGTCGATGTTCGCGCGCAGCGTGTGCAGCGGCACACGACCCTCGCGGTAGAACTCCGAACGGCTCATCTCCGCGCCGCCGAGGCGGCCCGAGACCTGGATCCGGACGCCCTTGGCGCCGGCGCGCTGGGCACCCTGCAGGCCCTTGCGCATCGCGCGGCGGAAGGCCACGCGGGCGCTGAGCTGCTCGGCGACGCCCTGGGCGACGAGCTGAGCGTCGGCCTCGGGGTTCTTGACCTCGAGGATGTTCAGCTGGATCTGCTTGCCAGTGAGCTTCTCGAGCTCGCCGCGGATGCGCTCGGCCTCCGCGCCACGACGACCGATCACGATGCCCGGACGGGCCGTGTGAATGTCGACGCGGACGCGGTCACGCGTGCGCTCGATCTCGATCCGGCTCACGCCGGCGCGGTCGAGGTTCGTCTGCAGCAGCTTGCGGATCTTGATGTCCTCGGCCACGTAGTCGGCGTAACGCTGACCCGGCTTCGTCGAGTCCGAGAACCAGCGCGAGACGTGGTCCGTGGTGATGCCGAGGCGGAAGCCGTAGGGGCTGACTTTCTGTCCCATTACTTGCTCGCCTTCTTCTTGCTGTCGCCAGCGGTCTCAGCGACCTCCGGCGTCGAGAGCACGACCGTGATGTGGCTCGTGCGCTTCTTGATCTGGAACGCGCGACCCTGTGCACGGGGCTGGAAACGCTTGAGCGTCGTGCCCTCGTCCACGTAGGCGTTCTTGACGAACAGGTCCTGCTCGTCCAGGTACTCGCCGTCCTTGTCGGCCTTCACCTGCGCGTTGGCCATGGCCGACGCGACAAGCTTGTAGATCGGCTCCGAAGCCGACTGCGGCGCGAACTTCAGGATCGCGAGCGCCTCCTGGGCCTGCTTGCCCTTGATGAGCGCGACGACACGACGAGCCTTCTGAGGGGTCACGCGGATGTGTCGCACGCGTGCGATGGACTCCACCATTTCTTCTCCTCTTGCGTCACCGCGATCAGCGGCGACGGCCCTTCTTGTCGTCCTTCTCGTGGCCGCGGAAGGTGCGGGTGGGCGCGAACTCGCCCAGCTTGTGGCCGACCAGCGTCTCCGTGACGAACACGGGGATGTGCTTGCGGCCGTCGTGCACGGCGATGGTGTGTCCCAGCATGGCGGGGATGATCATCGAACGACGCGACCAGGTCTTGATCACGTTCTTGGTGCCGGCTTCGTTCTGCGAGACAACCTTGCGCAGCAGGTGCTCGTCGACGAAGGGGCCCTTCTTCAGACTGCGGGGCATCTTCTTTACTCCTACTTGCGCTTCTTGCCGGCGTTACGGCGACGCACGATGAGCTTGTCGCTTTCCTTGTTGGCGTGGCGGGTGCGGCCCTCAGGCTGACCCCACGGCGAGACCGGGTGACGACCACCGGAGGTCTTGCCCTCACCACCACCGTGCGGGTGGTCGACCGGGTTCATGGCGACACCGCGGACGGTCGGGCGGACGCCCTTCCAGCGCTTGCGGCCGGCCTTGCCCCAGTTGATGTTCGACTGCTCGGCGTTGCCGACCTCGCCGATCGTCGCGCGGCAGCGCGCGTCGACGTTGCGGACCTCGCCCGAGGGCAGACGCAGCTGCGCGTAGGGGCCGTCCTTCGCGACGAGACGCACCGAGGCGCCCGCCGAGCGCGCCATCTTCGCGCCGCCGCCGGGGCGGAGCTCGATGGCGTGGATGACGGTACCCGTCGGGATGTTGCGCAGCGGCAGGTTGTTGCCGGGCTTGATGTCGGCGTTCGGACCCGACTCGACGACGTCACCCTGCTGCAGCTTGTTCGGCGCCAGGATGTAGCGCTTCGTGCCGTCCACGTAGTGGAGCAGAGCGATGCGCGCCGTGCGGTTGGGGTCGTACTCGATGTGCGCGACCTTGGCGTCGACGCCGTCCTTGTCGTTGCGACGGAAGTCGATCACGCGGTACTGGCGCTTGTGGCCACCACCGATGTGACGCGTCGTGATGCGGCCCTGGTTGTTGCGGCCACCGGTCTTGGACAGCGGGCGCAGCAGCGACTTCTCGGGCGTCGATCGGGTGATCTCGGCGAAGTCAGCCACCGACGAGCCGCGGCGACCGGGGGTCGTGGGCTTGTAGTTGCGAATAGCCATGTTCTCTCTTCCTCCCCGACCGTCAGCCGACTGCCGTGAAGATGTCGATGGTGCCCGACTTGAGCGTCACGATGGCGCGCTTGGTGTCCTTGCGCTTGCCGATGCCGAAGCGGGTGCGACGGGCCTTGCCGACGCGGTTGATCGTGTTGACCGAAGCCACCTTGACGCCGAAGATCTTCTCGATCGCGAGCTTGATCTCGGTCTTGTTCGAGCGGGGGTCCACGATGAACGTGTACTTGCCCTCGTCGATCAGCCCGTAGCTCTTCTCCGAGACGACCGGCGCCAGGATGACGTCGCGCGGGTCCTTCTGGACGGCGGTCATGCCGAGACCTCCTCAGTGGCGCCGGCCTTCTGCGCGATGAACGCGTCGATGGCGGCCTTGGTGAAGACGATGTCGTCCGAGACGAGCACGTCGTAGGCGTTCAGCTGGTCGGCCATCAGCACGTGCACGTAACCGAGGTTGCGCACGCTCAGGTAGCCGAAGTCGTCCTCGCGGTCGAGCACGACGAGCACGTTCTTGGCGGGCGACACCTTCGCGAGGAAGGAGGCGGCAGCCTTGGTCGAGGGCTCGGACACACCGAACGACTCGACGACGTGGATGCGGTCGCCCCGCAGACGGTCGCTGAGCGCACCCGCGAGGGCGGCGGCGATCATCTTCTTGGGGGTGCGCTGCGAGTAGTCGCGCGGCTTCGGGCCGTGGACGATGCCACCGCCGGTCATGTGCGGCGCGCGGATCGAGCCCTGACGGGCGTTACCCGTGCCCTTCTGCTTGAAGGGCTTGCGGCCGGCGCCCGAGACCTCACCGCGACGCTTGGTCGAGTGGGTGCCCTGGCGAGCCGCGGCGAGCTGCGCGACGACGACCTGGTGGATCAGCGGGATGTTCGTCTTGACGTCGAACACCGAGGCGGGCAGCTCGACCGAGCCGGCCTTGTTGCCGTCGATGCCCAGAACGTCGAGAGCGAGAGTCGAGTCAGCCATCTAACTCAGGCCCCCTTCACAGCGTTGCGGACGTACACGGTGCGGCCGCGCGCGCCGGGGACGGCGCCCTTGACGAGCAGCAGACCCTTCTCGGCGTCGACGGCGTGAACCGTGAGGTTGAGGACGGTCACGCGCTCGGCGCCCATACGGCCGGCCATGCGCATGCCCTTGAAGACGCGGCTCGGGGTCGACGAGGCGCCGATCGAACCGGGCTTGCGGTGGTTGCGGTGCGCACCGTGCGAAGCCGAGACGCCCTTGAAGTTGTGGCGCTTCATGACACCAGCGGTGCCCTTACCCTTGCTCGTGCCGACGACGTCGACGAGCTGGCCGGCCTCGAAGGTGCCGTCGACCGTCAGCTCCTGACCGAGCGAGTACTCGGCGGCGTCGGCGGTGCGGATCTCCGCGAGGTGGCGACGGGGCGTGACGCCCGCGGCCTCGAAGTGGCCCGAGAGCGGCTTGTTGACCTTGCGCGGGTCGATGGCGCCGGCGGCGATCTGGATGGCCGAGTAGCCGTCCTTCTCAGCCGTGCGCACCTGCGTGACCACGTTCGGCGCGAGCTCGATCACCGTGACGGGGATGAGCTTGCCGTTCTCGTTCCAGACCTGGGTCATGCCGAGCTTGGTGCCCAGCAGGCCCTTCGAAATCTTGTTGTTGATGTCAGCCATGTCGAACCCGCCCTCAGAGCTTGATCTCGATGTTGACGTCGGCCGGCAGGTCGAGACGCATCAGCGAGTCGACGGCCTTCGGCGTCGGGTCGACGATGTCGATGAGGCGCTTGTGCGTGCGCATCTCGAAGTGCTCGCGGCTGTCCTTGTACTTGTGGGGCGAACGGATCACGGGGATCACGTTCTTCTCGGTCGGAAGGGGCACCGGGCCCACGACCGTCGCGCCCGCACGGGTGACCGTGTCGACGATCTTGCGCGCCGACGTGTCGATGACCTCGTGGTCATACGACTTCAGGCGAATGCGGATCTTCTGTCCCGCCATTGTCTGCTCACTCTCTTTACGCGTCGTACCTCTGGGGCATTGGACGCACGTACCCTCCGGAAACCCTTCGGGCCAGCTGTTCACATGTCAGTCCACGCGCGCAGAGAAGCCCCTGCGTGGTGGTTGTGTGATTTCGTTCTCCTGCCCGCGGCCCAGACCTCGCGCCCCGGAACCTTTCGGATCGAGCGCCGCCTGTGCACTGCCCTGGCAGTGATCCCGCGCAGTCCTCCCGGAGGAGCGCACGCGGAAATGTGGAACTTGTCTATTCTGCCACCCGCGACCACGCCTTGGCAACCCGGGCGTGTCGCGCCGCGAGCCGCGGAATCCCGCGGCTCGCGCCCCCTCGTTGGGCGCCTTCCCAGACTCCCCCTGACGCCGCCTCGGGCGCGAGGTCCGGAGCGGCTCAGCGGAAGAGGTTGAGCCCCCGCGCGGCCGCGCTCATGATCCGCTCGTACACCTCGTTGCGCATGCCGGGCCACGGGCCGACCGGGCGCAGCCGCTGCACCGCGATGGTCTGCGCCTCCGTGTACTTCTCGATGCCCTCGCGGCCATGCCGGCGGCCCACGCCCGATGCCTTCCATCCGCCCATCGGAGCGGCGTGCGACGCCCACGCGGCCGCGTACCCCTCGTTGACGTTGACGGTGCCGGTGCGCACCTGGGCGGCGACCTCGGCGGCACCGCGTCGGCGCGTCCACACGCTCGCGTTGAGGCCGTAGTCGCTGTCGTTGGCGCGCTCGATGGCCTCACGCTCGTCACGCGTGCGGTAGATCGACACCACCGGGCCGAACGTCTCCTCGCGGTACAGCACAGCGCTCTCGGGCACCTCGGCGAGGATCGTGGGCTCGAAGAACGAGGGGCCGAGATCGGGGCGCGCGGCGCCTCCCGTCAGCACGCGGGCGCCCTTCGCGACCGCGTCCGCGACGTGCGCCTCCACCGCGCGCACCTGGTTCTCGGAGATCAGCGAGCCGATGTCGATGCCCCAGTCGTCGCCGCCGCCGATCGTGAGCGCCCGTGTCTCCCGCACGAAGGCGTCCGTGAACGCGTCGGCGACCCGTTCGGGCACGTAGATGCGCTCGATGCTCACGCACAGCTGGCCCGCGTTCGAGAAGCACGCGCGCACGGCGCCGCGGGCGGCGGCCTCGATGTCGGCGTCCTCCATCACGATCAGCGGGTTCTTGCCGCCCAGCTCCGCCGCGAAGTCGACGAGCCGCGCGGCGCACTGCTGGGCGATCACGGTTCCGCTGGCGGTCGATCCGGTGAACATGACGAAGTCGGCGGCGTCGATGAGGGCCGTGCCGATCGTGCGGCCCGCGCCCAGCGCGACCTGCATCACGTCGCGGGGCAGACCGGCCTCGCGCAGCAGCTGCACCGCGAGCAGAGCCGAGTAGGGCGTCTGCGAGTCGGGCTTGAGGATCACCGCGTTGCCCGCCAGCAGCGCCGGGATGGCGTCGCTCGCGGCGAGGGTGAACGGGTAGTTCCAGGGGGCGATGATGCCGACCAGCCCTTTGGGATGGCGCACCTCTCGCGTCGCCGTCAGCAGCGGGATGGCGCCCGCGCGACGACGCGGGCGCAGCGCCCGCGCGGCCGTGCCGGCGTAGTGCCCGGCGAGGAGCGCGACGTCGAGCACCTCCTCCAGTGCGTGGATGCGCGACTTGCCGGTCTCGGCCTGCACGACGTCGAGCGCGAGCCGCTTGCGATCGAGCACCAGCTTGGCGAAGCGCCGGATGATCGCGCGCCGCTGGCCGATCGGCGTGGCGGCCCACTCGCGCTGGGCGGCACGCCCCGACCGCTCCAGCTCGTGCAGCTCGCCGACCGTGTGCGTCGGCACGGAGCCGATCGCCCGGCCGGTCCAGGGCGAGCGGATCTCGAGCGCGTCGCCCGAGGCGCCGTGCGCCTGCGCGAGCAGCGCGGCCTGAACGTCGGCGGCGATCACTTGCCGCTCCGACCGGTGAAGTGGTCCATGGACGAGTAGACCTGGAAGACGTGGTCGGCCACCCAGTCCCACGCGCGGGTGGGCAGGATGCCGCGCGCCGCCATGCCGAGCTTCACGGTCCACGGCTTCGACACGATCGGCTGGCCCGCCTTCATGCCGTTCCAGGCAGCATCGACGGCCTGCTCGGGCGACATGATCGGAGTGAGAAGCGGACCGCGCGCGCCCGCGAACATCCCGGTGCTCACGTAGCTGGGGCAGAAGGTCGTGACCGAGATGTGGCGGTGCGGGCTGCGGGCCAGCTCGAGGCGGAGCGACTCGCTCCAGCCGATCATCGCCCACTTCGACGACGCGTACACGCTCATGTTCGGGTTGGCGAGCGTGCCGGCCGCGGAGGCGATGTTGAGGATGCGCTTCGGACGCGAGGGGTCGGCGAACATGTCGGGCAGCACCTCGCGCGTGAGCCACATCGGCGCGAGCGTGTTGATCCGCATCGTCAGCTCGATGTCGCGCGACGGGTCGTGCTCCCAGAACGGGACGCCCCGCACGATGCCCGCGTTGTTGACCAGGATGTCCGGAGCGCCGAGCGCCTCGCGCACCCGGGCGACGCCCTCGACGATCTGATCGGGCCGCGAGACGTCCACCACGAAGGGCTCGGCCTTCACGCCGGCGCGCCGCACCTCCGCGGCGACCGACTCGGCGGCCTCGCCGTCCACGTCCCAGAGCGCCACGGATGCCGCGCCCTCTGCGGCCGCGCGGCGGGCGTACAGCGCGCCCATCCCCCGGCCCGCGCCGGTGATGAGGACGTTGGCTCCCGAGATCGGCTCAGACAGCGCGCCACGTGGCATGTTCGACTCCCTCGTGCGAACGGAATATTGCCGACCCACTCTACGCGGCCACGCACAAGTGCCCGGACCGCCGCCGCAGCGGCCGGCCCGGGCACTTCTGCTCGGCGTGAGGTCGGCTCAGTACCAGTTGACGGCCTGCGAGTGGCCCCACGCGGCGCACGGGGTGCCGTAAGCGCGCGAGATGTAGTCGAGGCCCCACGCGATCTGCGTCGTGGCGTTGGTCTGCCAGTCGGCGCCGACCGTGGCCATCTTCGAGCCGGGCAGTGACTGCGGGATGCCGTACGCGCCGCTCGACGGGTTGGAGGCCTGATAGTTCCACCCCGACTCCTTGTTCCACAGCGACACGAGGCAGCCGAACTGGTCGGCACCCCAGTCGTAGCGCTCGGCGGCCATGGCCTGCGCGGTCGCCTGCGCGGCAGCGGGCGTGTTGGCGGCCGCCTGCGCCTCGGCGGCGCGGCGCGCCTCCTCGGCCTTGCGCGCCTCCTCGGCCTTGCGGGCCTCTTCGGCCTTGCGCGCGGCCTCGGCCTCCGCGTCGGCCTGCTCGAGCGCTGCCGTCTCGGCCATCACGTCCTGCGTGATCTGCTCTGTCTCGCGCACCTCGCCACGCACGACCACGGGCGGCAGGCTGTCGTAGTCGCTGAGCTGCTCCACGTGCTCTTCGAGCGGTGCCGTGTCGACGCCGTCGTGCGCGTCCGACAGAGCCGCCTCGGCACGATCGATCGCGGCCTCGGCGACGGCGGTGGCCTGCTTGTCGTCGGCCGCGACCGCGATGGCCTTGAGGTCCGCGGCGGGGGCCGCGACCGTGCGCTCGGCCGGAGGAACCGCAGCCGACACGGCCGCCGCACCGCTGACCACGATGCCCAGGCCGGCGGCGATGCCGATCAGGCGGCGGTGGCGGCGCAGGGCGCGCTCGCGACGCACGAGCGTCAGGTGGTTGGCGCGGGGGAACGGGGTGAGAAGGGGACGATCGTTCTGGTTCTGCGACATACCTTGCGTTTCGTTCGGGTATGCCCGCACCCGCTTCACCGCAGCCGCCTTCGGGTGACGGCCGCGACAGGCGCAGACCCTCCACCGTGACCTGCCGGCCTGAACGGATACCTCCCAGGGCATGGGAGCCCGGTGCACGGCCCATGGGCGTTACCTGTTCGTTACCTTGTGATCGGCTGGACGCTCGGCACGCACGGTGACGTCCGACGCGGCGAGGCCCCCACCCCGGGCGGGGGCGAGGGCCTCGCGAAGGCGTGCGCCTACTCGTTGCCGACGGCGCCGTCGACGTTGTCGCGCACCTGGTCGATCTGCCCGTCGAGGTCGTCCGGCAGAACGCTCTTGGCGAAGTCGGTGACCTTGTCGAGCACCGAGTCGCTCACGCCCTCGGCCTCCGCGCTCTGCAGGGCATCCTGCAGCTTGTCCTTGTTCTGCTCGAAGAGCTCCTTGCCCTGGTTCACGAGGTCGTCGAAACCCATGATTCCCCTCCCAAAGGGTTGTGCGCGTCCGCGGATCGGACGCATCCCGGCCATTGTGACAAAGGGCCGGATGCCCTTCGGCATGTCGCGCAGCGCCGCTCACCACGGGCTGCCCGGGCACCTCCGCGTGGAGGGCGAAACGCCGGCGGGCGCGGGCTCGGTGCGCGCCGGTCAGTGCGCGGGGTCAGTGGGCGAGGGGTCAGTGGGCGGACTCGCCCGGCGCCACGACGGCCTTCACGGTGCGGAACAGGATGACGATGTCCTGCGTGAACGACCAGTTCTCCACGTAATAGAGGTCGAGCCGGATCGCGTCCTCCCACGACAGCGACGAGCGGCCGCTCACCTGCCACAGGCCGCTCATGCCCGGCTTCACCAGGAGCCGCCGGTGCGCGGCCTCGTCGTAGAGCGCCACCTCGGCCGCGCGCTGCGGCCTCGGGCCCACCAGGCTCATGTCGCCCATCAGCACGTTGAACAGCTGCGGCAGCTCGTCCAGCGAATGCTTGCGCAGGAACCGACCCACACGCGTGATGCGCGGGTCGTTGGTGACCTTGAACAGCGGCTGCGTGCTCGTGCCCTGCACGTCGAGCAGGCTCGCGAGCTGGTCGTCCGCGTCGGCGACCATCGAGCGGAACTTGATCATGCGGAAGGGCATGCCCTTCCGGCCGATGCGCTCCTGCGTGTAGAACAGCGGACCCGGACCGTCGAGCTTGATCGCGATCATCACCGCGAGCAGCACGGGCGACGCCACCAGGATGATCAGCGACGACCCCACGATGTCGAACGAGCGCTTCAGGAAGCGCTTGGCGCCCTCGAGGCGGGGGAAGTCGATGTGCACGAGCGGCAGACCCGCGACGGGCCGCGCGTGGATGCGGGGACCGGCGACATCCGTCGTGGCGGGCGCCACGATCCAGCCGATGTCGCGATCGCCCATCTCCCAGCCGAGCTGTCGCAGGGCGCGCGGATCGATGTTGTCGGCGCCGGCGAAGATCACCGTGTCGGCACCCACCCGCTCCACGGCGTTCAGCGCATCGTCGTACGAGCCCACCACGGGGATGTCACTGTCGATCGGCTCCTGCCGCCCGCGCTTGGTGATGGCTCCGATGATGTTGAGGCCCGTGTCGGGGGTGGAGCGGATCATCCGGGCGATGTGCAGCGCGTTGGTGCGCTCGCCGAGCACCACGACGTTGTGCACGTACTCCGCGCGCCGCTGCCGGCTGCGCAGCCACTGGCGCCACAGCCAGCGCGAGAACAGCAGCAGCAGCATGCCGAGCGGCGCAGCGAAGAGGAACAGCGAGCGCGCCAGGTCGATGCGCAGCAGGAACGCGACGGCGATGACCAGGCAGAACACGATCAGCGTCGCGTTCACGATGCGGCGGTACTCGATGATGCCGTGGCCGACGATGTGGTCGTCGCGGCTGTCGGCAGCGTCCAGGCCGATGAGCCACAGCAGGCCCAGGATCAGCAGCACGACGCCGTACGGAAGGCCCGGCCCGTGCGGCCAGTCGACCCGCTGGGAGAGGCTGAAGGGCGCCAGATACGCGTAGGCCAGGAGGGTCCCCGCCACGACCAGCACATCCGTGAACACGAGACGCCCCGCGTAGCGACGGGTCCACGACCGGCGCGTCCTCTTGGTGTGCGGATGCGCCTCGTCGCTCAAGGTCAGATCCTCCATCGCCTCCGCACCCTGCGGTCCTGTCATGCGGGGGCGTCCATCCTCGGCTCGACGAGCACGGCCAGCGCCTCGTGGATCGCCGCTCGCTCGCCTACCCCGCGTCTTGCTCACAACCTGTCAGATTGTACGCACGGTCGGCGAATTCTCAGGGTCGGCACGACGGCCCGCGCCGAAGCCGGCCGTCGGATCAGCCCAGGCAGGCCCCCTCGACCGTCTTCTGCGAGGCCTGCACCATCGGCGTCGACCACAGCTCGAGGGGCCCGAACTCGCCCTCGCCGGTGAAGCGGGCGACGACCGACGCGGCCTCACCCGGGCGCAGGAAGGTCTCGAAGGCGGCCACGGGACGGCCCAGGTCGGTGATGTCGGTGCGCAGCGGCCGGACGTCGCGGCCGTCGACCGAGACGTCGAGCACCTCGGTGCCCGGAGGGCCGTAGACGAAGACCTCCGTGCGGAACTGGCTCGTGCCCCAGTCGCGGCTCTGGACGTAACGCGGGAGGTTGTCGGCGGCCGCCTGATCGATGTCGAGATGCAGCCGGGCGTTTGCGGTGAACGTCGTCGCGGCGCCTTCGCAGTTCGCGGCGACGTCGATCGACGACTTCATGTAGTAATCGATCTTCGACGCCGAGGTGTCGCGGAAGTACACGCCGACCGTCGTCTGGTCGTCGTTCTCCTTCGGCAGCACGCCCGAGACCTTCTGGCCGTCGATCATCTGCGCGACCTCCGGATCCTCCATCCACATCAGGATGTCGCCGTTGTCGATGCTCGTCTGCACGGCCCACGCCATGTGCTTGAAGTCGAAGTCGCCGGTCGAGACCTTCTCGAACACGGTCGCGGCCACGCTCGCGAAGAAGGCGTCGGCCATGTCGGCACCCTGCGGCGTGTAGCTGTCCCAGCGCGCGTAGACCTCGCTCAGCAGCAGGCGCACCGCGTTGGTCTCATCGATGGTGTCGCCCGTGATGAGCTGCAGGGGGCCCGTCGCCTTCAGCACGCGCGCGAGCGCGATCGGGTCGATCGAGACTACGCCGTGCACCGGGTCGGGATTCACATCCCGGTTCCAGAAGGCTCGGACGAGCTGCGCCGCGGTCGGGAAATCGGGACGGCTCATCGTGGTGTTCATGTGCGCGACCAGGTAGTCGCTGTACAGGTCGATGGCGCTCTGGTCGACCGGCACATCGACGGGCGTGCCGTTGGCGTAGGCGCGACTGCCCGCCTGCTGGGCGAGCTGGATGTCGCCCGCGTCGACGTTGACGAGGGTCTGCGATGCCGCGCTGCCGCCGAGCGGCAGCGTCTCGGCGTTGTTCTGGAAGATCAGCAGATAGCTGCGCGGCCCCTCGGCGCCGAGCAGCTTCGGCAGCACCTCCAGCACCGGCCCCGCGGCGCTCATCACCTCGTGCACCTGGTCGACGCCGCTGCGCACAGGCCCTACCAGGAACGACGAGGCATGCACGTCGGCGACCTCGTCCGCCAGCCGCGTCACCTCGGGGCTGGCGTCGCGCAGGATGGGCAGCGCCCGGCCGAGGATCGATCCCCCCGCGGGGTCGTCCTTCACCGCCAGCACCGGAGTTCCCACATCGTTGGCGACGACGTCGAGAGACTCGGCTGCCAGTCGCACGCCGCGCAGGTTGTCGCCGAGCGCAGGGATGAACTCGAGCACGCGCCAGACGGGATCGCCCGCCGCGTCGGCAGCCGCGCCGGCATGCTCGCCCAGATCCGCGACCGTCTGGCTGAGCCCCTCTCCGCCCTCGACATTCGCGACCAGCGCCTGCGCGGCCTCCAGCTCGTTCTTCACGATGACGGCCTTGAACGCGACCCAGACGGCCAGCCCCAGCAGCACGATCGCGACGATGGCCACGATGAGCCAGGCTCGCCCGCGGCGAGCGCGCTTGCGGTCGTGGGCCGCCTCGTCGACTGCGGCCGCCGCGGCGGCCTGCTCTCGCCTGGCACGTCGCGTCAGGTGCTGATGCATTCGAGAATCCTAACCGTGCGACCGTGTCCGACTCGTCCGATCGACGCTCAGAAGGCCGCCGCTGTGACGTTCCCGGTGATCAGCTTCGGCGACTCCCCCACCTCGATGGTCACGCGTCCGTTCTTCGGTTCGAGCGCCTGGACCTCGCCCTGCAGCGAGGTCACGTACACCGGACCGTCCGCCTCGTAGGTCGCCGTGACGTCACCTCCGGCAGGCGCCCAGGCGACGCGCGTCGGTGCCGTCTCCTCGCCGAACACCTCGGAGCGCACGCCTGCGCCCTCCTCGCGTGCGGCATACGGCTTGCCCGCGATCTTCGTGATCAACAGCCCGGCGCTGAGCGCCGACTGCTTCGGAGCGGGGGCGAGCACGCCTGCTCGGGGCGGGGCGAACAGCCCGAAGTTGCCCTCATGCTCGGCTGGCCCGCCCCCGTCATTGACGACGTCGTACCACATGAACTTCTCCACGCCACGCGACAGGGTGATCGTCGCCGCGCGTACGAACTGCATGCCCTGCTGCGCCTCGGTCACGTCGCCGGTCTTGGTGGTCCATCCGAGTTCCGACATCCAGATCGCGCTCTCGCTGCCGGCGTTTTCGCGCATGCTCTTACGAGCCGCGCCGATGATCTTGTCGAGGTTGTGCACGTTCGAGTACACGACCTCGTACGGGTGGAAGCTCATCGCATCCGTGTACTTCATGCCGCCGAGCTGCCACAGCCGGTCGAACCACGCGCCGTCGTACAGCGCCGTTGCGCCGGTGACGATCGGCAGGTCGGCCTTGACGGCCCCGACATGGCGGTGCGCCGACTCGAGCAGCGGCAGGTAGCATTCCGGGGCTGAACCGCAGGAGCCCGTCACGAAGCGCTTCTGGTTGAACTCGTTGAAGACCTCGACGCCCGAGAGATCGAATGCGCGCGCCATCTCTCCGGCATAGCGTCCGAAGGCTTCGACGGCCTCCGGCGAGGTCGGAGTGTGGCCGCCGTCGTACAGGGGATTGGCGTAGTTGGCCGTGCCGAGCACCGCGACGCCGTTGGCCCGTGCGCGCGGGATCTCGGTCGTGTAGCGCTGGTCCCACGTGTACTCGCCCCGCCGCAGCTCGTTCAGCCTCCACAGGATGTCGGTTCGCACCTCGCCGAATCCGAGCGAACGGGCGATGCGTCCACCGCGCGCATGCTGCGCCCGGTCGAACTGCGCCGTGATGCCGAACCGCGAGTCGGTGGGAAGGGCGGAGCCGGCGGCGTCGACCACCACGATCGGCGTCGAGACCGACCGCCCGGAGGCGTCCGCGACGACGAAGGAGAAGTAGCCCTGCGGTACGTCGGCGAGCGGGATGCCCGCGACTGCCGACTGCACCGGCACGGTGCCCCCCGCCACCTCCTCGCCGCTGGTCGTCGTCACCCGCCAGGTCGCCTCCCCTTGGGGAAGCGCGGCGACGATCGTCGCGAGGCTGGACTCGAAGACGAGCGAGTCGTTCACGATTACCGACTGGGGCACCTCGACCGCCTCGAAACCGCCGTTCGGCACGACGCTCTGACCGCCCGCCGGCGTCAGCGTGATGTCGTCGACGCTCAGTCCGAGAACCGGCGCATCGAGCTGCAACGCGACCTGCGTCTCGGCGGCCCCATCGGCGGGAGCCGAGATGGGATACGAAACCTTCTGCCAGGCGGCATTCAGCTCGGGCAGCGGCCGCACGACGTCACCGACGGTGAACGCGGCTTTCACCGCCACGGGCCTCACCGACTGCACGCGGACCCAGGCCTCGAGCAGATAGTCCGCGCCCGGGACGACGGTCACCGGTACGGCGGCAGCGACCGTCGACTGCGCGACGACCGGTGCATCGACGCCCAACGAGACCGCGCCGCCGTGGGCGCTGCCGGCCTCCGGGAGCACGGCGGCGATCGCGGTATCGGGTGCGAGCTGCCAGCCGTCGACAGAGCCACGGAACATGGCCGATCGGGCCAGCGGGGCGTCCGGCTCGGACGTGGGAGTCGGCTTGGGCGTCGCCGATGCGGTCGCGGTCGCAGACGCCGACGGCGACGTCTCGGGATCTGCCGGGGCGATCACCGCCCACGCGATGCCCCCGCCGATCACCACGGTCAGCACCGCAGCGATGCCTGTGACGAGGGTCGTCCGTCTTGTCCATGCCATGCGTTGCGAATGCTCCTCGGCGTTTTGGTGTCTCTGTCACGAGCGTCGCCGAGTGCTCATCTTGGCACAGCGCCGTGACGGGACCGGCCCGCGCCGCGTCGGCGATACGGCTCGCGGGCGCCCCGTACGGCACGGGCCCTCGCGTCGCCGCGCGGGACGCTCCGCCTATGCTGGCATGCGGCGCACACATGGATGATGCGCAGAGCAAGTCATGGAGGGCCCCGTGTCGATCGCCGTCTTCGTCGCCGCGCACAAGCCGTACAAGATGCCCGACGATCCGCTCTACGTGCCTCTGCACGTCGGTCACGCGACGGCTCGACAGGAGACCGGGTTCACCGGGGACGACACCGGCGACAACATCTCCGATCGCAACGACACGTACTGCGAGCTCACGGGCCTGTACTGGTTCTGGAAGAACACGCGGCACGATGTCTACGGGCTCGCGCACTACCGACGCCACTTCGCCGGTCGCGGCCCCGGCGGGATCGCGACGCGAGCCGAGGTCGAGGAGTGGCTTCGGAGCGCGGATGTCATCGTCCCGCGGCGACGCAACTATGTGATCGAGACCGTCCGCTCGCACTACTCACGCGCTCACCACGCGTCCGATCTCGACGCGTGCCGTGCGGCCCTGGCGCAGCTGCATCCCGATTACGTGCCGGCCTTCGACCGAGTCATGGGGCGGACCTCGCTGTCGCTGTACAACATGTTCATCATGCGTCGCGAACTGCTGGACGAGTACGCGGCATGGCTGTTCCCCGTGCTGGCCTACGTCGAGGAGCGCACGGACCTGAGCGACTACGGCCCTCAGCAGGCGCGTGTCTTCGGGTACCTGGGCGAGCGCCTCTTCAACGTGTGGCTCGAGAAGCATGCGCCCTCTCTTCGCATCGCCTACCGCCGGGTGATCGCGCTCGAGGGAGAGAACTACCTCAAGAAGGCGTGGGGCGTGCTCCAGCGGCGCGTCGGCCGCGGGAGGGCGCACTGAGGGCGTACATGCCGAGGGCATAGCATGCTGAGAGTCGCGCGCATCTGACGGAGGCGTCGAGTCGACCGAGAGGACCACGATTTTGGCATCAACGGCTCTGCGCCCCGACGCCGCGCGGGCTCCAGAGACAGCGGTGATCCCTCCTCGCGCGGCTCCCATGACGATGCCGACCGTGCTCGTCCTCGCCGCCCTCCTCGCGCTGGGGCTGCTGAACCAGATCGCCGGCCCCACCCTCGTGGTCGCATGGGGCGCTGTCGCCGTGCTGGTGGCCTACATCGTGGTGCTGTTCTTCCGCGATCTCGTGTCGCTCTTCCTCGCCGTGCCGTTCTTCGCCGTGCTGCTGCCGGTTGTCCTGTCCAACCTGTACATCGAGCACGGCGGATACATCTCCGAACAGGGCGTCCACGGCGAGCCGACGGGTTCGACACTGCGCATCGTCGGCTACTGCATCGTCTTCTTCGCCACCATCCAGTTCGTCGTGTCGCAGGTCGCCGCGCGGATTCCACGCGCCTCCGTCGACGTCGATCGTTTCGCGCTCTGGGCGAAGCTCGTCCACGGGGCTGTCCTGCTCGGATCCCTCGGCGTGCTGGTCATCTTCGGCTCGCCCTTCCTGGAGGGCATCGATCGCTTCGACTACTGGTCACAGCTGCCGGGGCTGCTCGACCGCATTCCCTTCCTGATCGCGCTCTGCTGCGCCGCCACGGCCGTGGCGATCGCCCTGCGAGACAAGCTCGACTGGGTGCTGCTCGCACTCCTCGCGGTCAGCGTCATCATCCTGGTGCTCTTCGCCGAGAAGTTCACCGGTCTCTACACGGCGCTGGTCTACAGCGTCGGAGTGGCGTACACCGCTCGCATCCGCTTCGTGAACCCGTCGATCAAACTGGGGCCGCTTCTCATCGGCGGCTCGCTCGCGGCCGTCGCGCTGGCAGCGCTCGCGACCGTGGGATTCATGGTCTTCCACGGATACAACACGTCGAACGTGCTGCAGAAGCTGCTCGATCGCGCACTGGGCCTGCAGGGCCATGTCTGGTACGGCGTCGATCGCCTGCTGCAGACGCAGGGCCCCTCCGGCGATCTCACGCACCTTCTCCCGGGTCGCGAGGGCGATTGGGGCGGCGTGACGCTGCTCATGTACGAGATCTCTCCGACGGCATTCGTCGACCGCATGGTCGCCAATGGCCTGCGCTTCACGATGGGCGGGCCCGGGCTGATCTCGTACGTCTTCGGGTACGGCGCCGGCGCCGTGGTCTTCGCCGTGGCCGGCCTGATGGCGGGGGCCGTGCTGGGCTACCTGCTCTTCGCGATCGCACGCCTGCGGACCATCAGCTTGCTGGTGGGCCTCTACGGCGTGCGGCTGATGATCAACGTCTTCATGCTGGGCGACGTGACCGACCTCTGGAAGCCGCTGTCCTTCGCCTTCTGGGGGTGGGTCGCGATCGACCTGCTCCTCGTCCGGCTCGGCCGCAGCCGACGCGATTCCGCCCTGGCGACCGCCTGATCGGCGTCACGCGGACGCGCGGCTCCTGTGCTTGCGCGCGATCCACACAGCAGCGACGCAGCAGAAGACGACCGCCGCAGCCGCCGCCGTTCGGCCCCATAGCCAAGGGCCGCTCGAGGGCAGTATCGCCACACCCACGGACAGGGCGGTCGCTGCCATCCAGATGCCGCTCGTCCACAGCACCGGACGCGCCGGAACGTCGGCGAACCGCCGAACCGCTGCCAGGCACAGTGCGGAGAGCACCGCATACGAGAACGCAGAAGCGATCGCTGCGGCGATGACGCCGATCGACGGGATCAGCAGGAAGTTGAGCCCCAGCGCGACGGCCGCCGAGATGGCCGTCGCGATGGCGGTCGAGCGGGCGTCCTTGTGGTCGTTCATGACGGCCACTGCGAGAAGATAGGCAGGTCGGTACGTCGCGCAGAGCGAGACGACGGCGATCACCGAGGCGGCCCAATCGGGAGCGCTCGGAGCGGCGATGACGACGAGCAACGGCGCGGCCAGCGCGATCGCCAGTGAGAGCGTCGCCACCACCGCCGAATACGGCACGAGGGCGCGCGACAGCAGCCCCCGCTTCGCGTCGCGATCTCGCGAGGCGAAGAACCGCGGAACCCACGCCGACTGCGCGGCGTCGAGCACGAGGCTGAGCCCGGTTCCGATCACGTACGCCACGTAGTAGGCGCCCACCACCTCTGCCCCGAGGAAGCCCTCGACGATCAGCCGGTCGCTCATGTTCAGGACCCACAGCGTGACCCACTGGAAGACGAACCACGCGCTGAATGCGACGATCTGCCGTCCGTCGGCAAGCCCCCACTGCAGGGGGACGCGCTGGATGGTCAGGCCGATCACAGCGCTCACCAGGGCGCCGGCGAGCATGCCCGCCAGGTAGCCGACGGCCCCCCACAGCACTGCGAGGCTCAGGCCCACGATCTGACCCACGACGGCCTGGACCACGGTCATGACGAGGAAGAGCCCGACCCGCCGCGACGTGCGTGCGAGGCTCAGCATGATCCCCTGCGCCGACAGCACCCATCCGAGAGCCAGAGCGATCAGGAGCACCGCACCCCGGGTGCCGTCCGGCGCGACGAGCCCCGCCCAGAGCGGCGCGGAGCCCGCGACGACGACCAGCGCAGCGCCCGAGAACGCGAGCTGCCGCCACACCAGGGCGGGCCACGACGCCCGCCGATCGCTCGCGTCGTCATGCACGAGACGCACGATGGCGAACTGCACGCCGAGGCCGAACAGGATGGAGGCCAGGTTCGAGACGGCGAGCCCGAGCGCAACCTCGCCCACATCGCTCGGCACCAGCATGCGGGTCAGGAACGGCAGGACCAGCACGGGCAGCCCGCGCTGCACGACCGTGGCCGCGAGATAGACGGCGCCTTCTCGCCGGATGCCCCGGGCCGCGTCGCTCATGGCCACGCTCCCGGCCCCACCGCCCGGCTCAACGGGCGCTGATGTCGGTGTCGAGGATCGGCTCGCCGGCCTTCTTGTCGACGGTGAGCGCGGCGCCCACGACCTCGTCCCAGCGGGCGATCTCAACGCCGACGTTGGCGCGCAGCGGAATGAGGTGCTCCTCGGTCAGGACCGTGCCGGCGGCGAGATCGGCGTGCGCGATCACGCGGCGGCGCGCGTTGTCCACCGCCGCCTGCTGCGACGCCACATCCGGCGTGTCCGACCCGGCCAGCACCCGCATGAGCGCGAGCTCCTCGGTGAACGCCTGCAGGCCCGCCTCGTCGAACGCGTGGTAGTGATCGTTGCCGATGCCGGTCCGGTCATCGGTGTAGTGCTTCTCGAGGATCGTCGCCCCGTATGCAAGAGCGAGCTTCAGCGCGGGCACGTCACCGCTTTCCGTGGGCGGCACGTGGTCCGAGTACCCGATCGCCACCTGGTCGCCGAACTCGGCGGCCAGCGTCCGGATCGCCGAGATGTTGGCGATCTCAGCGGGAGTCGGATAGCGCAGCACGCAGTGCAGCAGCGCGATCTGAGTGGCGCCGGCCTCGCGGAGCACGGCGAGCGACGCCCGGATCTCATCGTGCGTCGCCGCACCGACGGAGACGATCACCGGCTTGCCGGTGCGGGCGATGCGACGCAGCAGCGGCACGTTCGTGAGGTCGGCGGACGCGACCTTGAACTGCGGGACGAGCGGCTCCAGGTAGTCGACGGCCTCGAAGTCGAACGGCGTCGACATGAAGTCGACTCCCTCGGCGGCGCAGTGATCGGCCAGCTCCTGGTACTGCGCCGGCCCGAACGCATCGAAGCGCTGGAACAGCTCGTGCTGAGACTGCGTCGCCTCCTTGGTCGTGTCCCAGTAGGCCGGGCTGTGCTCGCGACTGGCGAGCGTGTCGGCCTTGTAGGTCTGGAACTTGGCCGCGTGGCCACCGGCGCGGGCGACCGCGGAGATCATCTCCTTGGCACGGGACATGGACCCCTCGTAGTTCATGCCGATCTCGGCGATGATGTAGGGGTCGAGCGAGGTGGCTTCGAAAGCGTTCTTGGCCATGGACATGCCTCTCGTTCAGGCGCGCAGCGCCAGTGGGTCAGAGATTCGGGAACGGATCGAGACCCAGCAGGTCGAAGATCCGCCCCAACGTGCGGTGGTTGCTGCGCCCCGCCACGGCGCGCAGCGCAGATTCTCGCAGCTCCCGCCGAAGCGCGCTGTCCTCGACCATACGCCGCACGGCGTCGTCGAGAACGGCCGGCTCCGTCTGCGATCCGAGACCCAGCATCAGCACGCCGTTGGCGGCCGTGGCGTGGGTATGCGTGAGCTCCTTCTCGTTCTGCGCCATGCCGATCGAGGGCACGCCGAGGGTGGCGAGCTCGATCACCGTGCGGCCGGCCGACGTGAACGCGAGGTCGGCTCGCCCGATGACGCTCGGCATATGACGCACGTCGGTGAGGACCTCGAGGCGGAAGGGACGGTCCACCTCGGGCAAGGGGGCCGCCCCCAGCCCTCGGACGGCCGTGACATCGCCCGTGAAGCCGATGCGCGCGAGAGCGTCGAGCGCGCGCTCACCGAGCCGCGACGGGTCTGTGCCGCCGAACAGCACCAGCACGTGCTCGACCGCGTCCCGGAGTGGGTTCGGCGCGCGAACGTAGTCGAACCCGGGCGCGAGGATGGCGTTGTCGATCCCTGTGAGGGCGCGACGCGCTCCTTCGTGCACCGGGATGAACTCGGCCACGACGAGATCGGCCCGCGCTGCCCCCGTTCCCAGGTCTTCGAAGGTGAGCACGCGCACGCCCGGCACGCGCTCTCGGATGGCGTCGATGAGCTCCGCGGACGTGTCCAGCACATCGAAGATCACGAGATCCGGTCGGAACGCGGCGAGCTCGGCGACGAACTCGTCATCGCCATCCACCTCGCGGTTCTCGAAGGGGAGCCGATCGAAGAATCGCCGCCCGAGCGGCTTGTGCCGCGACGTGTACAGCCGCAGATCATGACGTGCCAGCTCCGTCGCCACGGCCATCGAGCGGTACACATGCCCCATGCCGAGCTCGGGAGCCGCATCGGTGCGCACGACGATCCGCAGACGGGTCATCAGATGGGCGGCGGCGTAGAGGTCGGAGAACGAGTCGATGTCGATCGCCTCCTCCGCCGAGAGCTCGATCAGCGTGATCGGGGCGATGACGCGGGTCTGGTGCGCTTCGATGTCGGCGAGACGCGCGCCGATGACGCCGCCGGTCTCGCGCAGCTCGGCCGGCAGCTGCTGCCGATTGACGCGCGCCGCGTACAGCGGGACGTTCTCTCCGTGCTCATCCCGCCCCCATCGAAGGTGGCGATCATCCGTGACGGTCATGGCTGAGCGGCTCTCTCCGCGGGAGAGGACCTCGGAGGCCCGGACGATCGCGGAAGCGGGAAGCAGCGGCGATGTGGGCTGGACGGTCAGGATGGGGTCGGTGTCGCGTGCCCCCATCCGCCGCAGGAGGGGCAGGTTGCGGATGATCTTGGTGTCGAGCGTCTCGCCCGGCGGCGTCGGCTGGTCCTCGTAGATCACGACCGCGCCGGCGCTCCGCGCGATCGCCTCGATCTCGCGGTCGTCCGTGATGACGATCACCCGGTCGGCCGCGACAGCGGACTGCGCGGTCTGAATGGCGTGCACGATCAGCGGCCGTCCGGCGATGAGGCGCACGTTCTTGCGAGGCACGCCCACCGACCCCCCGCGCGCAGGAATCACCACCCACGCATCGGATCCGGGATCGTGGTGCAGTGCGTTTCCCGCTTTCGGGCCGCCGGCCGTGCTCACGATGCCCCCACGAGCACCTGAGCCGCCACGGTCTCGTCGATCGCCGAGAAGACCTTGACGTGCGTGGCTTCTCCCGCCCGAGCCCTCTGCACGGCCGAGGCGAGGTCGTCGAGCGGGTGCGGGGTGATGCCCAGTGCCCGATAAGCCTTGGTCAGGTCGTCCGTCACGCCCTCCGCCGTGAAGAAGACCACGCGAGCACCCACGTGCAGCGCCTCGAACGCCATGGTCGACAGCGGGGAGATGAGGATGTCGGCCTGCGTCAGCGACAGCAGGAACTCGCGCGGGGTGGACCTGGCCACGCTCACGTCGCGCAGGGCGGCGTCCTCCTCATACGCGTAGAAGTCGCGCGGATGCGCTCGGATGCACAGCTGTCCCGGGAAGGAGGCCGCGAGCTGCCGGATCGTCTCCGTCTGCCGCCGATGCGCCTCGTCCACGCCGTGTGCCTCGAACGCCTTCGTCACGAAGAACACGCGGCCCGAATCCTGCGTGGCACGCGCCGGCGGCACGTCGCGCAGCCACACCGGGCCCACCTGATGGATGCGCTCGCGATCGACGCCGCGCGCGACCATGAAGTCCTCGTTGATCTGCGCGACGGTCAGCACGTGCGACGCCTCGAACGCATTCAGGACGCGGACGTTCCGGCCTCGGAAGACGCCGTAGCGCAGTTTGTCGGAGATGCCGAGCTTCGTGTCCGGGTTGAACATGAGACCGCGGATGTACGAGACGTGCGGGATGCGCAGGACCCGCGACATCACACGGTGCTTCATCATGGAGAAGCCGGACATGATGACACGGGGGCGGGTGCGCAGGACCAGCGCGATGAATTCCGCCAGCCCCGACAGCTTGGGAAGCACCCGCGCACGATACGAGAACGCCTTGACCGGCACGATGGTCAGCCCGAAGTGATGGGAGATCCGCGCCTTCTCGAGGACAGCGGCCGGGGCGTGGACGACGATCTGCTCGGTCTGGGTGGCCGCGCGGGCCAGAAGAATGGCCTCCTCGATCTCCTCGGCGACCTCGCTGCTCAGGAGGATCGTCATCGTGCGCGCGCCCCGATCGAGGAGACGGCCTCCTTCATCAGGGGCAGGGACGATTCGATCACATCCACCGCCTGGTGCAGGGACGGCCAGTTGGTCCTCTCCTCGCTGCTGAGGAGGTCGTCCACGCGGTCGACGATGCCCTCCTCGCCGTTCCAGATCGCGGAGTCCTCGCCGTTCAGGGTCACGGACTGCCCGTAGCCGCGGCCGTCCTCGGTCAGCAGCACGCTGGGGCGGTGCTGGCTGACGAAGGCGAGGTGCGCATGAACGCGGTAGCCCACGTGGAGATCGGCTTCGCCGTAGAAGTCGATCTTCGAGAGGTCATAGGCGGCGTCGAGCACCTCGAAGCCCAGGGCTCGCGCGGCCACGGCCTGCGCCACCAGGGCGGCAGAGCGCGCGGGGTCGGTCTGGCGGTCGGGAAGCACGCCGCGGTGGAAGCTGGCGACGAGCCGTGCGCCCGCGTAGCGCTTCTTGAGCAGGCCCATCAGCTTGATCGCTTCGAGCGTGTTCTGCGGGCGGGCGGGGGTGGTGAAGACGACGGTCTTGGGGGCGCCGAACGCCGGCACCGGCGTGCCCAGATGCGGGACCGAATACCAGGCCGTGCACCCGCTGCGGACCGTCTCGATCCCCATACGAGTGAGGATGCCGTGCGTGACGTCGTCGCGGACGGTCAGGGGCGCCCCGTTCGCGTTGATGCCTCGCAGCACCTCCAGGCTCCCCGCGCTCATGGAGAACTCCTGGGGCGCTCGCGCCGGAAGACCCGACCATCCGAGCCCGATCCCCGCCAGCGTCAGCCCGTTCTCCACTGCGGCGCGGACGATCGGGAAGGTGTCCTCCACCATGCGGGTTGAGACGCCGGGTCCGCCGCACATCACGAGAGCCTTCGCGTCCTCGGGCAGCTCGCCGCGCTGCCAGCGCGCCACCGACTTGATCTCGGCATCCGGCAGGAGATGCGCGAGCAGCGCGCGCCCGCGAGCGTGGATGAGGTAGTCGCCTACGTTCTTCTTCGCTCCGTGCGTGACGTAAATCGCCAAAGTGGGGTCCCCTCGTACGCTGCGTGCTGAGCCGCTGCTCACAGCGCCCCATCATCCAACGTACGAGACTACGCGGTTCTCCTGGGCACGCCCGGCGCCCGTCAGTCGTGCGAAGACCTCCTTGTATGCTGTGGCCCATGCGTGTGCTACTGACCGGAGGGGCCGGTTTCATCGGCACACACACCGCTCTCGAGCTGATCGCCGCGGGCCACGAGCCGATCATCCTGGACGATCTCTCCAATGCCGACCGCGATGCCGTCGCCCGAACCGAGTCGCTCGCCGGGGCATCCATTCCCTTCTATGAGGCGGACGCCCGGTCGGAGGTCGAGGTGCGCCGGGTGCTCCAGGCGCACGCTCCCGTGGACGCCGTCATCCATCTCGCGAGCCTGAAGTCGGTCTCCGAATCCACGTCGGATCCCCTCCGTTACTACGACGTGAATCTGGCCTCCGCCGTGTCGGTGCTCAAGGCGATGCTCTCGACCGGTGTCAGCACCTTCGTCCTGTCCAGCTCGGCGACGGTCTACGGGCTCCCCGAGCAGCTGCCCGTGACCGAGGAGACGCCGACCACACTCGCCCTGTCGAACCCGTACGGCAAGACCAAGCGCGTCATCGAGGAGATCCTCGCCGACGTCGTCACGGCGAACCCCGCGTTCCGCGCCATCAGCCTGCGCTACTTCAATCCCGTGGGCGCACACCCGTCGGGGCTGATCGGCGAGGATCCGCTCGGAGCCCCGACGAACCTCATGCCGATCGTGGTCGATGCGGCCGCCGGCCGCCTCGACGCTGTGAACGTCTACGGCGACGACTACGACACCGCCGACGGCACCGGCGTTCGCGACTACATCCACGTGATGGATCTCGCGCGTGGCCACGTGAAGGCGATCGAGAACTCGGGATCCGGTTATGAGGTGTTCAACCTCGGCACGGGCCGGCCGGTGAGCGTTCTGGAGCTGCTGGACGCCTTCGAGAAGACGAACGGCGTCGAGGTCCGCCGCGTCATCCGCGAACGTCGTCCTGGCGACGTCGCCGCGTCCTACGCCGACCCGACGAAGGCCAACCGCCAGCTCGGATGGGTTGCCGAGCGCTCCATCGCCGACGCGTGCGCGGACGCCTGGCACCGGGAGCTGCTGCGCTCCACGGTCTCCTCTTAGTCGCGCAGCCCAGGCAGCGCCTCGAGCTCGTCTCTCAGCCACGGCGCGAGCGTGCGCGAGAACGTCGTCGTCAAGTGCGTGTCGTCGAAGTACACCACGGCCCCGCCGATGAGCGCGTGACAGGTGCCGTCCGCGCAGAGGATGTCCCAGAGGTCGATCACCGGTACACCCGCGGTGATCGCCGCATCGACCAGCCAGTCGTCGGTCGGCGGACGCCAGGCGCAGGGGTCAGCGGCTGAGGAAGCCTCCGCGCAGGCGGGCGCCTTCGGACCGAAGTCGCTGATCGGCCACTCGTTCTCGGTGCCCGGGGCGGGGCGCACCGCCACGACGGTCTTGCCCGCTGCCTTCAGCGCACTCAGGCGCTGCACCGCGAGCGGATAGTTGTACTGAGCGCTGTGCTGGTAGGAGCGCGCCGTCACGATCACAGTGTCGATGCCGGGGTCACCGAGAACCTCCTCGTGCAGCCGAGCGCCCCACTCCTCGCACGCTCGGTGGCTCTCGGACGAGACCGCCTCGGGCACACCGCCCATGAAGCTCGAGCACCCGGACCGGGTACGGGCCTCAGCCGCCCACCCCGCCTCCTGGGCGACCTGCAGCAGCGGATCGGTCAGATGATCCGCATGCGAGTCACCGATGAGGAGCACGCGATGATCCGCGACGTCCGGCGCGGCCAGCACGCAGTCTCGCTGGTTCCTCTCCGCCACGCGCTCCGAGACGCATCGATCTGTCCCGATCACGCCCGTCACGGTGAACTTGTCCTCAGCGGCGACATCCGGGCGTACGCCCTCGCTGAGCGCGTACGGGTCATCGCAGTCGTTCAGGATCGCGTACGCGCCGAAGCAGCCTTCGCGGTCATCGATCTGCGCCTCGATGCCCTGTAGATACGCCTCCGTGTCCGCCCGCTGCACGTGGATGGGGATCACCGCGACAGCGACGATCAGCAACATGCCCCCTGCGGTGGCCGCGAATGTCGGGAGCCGAAGCCTGAGAACCCCCGGCGCCCGGCGGATCGGATCCTCGACGAACCGCTTCGTGAGCCATGCCAGGAGCACGGTAAAGGCGCCGATGGCGACAGCCCACTTCCATCCTGGCGCCCGCCCTTGCAGCGCTGTGAAGACGATGATGAGGGGCCAGTGCCACAGGTATGCGGAATACGAGATGTCGCCGAGGAACTGCGCAGGCCCGGCGTGGGAGACGTACTGCGGCGTCCGAGGGTCGGCGGTGTCCCCCATCCAGAGCAGCGCTGCCGTGCCGAGCACCGGAACGAGAGCGATCCACCCCGGGAACGGCGTCGCGGCGTCGAACGAGAACGCGCTGCCCACGATCGCGGCGAGCGCCGCCCAGCCCGCAATGGCATGCCAGCCTCGACGCAGTCGCAGCGCCGGCGCGAGCGCCACGAGCCCTCCGGCCGCGAACTCCCAGGCCCGCGTCGTCGTGACGAAGTAGGCGGAGGCCTGAGACCGCGCGGTTTCCGAGATCGAGAAGGCGAGGGACGAGGCGAAGACCAGCGCCAATGCGCACAGGATCGCGGTGCGGGCCGACATCCGGGACGCCTTCGCCGCGGCCCACACTGCGACCAGGATCAGCACCGGCCACACGATGTAGAACTGCTCTTCCACCGACAGCGACCAGTAGTGCTGCGCGATCGACGGCTCGTTGTGCGCGGCGAGATAGTCGACACTGTTGCCCGCGAGGTTCCAGTTCACGACGTAGAGCGCCGCGAAGACGAGCTCCCAGAGATTCTGCTCGACCACCGAGCCGGGCAGCAGCAGGAGCACCGCGAGAGCCGAGACTCCCAGCACGAGAAGGGCGGCCGGCAGGAGCCGTCGAGCTCGCCGAGCCCAGAACTCCGTCAGCCGCACGGTGCCGGTGCGTTCCACCTCGCGCAGCAGGTGCGCGGTGATGAGGTACCCGGAGATCACGAAGAACACGTCGACGCCGATGTAGCCGCCCTGCAGGAGAGCGGGCGACAGGTGGAAGATCACCACGAGCGCGACCGCGAGCGCCCGGAGTCCCTGGATGTCCAGGCGCAGAGATGACGGCACGGGCAACGAGTCTATGGGAGCGGGCGAGAGCCCCACGATCGTGTCCGAGTGCACACGCACATCGGTGTGCACTCAGCGGGCCGCGGCAGGAAGCCCCTTCAGCCGCGCGATCCCCGCGGCCACGTCGTCCGTCTGGAAGGCGTCCAGACGGGCGCGCAGCTCGCTCGTCGGCAGATCCCACCACGCCAGTGCGTCGATCTGAGCCGCGACCTCGGCCGGGAACCGGTCGCGCAGTTTGCGCGCCGGCACACCGGCCACGACCGTGTACGGCTCGACATCCGAGGTCACGACGCTGCCGGCGCCGATCACGGCCCCATTGCCGATGGTGACACCCGGCATGATGATCGCCTGTGTCCCGATCCACACGTCATGGCCGATGCGGACGCGTTCGACATCCTGCTTGCGCGCGCCGGGCGCGATGCCGAGCGAGGGGACGTACGGGAAGGCGTGCGTGGTGATGTGCGTCATCGGGTGCGAGATCGCCCCGATCGTCACGTCCCATGAGATGGAGCAGAACGACCCGATATCGGCGAAGGCGAGCTTCGCGAAGCGGCCGACCGACGTGTAACGCCCGATCGTGCATGACCGGACCGACGCGTGGTGGGCGACTCGACTGTCGCGCGCGAGCCGGGCCGAATCCAGCGTGGTCGATCGCCAGCTGACGACCGCTCCGCCACGACGGGCACGCGCGACCTCAAGAAGATTCCTCCACATGCGCTGTTTCTCTCCTGCGTCGGCGGCCCCGGCGACGTCAGTCCGGGCAGTTCTCGTGCGATCCTATCGAGCCGCGGCGAACGCACTCTCCAGCTCGCGCTGCAACCAGGGCGCCAGCGTACGGGCGAACGTGGTCGTGAGGTGGTTGTCGTCGAAGTAGACGATCGTACCCCCGATGATGGAATGACATCCCGCGTCGTCGCAGAGGACTTCCCACGGGTCCACGACATCGGCGTCGACCGACCGCGCGGCCTCGAGCAGCCAGTCTTCGATTGCCGGCGGATCCCATGCGCACGCATCGTCACCGCCCGTGCGTGCGACGCATTGCGGCACTGACTCGGCCGAGTGTGACAGCGGCCATTCGTTCAGCGCCCCCGGAACATCGCGGATCACCACGACGCGCTTACCCGCGTCGATGAGAGCGCTCAGCCGCTCCTCCGCGAGCGCACGATGGTGGATCGCTGGGTAGAGGAACGTGCGAGCGGCCACGATGACGACATCGATGTCTTCGGCGGCGAGCACCGCTTCATAGACCTCGTCCCCCCAGGGCACGCACCCCTGCCGCGCCGGGTCCCTGCCCGCCTCGGGCGACATGAACCCCGAGCAGCCGGATCGGGTACGCATCTCCAACGACCATCCGCGGTCAGAGGCGACCGCGTCGAGCGCGGTGGCGAGGTGCTCTGCGTGCGAGTCGCCGAGGAGCACCGCGCGCGCACTCGAGTCGGAGTCACCGAGCGCGCATGTCGTTTCGAGCTGGGTCGCCACCCGCCGTTCATCGCACCGGGCCGAGTCTGCGAGCACGCCCGTCTCGCGGAACCGGTCCTCCTGCGCGACCGTCGCGTTGACCGTTCCGGTCCTCGCGTAGGGGTCGTCGCAGTCGTTCAGCACGGCATACGCACCGAAGCAGCCGTCCTCGTCGTCGATCAGCGTCTGGGCCTCGGCGATGACGTCGGCGTTCTGGGCTCGGG
The DNA here is from genome assembly GCF_040302945.1 of Microbacterium sp. NPDC096154. Taxonomy (NCBI): domain Bacteria; kingdom Bacillati; phylum Actinomycetota; class Actinomycetes; order Micrococcales; family Microbacteriaceae; genus Microbacterium; species Microbacterium sp. NPDC096154. Next base: position 350,472 of record NZ_JBEOSM010000002.1, read on the forward strand.
CGGCCTCTGCGGGCAGGACGGTCACGGCCGAGACCACGGCGATACCCGCCGCCATGAAAGCGAACGTCGGGAGTCGCCGGCTCATCCACCGCCGCGGCGTGCTGCGCACCGGATCCTCGACCAGCTGCTTCGTCGCGATGGCCAGCGCGACCGACGCCGCGCCGATGACGAGGGCCCACTTCCACCCAGGCGCTCGCCCCGCGAGCGCGGTGAATCCCACGATCAGCGGCCAGTGCCATAGGTAGATCGCGTACGACGTGTCGCCGATGAGCTGGACCGGCGCCGCCTTCGCAAGGTACTGCGGCGCCCAGGTCGAGTCGCTGTCGCCCGCCCAGAGCAAGGTGGCGGTCGCGAGCACCGGGACCAGCGCGATCCAGCCTGGGAACGCGGTGTTCTCGTCGAAGAGCACGGCCGATCCCACGATCGCCCCCGCGGCCGCCCAGCTGAGCAGCGCGTGCGACCTGCCGGCCCGCAGCACCCCCGACGGCAGGAGGGCGACGAGCCCGCCCGCCGCGAACTCCCACGCGCGCGTCGGCGTGACGAAATATGCAGACGGCTGAGCCACCCCCGTGGCATACACCGAGAACGTGAACGACGCCGCGAGCACGACGAGGAGCATGACCGTGATCGCTCGCCGGTCCCGCCCCCTTCCGGCCTTGGTGGCGGCCCACAGTGCGGCGATGACCAGCAGCGGCCACACGAGATAGAACTGCTCCTCCACCGACAGCGACCAGTAGTGCTGTACGAGCGACGGGTCGTTGCTCTCGGCGAGGTAGTCGACGGAGTTGGCTGCGAGCCCCCAGTTGAGGACGTACACCGCAGCGAGCGCGATCTCGCTCAGGTTCTGCAGCAGGACGGTACGCGGAAGCAGGAACAGCGCTGCGAGCGCCGACACGATCAGAACGAGGAATGCCGCCGGCAGCAGGCGACGCACGCGCCGCGCCCAGAACTCGGTAACGCGCACGGTTCCCGTGCGCTCGACCTCTCGCAGCAGATGGGCAGTGATCAGAAAGCCGCTGATGACGAAGAAGACGTCCACGCCGATGTAGCCACCGGGCAGAGCGGCGGGTGCGAGGTGGAAGACGACGACCAGCGCCACGGCGAGGGCGCGCAGGCCCTGGATGTCGAGACGCACGACTTCCAGCTTAGGATGCGGCGCTCCTCCGCCCGGAACGCCGCCGCCGCGCCCCGCTTGGGCGAGCGCCGCGTGTCAGCGCGAGATCGGCAGCTTGAGCGTCGGCGCCTCGCCGCGGGGATCCGTCCAGAACCCCGGCTCGAGCATCTGCGTCACGAGATCGGGCGGCTCGGGCTGGTTGCGGGCGGCGAGCTCGCGGCGTGCGCGCACGTACGCGGCGTTGCGCTCCCAGATCTCGCGCTCGATCACCGTCTGATCCCGCTTGTAGATCAGCGCGCGCATGACCATCGCGAACAGCAGGCCCAGGTAGCCGCCGATGGTGTTGGCCGCCAGGTCGGTGAGCGTGGAGACCCGGCTCTCGAGGGCAAGCCCCTGGGTCACCTCGATGAAGCCCGAGAACCCCGGCAGCAGGATGGCCGCCACCCACCAGCCCCCACGGGGCAGAGCGAGCCCCAGGAGGAACCCCAGCGGCACGAACATGCCGACGTTCGCCGTGAACTCGAGCTCGGCGTAGTCGAAGCGCTCCGGCACGCCGAAGCGGTGCAGCACCCGCAGCACGCGCTCGGAGATGCCGCCGAACTCCAGCTGGCTGGGGTTCGGCCACATCGTCACGAGCAGGACGAACGCCGTGTAGATCAGCAGCAGAAGGGTCGTGATCCACAGTCGCGCGTGGCTTCGCGGCGGCGGCGGTCCCAGCGTGATGTCGCTCATGACTGCTCCTCGGGTCGGCCGGTCGGTTCTCGCGCGACGGCGGGCGAGGTGCCCCGATCCTACCCAGCCGCCCTGGGAGCCCCGGACAACGACGAAGCGGGCCGGATCCGAAGATCCGGCCCGCTCCTGAAGCAGGTTCTGGAAGAACTTACTTGATGATCTTGGTCACCGTGCCGGCGCCGACGGTGCGGCCACCCTCACGGATCGCGAAGCCGAGGCCCTCCTCCATGGCGATGGGCTGGATGAGCTCCACCGTCATGTCCGTGGTGTCACCGGGCATGACCATCTCGGTGCCCTCGGGCAGCGTGATGACGCCGGTCACATCCGTGGTGCGGAAGTAGAACTGCGGGCGGTAGTTCGTGTAGAAGGGGTTGTGACGGCCACCCTCGTCCTTCGACAGGATGTACGCGGTGCCCTCGAAGTTGGTGTGAGGGGTAACCGAACCCGGCTTCACGACGACCTGGCCGCGCTCGACGTCCTCGCGCTTCAGACCACGGAGCAGGAGACCGCAGTTCTCGCCGGCCCACGCCTCGTCGAGCTGCTTGTGGAACATCTCGATACCCGTGACCGTGGTCTTCTGCGTCGGGCGGATGCCGACGATCTCGACCTCGGAGTTGATGGCGAGCGTGCCACGCTCGGCGCGGCCCGTGACGACGGTGCCACGACCGGTGATCGTGAAGACGTCCTCGATCGGCATCAGGAACGGCTTGTCGCGGTCACGCACCGGGTCCGGGATCGACTCGTCGACGGCGTTCATGAGCTCGACGATCTTCTCGGCCCACTCGGCGTCGCCCTCGAGAGCCTTCAGGCCCGAGACGCGGACGACCGGAGCGTCGTCGCCGGGGAAGCCCTGCGACGAGAGCAGCTCGCGAACCTCGAGCTCGACGAGCTCCAGGATCTCCTCGTCGTCGACCATGTCGGCCTTGTTCAGCGCGACGAGCAGGTAGGGAACGCCGACCTGCTTGGCGAGCAGCACGTGCTCACGCGTCTGGGCCATCGGGCCGTCGGTCGCGGCGACCACGAGGATCGCGCCGTCCATCTGGGCGGCACCCGTGATCATGTTCTTGATGTAGTCGGCGTGACCCGGGGCGTCGACGTGAGCGTAGTGGCGCTTCGGCGTCTCGTACTCGACGTGCGAGATGTTGATCGTGATACCGCGCTGACGCTCCTCCGGAGCCGAGTCGATCGACGAGAAGTCGCGCACGACGTTGACGTCCGACGGGTACTTGTCGGCGAGCACCTTCGAGATCGCCGCGGTGAGCGTCGTCTTGCCGTGGTCGACGTGACCGATCGTTCCGATGTTCACGTGCGGCTTGGTGCGCTCGAACTTGGCCTTAGCCACTGGGTCCTCCTCAGGACGATTCATGGATCATCACCGGGCGCTGGATTGCGACCGGTTCTGTCCGGGGATGGTTCTCAGTCTAGTAGAGAGTCGATATGAAGTTTTCGACCCGGTTGCCGCTCGAGCGACACCGGACGTTCCGGGGTGGGGACCGCACTGAGGGCGGCCCCCACCGAGCCCATTCGGGCCGGGCGGATTACTCGCCCTTGCCCTTCTGGATGATCTCGTCGGCCACAGCCTTCGGGACCTCGGAGTAGCTGTCGAACTCCATCGAGTAGACAGCGCGGCCCGACGTCTTCGAACGCAGGTCGCCGATGTAGCCGAACATGCTCGACAGCGGGACGAGGGCCTTGATGACCTTCACGCCCTGCGCGTCCTCCATCGACTGCATCTGGCCACGACGCGAGTTCAGGTCGCCGATGACGTCGCCCATGTACTCCTCGGGAGTACGCACCTCGACCGCCATGAGCGGCTCGAGGATGACGGGGTTCGCCTTGCGGACGGCCTCCTTGAAGCCCATCGAACCGGCGATCTTGAACGCCATCTCCGACGAGTCGACGTCGTGCGAGGCGCCGTCGACGAGGGTCGCCTTGACGCCCACCATCGGGTAGCCGGCGAGGACACCCGTGTTCATCGCGTCCTGGAAGCCCTGGTTCGTCGGCTCGATGTACTCGCGCGGGATGCGGCCACCGGTGACCTCGTTGACGAACTCGTAGGTCTTGTCGGCGGTCACCTCGAGCGGCTCCAGCTTGAACTGGATCTTCGCGAACTGACCCGAACCACCGGTCTGCTTCTTGTGCGTGTAGTCGTGACGCTCGACGGCCTTGCGGATCGTCTCGCGGTACGCCACCTGCGGCTTGCCGACGTTCGCCTCGACCTTGAACTCGCGCTTCATGCGGTCCACGAGGATGTCGAGGTGCAGCTCACCCATGCCCTTGACGACCGTCTGGCCGGTCTCGGCGTTGTTCTCGACGCGGAACGTCGGGTCCTCTTCGGCGAGCTTCTGGATCGCGAGACCCAGCTTCTCCTGGTCGGCCTTCGTCTTGGGCTCGATGGCGACCTCGATGACGGGCTCGGGGAACGTCATCGACTCGAGCACGACCTGGTTGGCCGCGTCCGACAGCGTGTCACCCGTGGTCGTGTCCTTGAGGCCGATGACCGCGTAGATGTGACCCGCGGTGACCGAGTCGACCGGGTTCTCCTTGTTGGCGTGCATCTGGAAGATCTTTCCGATGCGCTCCTTCTTGCCCTTGGTCGAGTTGACGACCTGCTCGCCCGAGTTGAGCGAGCCCGAGTACACGCGGATGTACGTCAGACGACCGAAGAAGGGGTGCGAGACGACCTTGAAGGCCAGCGCGGCGAAGGGCTCAGCGGCGTCGGCGTGACGCTCGATGATCTTCTCCTCGTCCTTCGGGTCGTGGGCCTCGATGGCCGGCACGTCGAGGGGCGACGGCAGGTAGTCGACGACCGCGTCGAGCATCGGCTGCACACCGCGGTTCTTGAACGCCGAGCCGCAGAGCACCGGGTAGACCTCGCTCGCGATGGTGAGCTTGCGGATCGCGCCCTTGATCTCGGCGACCGTCAGCTCCTCGCCGCCGAAGTACTTCTCGAGCAGCGCCTCGTCGCTCTCGGCGACCGTCTCGAGCAGCTTCTCGCGGTACTCGGCCGCCTTGTCGGCCAGGTCGGCCGGGATCTCGGTGACGTCGTACTTGGCGCCCATGGTCACGTCGCCCTTGGCGTCGCCGGGCCACACCAGCGCGCGCATCTCGACGAGGTCGATGACGCCCACGAAGTCGTTCTCCGCGCCGATCGGCAGCTGGATCACGAGCGGCTTGGCCTTCAGGCGGCCCACGATCGTGTCGACCGTGAAGTAGAAGTCGGCGCCCAGCTTGTCCATCTTGTTGACGAAGCAGATGCGGGGCACGTTGTACTTGTCGGCCTGACGCCACACCGTCTCGGACTGGGGCTCGACGCCCTCCTTGCCGTCGAACACGGCGACGGCGCCGTCGAGCACGCGGAGCGAGCGCTCCACCTCGACGGTGAAGTCGACGTGACCGGGGGTGTCGATGATGTTGATCTGGTTCTTGTCCCAGAAGCACGTCACAGCAGCGGACGTGATCGTGATGCCACGCTCCTGCTCCTGCTCCATCCAGTCGGTCGTCGCGCCACCGTCGTGCGTCTCGCCGATCTTGTGGTTCACACCCGTGTAGAACAGGATGCGCTCGGTCGTCGTGGTCTTACCGGCATCGATGTGCGCCATGATGCCGATGTTGCGGACCTTCTTGAGGTCGGTGAGCACTTCCTGTGCCACTTGCGGTTCCTAACGTGTGGTGTGGAGTAGAGCTGTGGGCGCCGGGCCCGGATGGCGGATGCCGTCATCCGGGCCCGGCAGGTCGCATCCGCGAGGGGATGCGGGTGCTGATCACCAGCGGTGCGGTGTTTACCAGCGGTAGTGCGCGAAGGCCTTGTTCGACTCGGCCATCTTGTGGGTGTCCTCACGGCGCTTGACCGCGGCACCCAGGCCGTTCGAGGCGTCCAGGATCTCGTTCATCAGACGCTCGGTCATCGTCTTCTCACGACGGCCCTTGGCGTAGCTGACGAGCCAGCGCAGCGCCAGCGTGTTGGCGCGGTGCGGCTTGACCTCGACCGGCACCTGGTAGGTCGAGCCACCGACGCGGCGGCTGCGGACCTCGAGGGTCGGACGGACGTTGTCGAGCGCCTTCTTGAGCGTGGCGACGGCGTCCTGGTCGGACTTCTTGGCGGCGACGCCCTCGAGCGCGCCGTAGACGATGCGCTCGGCGATCGACTTCTTGCCGTCGACGAGGATCTTGTTGACGAGCTGCGTGACGATCGGCGCGCCGTAGACCGGGTCGTTGACGACCGGACGCTTCGGGGCGGGTCCCTTACGAGGCATCTGACTCAGCCCTTCTTCGCGCCGTAGCGGCTGCGAGCCTGCTTACGGTTCTTGACAGCCTGGGTGTCGAGCGCACCGCGGACGATCTTGTAGCGGACACCGGGGAGGTCCTTCACACGACCACCGCGGACGAGCACGAGCGAGTGCTCCTGCAGGTTGTGGCCCTCGCCGGGGATGTAGGCGGTGACCTCGGTGCCGTTGCGGAGCTTCACACGGGCGACCTTGCGCATGGCCGAGTTCGGCTTCTTGGGCGTGGTCGTGTACACGCGGGTGCAGACACCCGCCTGCTGCGGGTTCGCCTTAAGGGCGGGCGCCTTGGTCTTCGAGACCTTGGGCGACCGGCCCTTGCGAACCAGCTGCTGAATAGTAGGCACTGGTTGCTTTCTCCTTGTAGTGCTGCACGGTGACAGCGGTGGAATCCCCCGCACCGCGACGTGTTGCTCGGTGTTGCGCTGCGGGTTTCACGTAGACCCACCCGGGCGCCAGAATGTGTCGCACGTTTGATGTGGTGGGTATGCCGTGGGGGTGACCTGTTCGCAGGTCGGTCCCTTGTGTGTCGAGTCCGGCGCACGCAAGCGGGCGCGCGAATACGCACACCGAATCATCATAGCGCATCGGGCGCGTCGCGGCGTGTCGTGCCGGGATCCGGGCCGGGCGGGTGCAAGCCGCCTCGTCTCAGAAGCCGGCGCCCTCGTTGGGGTCGAACGGGGCGTCGAGCGCCTCCGACAGCTCGGCCAGCAGCGCGGCGACCTGCGGCTCGACGTACTCCACGATCGCCGCGTGGATGCGCAGCCGGTGGTGCAGCAGGATGCCGCACAGCTCGCGTCCCACGAGGTTGGCGTACTCGTCGGCCAGCGCCACCTCGCGGCGCAGCGCGGCCTTCGCCTCCTCCGACAGCGGCGGCAGGCTCGGCACCTGGGCATCCTCGGCGCTCGCGAGGCCCGAGAGCGTGAACAGGAAAGGGGCGCCCGGCACCGGCTCGGGGTCGAGGGGCAGGCCCTCGTACTCGGGGTCGAGCCCCTCGGCGGGCCGGTAGCTGCGCGCGCGATTGCGCGCGGCCTGCTGGTCGAGCTCGGCCTGCAGCAGCGGCAGGTTGCTCGCGGTGTAGTCGGCCACGGCGTGGTCGACGATGGTCTTCATGCGCGTCGACAGTCCGTGCTGCACGCCGTGGGGCACATCCGATCCGAGACCGGCGGCCGACAGCACCGGCGAACCCAGGCAGCGGCGACACGGCGCCACGCGCCCGCGGTGGGTCGCCGGCTCCCAGCGGGGCACCCAGCGCAGCCAGGCGTCCACCGCCTGGCTGACCTGCGTCTCGAGCGAGCGCTCCACGGCTCCAGCGTAGGGCGCATGGGGGCCGAGGGAAGGGTTTGAACGCGCCCCGATGCGCTTATTCGTCCTCGTCCTCGCGCTCCCACGGCCACTGGGGGCGGTGTGCGGAGGTGCGGCGCACGGCGACGGCGCCCCATCCTGTGACGGCGGCGGCCAGCGCCACGACCGCCGACGTCCAGCTGGTGGCGGCCTCGCCGACGGCCGCGGTGGCTGTCGCGACGTCGGCGCCGAAGACGAGCGCCAGGATCCACAGCGCGCCCAGATGCGCGAGCGCCGCGCCGAGGGCCACACCCAGGACCGACGGATACCCCGGGCGATCCACGCGGATCACGGCCCACAGCGTGCCCGCGAACACCAGCGCCGAGGCGGCGACCGCGAGCGGGCCGGGCACCGGCCCGAGACCCGGCGTCGAGATCACGTCACGGTCCGTGAAGAGGCTCAGCATGCCCATGCCGAACACCACGAGCGCGACATCGGCCGCGACCGCGAACGCCAGGAGCGCCGCGGGAGGAAACCTCCCGGGCGCTCCCGGCTGCGTCTGCGTGTTCGCGGCGGACCTCAGCTCAGCTGCGGGCCGGCTTCGAGCGTGCGCTCGTACTCGGCCTGGGCCTCGGCGTTGCGCTCGGTCACGCGCGCGCCGCGGCGGGCGACCCACGCACCGAACCAGATCGTGATCTCGCGGCCGAACACGAACGCGGCGATCGCGAGGGGCGACAGCAGCTGCTCCCCCACGAGGCGCATGCCGTCGCTCCGCGTGATCTGCCAGAACGGCGCGTCGACGAGAGCGCCCAGGATGTGCCCGGCGTACGCGATCAGGCCGACGAACACGCCCAGCAGCACCCACGCCGCCCAGCGTGCGCGGTTGACGATCGCGCCGAGCAGCCAGAAGCCGAGGAAGAAGACGACCACGGTCGTCCAGAAGCCCGGCGACGCGACCGCCTGCAGCGACGCGTCGGCGAGGTTGGCGAGCGTGACCTCGCCGTTCAGCGCGCGGACCGCGAGCGTGGCGGCGAAATACAGCACCGCGAAGACGAGGGCGGCCAGCAGCCCGATCAGTCCGGCCGCGCCGCGGTTGCCGCGCATGCGCGGCGGCTCCGGCGCCTGCACGAACACGGGCAGCTGCGCGGGCGGGGCGGACGGGGTCGCCGACGTCTCCGGTGCGATCGGCTCGCTCGCGGTGATCCGGGGCTCAGCGGCCGGCGCGTCGTACGCGTCGCTCGCCGTGAAGGTCTGGGTCTTATCGGCCGGCTCGAACCAGGGATCCGACCTCTTCTCAGGGTCGGACGAGCGGGTCGTGACGGTGGTGCTCGCACCGCGGCTCTCGAGCTCGTCGAGGTCGGCCGCGAGGGCCGCGTAGTCGGGCTCCTCGGCCGGAGGCGCCGGGGGCTCCTCGACCGGCGCCTCGTCGTCGGAGGCGGGGCGGCTCACGGGGGCGGCGCCGGACGGCGTGGCCACGACCTCGTTCTCGCCGGTGCCGGCGCGCGCCTCGCGCCGCGTGGCGGGGACGTCGTTCGCGTCGGTCGCGGCGCCATCCTGCGGGGTGGTCATCGGGGCATCCTGCGGGGCTGCATCCTGACGAGGCGCGTCCGCAGCGGCATCCTGCGCGGCGGCATCCTGCGGAGCGACGTCCGGGTTCCCGACGGCTCCGAGGTTCTCGTCGTCGTAGCGCCCGCCGCTGCGGGGCGCGCCATCCGTTCCCTGGGCGCTCGTTCCCTGGGCGTCACTCATCCGAAGCACTCCTCACCGGTAGGGGACTCTCCCCCGCCCGCCGAGGGTACCCCGCACCCCCGCCCCGCTCGCGGAGCCTCGCCGCGATGTCGGCTCCTCGCCGTCCGCAAGCCCGCGGGAACGACGAAGGGCCCCGGCCGAAGCCGGGGCCCTCCTCACGGATTCACGCTCAGTTGTAGGTGCCGGGCGTGAAGTCGTCGGTCGAGAACGCGTCGAAGTCGACGTAGCCGAAGTCGCCGTCCGCGAAGGCGCCGTCCGACGCGAAGATGCGGTTGGGGTACCGCTCGCTCTTCGCCTCCTCCGTCGCCTCGACCGTGACGTTGCGGTACTTCGCAAGGCCCGTGCCGGCGGGGATCAGCTTTCCGATGATCACGTTCTCCTTGAGGCCGACGAGCGGGTCGCGCTTGCCCTGCATGGCGGCCTCGGTGAGGACGCGCGTCGTCTCCTGGAACGAGGCGGCCGACAGCCACGACTCCGTCGCGAGCGACGCCTTCGTGATACCCATCAGCTCCGGGCGACCCGACGCGGGGCGCTTGCCCTCGGCCACGGCCGCACGGTTGATGTCCTGGTAGCGACGCAGGTCGACCATCTCGCCCGGGAGCAGGTCGGTCTCACCGTGGTCGACCACGGTGACCTTACGCAGCATCTGACGGACGATGACCTCGATGTGCTTGTCGTGGATCGGCACACCCTGCGAGCGGTACACGCCCTGCACGCCGCCGACGAGGTACTTCTGCACCTCGCGGGCACCCTGCACGCGCATGATCTCCTTCGGGTCGAGCGTGCCGACCTGGAGGGGCTGACCGACCTCGACGTGCTGGCCGTCCTCGACGAGGAGCGTCGCACGCTTCAGCACCGGGTAGACCACCGGCTCATCGCCGCTGTCGGGCGTGATGATGACCTTCTTGGCCTTGTCGGTCTCATCGATCGTGACGCGGCCGGCGGCCTCGGCGATCGGCGAGGCGCCCTTGGGGGTGCGGGCCTCGAACAGCTCCTGCACGCGGGGCAGACCCTGCGTGATGTCGTCGGCCGAGGCCGAACCACCGGTGTGGAACGTGCGCATGGTCAGCTGCGTGCCGGGCTCACCGATCGACTGGGCCGCGATGATGCCCACGGCCTCGCCGATGTCGACGAGCTTGCCGGTCGCGAGCGAACGGCCGTAGCAGTTCGCGCAGACGCCGACCGCCGAGTCGCAGGTCAGCACCGAGCGGACCTTGATCGACTCGACACCCGCCTCGACCAGCTTGTCGATGAGCACGTCGCCCACGTCGGAGCCGGCCGGAGCCAGGACGGTGCCGTCCTCGGCCACCACGTCGACCGCGAGGGTGCGGGCGAACACGGCGTTCTCGACGTTCGCGTCCTTGACCAGCGTGCCGGTCGAGTCGAACGCGGCGATCGGGTACTCGAGGCCCTTCGACGTGCCGCAGTCCTCCTCGCGGATGATGACATCCTGCGAGACGTCCACCAGACGACGCGTGAGGTAGCCCGAGTCGGCCGTACGGAGGGCCGTGTCGGCCAGGCCCTTGCGGGCACCGTGCGTCGCGATGAAGTACTCCGCCACCGACAGACCCTCGCGGTACGAGGAGATGATCGGACGGGGGATGATCTCACCCTTCGGGTTGTTCACCAGGCCTCGCATACCCGCGATGTTGCGGATCTGCAGCCAGTTACCACGCGCACCCGACGACACCATGCGGTTGATGGTGTTGTCCTCGGGGAAGTTGGCGCGCATCTCCTTCTGGACCTCGTCGGTCGCCTCGGTCCAGATCTTGATGAGCTCCTGACGACGCTCGGCGTCGGTCGTGAGGCCCTTCTCGTACTGCGAGGTGACCTTCGCGGCCTGCTGCTCGTACTTCGCGATGATCTCGCCCTTGTTGGCGGGCGTGATGACGTCGCTCAGCGAGACCGTGACACCCGAGCGGGTGGCCCAGTAGTAGCCGGCGTCCTTGACCCGGTCGAGCGTCGCCGCCGTCTCGGTCTTGGGGTACTCCTCGGCCAGCTTGTTGACGATCTGCGAGAGCTTGCCCTTGTCGGCCTGCTCGCGCACGAAGGGGTAGCCCTTCGGCAGCTGGTCGTTGAAGATCGCCTGGCCGAGCGAGGTGTCCACGAGGCCGTGGCGCTCGTAGCCCTCGGGCGCCTGGCCCTCGAGGAACGTCAGACCCGGGATGCGGATGCGCACCTTGGCCTGCAGGTCGAGGGTGCCCTCGTCCTTGGCCAGCGTGGCCTCCGCGACCGAGCCGAACACGCGGCCCTCGCCCTTGGCGCCGTCCTTCAGCGTCGTCAGGTGGTGCAGACCGATGATCATGTCCTGCGCGGGCAGGGTCACCGGACGGCCGTCCGACGGCTTCAGGATGTTGTTCGACGCGAGCATCAGGATGCGCGCCTCGGCCTGGGCCTCCACCGACAGCGGCAGGTGCACGGCCATCTGGTCGCCGTCGAAGTCGGCGTTGAACGCCGCGCAGACGAGCGGGTGCAGCTGGATGGCCTTGCCCTCCACGAGCTGCGGCTCGAACGCCTGGATGCCCAGACGGTGCAGCGTGGGGGCGCGGTTGAGCAGAACCGGACGCTCGCGGATGATCTCCTCGAGCACGTCCCAGACCTCGGGACGCGTGCGCTCGACCGAGCGCTTGGCGGCCTTGATGTTCTGCGAGTGACCGAGGTCGATCAGGCGCTTGATGACGAACGGCTTGAAGAGCTCCAGGGCCATCTGCTTGGGCAGACCGCACTGGTGCAGCTTCAGCTGCGGGCCGACCACGATGACCGAACGGCCCGAGTAGTCGACGCGCTTGCCGAGCAGGTTCTGACGGAAGCGACCCTGCTTGCCCTTGAGCATGTCGCTCAGCGACTTCAGGGCGCGGTTGCCGGTGCCGGTGACGGGACGACCGCGACGGCCGTTGTCGAACAGCGCGTCGACGGCCTCCTGCAGCATGCGCTTCTCGTTGTTCACGATGATCTCGGGAGCACCGAGGTCGATGAGGCGACGCAGGCGGTTGTTGCGGTTGATCACGCGACGGTACAGGTCGTTCAGGTCGCTGGTGGCGAAGCGGCCACCGTCGAGCTGGACCATCGGGCGCAGCTCCGGCGGGATGACCGGGACCACGTCCAGGACCATCGCGGCCGGCGACATGCCCGTCTGCAGGAACGAGTTGACGACCTTCAGGCGCTTGATCGCACGGATCTTGCGCTGGCCCTTGCCCTCGGCGATCTGCAGGCGCAGCGACTCGGCCTCGGCGGCCAGGTCGAACTCGGCCAGGCGACGCTGGATCGCCTCGGCGCCCATGTGGGCCTCGAAGTACTGGCCGAAGCGGTCCTGCAGCTCCTGGAAGACGTCGTCCTCCGCCTTGAGCTGGCCCACCTCGAGCGAGCGGAACTCGTCCCACATGCGCTCGAGCTTGGCGACCTGCTCGTCGGCCCGCTTGCGGATCGTCGCCATCTCCTTCTCGGCGGCGTCCTTGACCTTCTTCTTCTGGTCGGCCTTGGCGTCCTCGGCCTCGAGAGCGGCGAGCTCCTCCTCCAGCTTCTGGAGGCGGGCGGCGATGCGCGAGTCGCGACGGTCGCCGATGTTCTTGATCTCGAGACGCAGGTTGTTCTCGTGTGTCGGCATGTCGCGGTGACGCGCATCCTCGTCCACGGAGATCACCATGTAGGCGGCGAAGTAGATGACCTTCTCGAGGTCCTTCGGCGCCATGTCGAGCAGGTAGCCCAGGCGCGAGGGAACGCCCTTGAAGTACCAGATGTGCGTGACGGGCGCGGCGAGCTCGATGTGGCCCATGCGCTCGCGACGGACCGAGCTCTTGGTGACCTCGACACCGCAGCGCTCGCAGACGATGCCCTTGAAGCGCACGCGCTTGTACTTGCCGCAGGCGCACTCCCAGTCGCGCGAGGGGCCGAAGATCTGCTCACCGAACAGACCGTCCTTCTCGGGCTTCAGGGTGCGGTAGTTGATGGTCTCGGGCTTCTTGACCTCACCGAAGGACCAGCGACGGATGTCGTCGGCGGTGGCCAGGCCGATGCGAAGCTCATCGAAAGTGGTTGCGTCGAGCAATTGATGTCTCCTGTTTGGAAATCTCTGTATCGGCCGGGCTTAGATCTCGTCGATCGAGGCGGACTCGAAGCGGCTCGAGATGTTGATGCCGAGCTCCTCCGCCGCGCGGAAGGCCTCGTCGTCGGTGTCGCGGAGGTTCACAGCCGTGCCGTCGGCCGAGAGCACCTCGACGTTCAGGCAGAGCGACTGCATCTCCTTCATGAGCACCTTGAACGACTCGGGGATGCCGGGCTCGGGGATGTTCTCGCCCTTGACGATCGCCTCGTACACCTTGACGCGGCCGAGGATGTCGTCCGACTTGACGGTCAGGAGCTCCTGCAGCGCGTACGCCGCACCGTAGGCCTCGAGGGCCCACACCTCCATCTCGCCGAAGCGCTGGCCACCGAACTGCGCCTTACCACCGAGCGGCTGCTGGGTGATCATCGAGTAGGGACCCGTCGAGCGCGCGTGGATCTTGTCGTCCACGAGGTGGTGCAGCTTCAGGATGTACATGTAGCCGACCGAGATCGGGAACGGGAACGGCTCACCCGAGCGGCCGTCGAACAGCTGGGTCTTGCCCGTGCTGTCGATGAGGCGGTCGCCGTCGCGGTTCGGGAGCGTCGAGTCGAGCAGACCCGCGAGCTCCGCCTCCGCGGCGCCGTCGAACACCGGGGTGGCGACCTTGGTGCGCGGAGCGGCCTCGCGAGCCGCCTCGGGCAGCTGGGCGGCCCACTCCGGGTAGCCCTCGATCTTCCAGCCCTGCGAGGCGATCCATCCGAGGTGCAGCTCGAGCACCTGGCCGAAGTTCATTCGACCGGGAACGCCGAGCGGGTTCAGGATGATGTCGACCGGCGTGCCGTCCGCGAGGAACGGCATGTCCTCGACGGGCAGGATCTTCGAGATGACGCCCTTGTTGCCGTGGCGGCCGGCGAGCTTGTCGCCCTCGGTGATCTTGCGCTTCTGGGCGATGTAGACCACGACGCGGCGGTTGACGCCCGAGCCGAGCTCGTCGTCGCCCTCCTCGGCGTTGAACTCCTTGACCGCGATGACCGTGCCCTGCTCGCCGTGAGGCACCTTGAGCGACGTGTCGCGCACCTCGCGGCTCTTCTCGTTGAAGATCGCGCGGAGCAGGCGCTCCTCGGCCGACAGCTCGGTCTCGCCCTTCGGCGTGACCTTGCCGACGAGGATGTCGCCGGGACGCACCTCGGCGCCGATGCGGATGATGCCGCGCTCGTCGAGGTCCTTCAGCAGCTCGGGGCTGACGTTGGGGAGGTCACGCGTGATCTCCTCCTTGCCGAGCTTGGTGTCGCGGGCGTCGACCTCGTACTCCTCGATGTGGATCGAGGTGAGGGTGTCGTCCTTCACCAGGTTCTGGCTCAGGATGATGGCGTCCTCGTAGTTGTAGCCCTCCCAGTTCATGAAGGCCACGAGCAGGTTCTTGCCGAGGGCGAGCTCGCCGTTCTCGGTGGCGGGGCCATCCGCGATGACCTCGCCGACCTCGACGCGGTCGCCCGCGTCGACGATCACGCGCTGGTTGTAGTTGTTGCCCTGGTTCGAGCGGTCGAACTTGCGCAGGAAGAAGTCCTGCGTGCCGCCCTCGTCGAGCTGCAGGCGCACGTAGTCGGCCGAGACCTCGGCCACCACGCCGGCCTTGTCGGCGACGATCGTGTCACCGGCGTCGATGGCGGCGTAGTTCTCCATGCCGGTGCCGACGAACGGCGACTCCGAGCGGAGCAGCGGCACGGCCTGACGCTGCATGTTCGCACCCATGAGGGCGCGGTTGGCGTCGTCGTGCTCGAGGAACGGGATCAGCGACGTGCCGACCGACACCATCTGGCGCGGCGAGACGTCCATGTAGCCGATCTCGTCGGCGGGGACCAGGTCGACCTCGCCGCCGACCTGACGCGCGAGCACGCGGTCGTCGGCGAACGTGCCGTCGGCGTTGAGCTTCGCGTTCGCCTGGGCGACGACGAAGGCCTCCTCCTCGGCGGCGGTCAGGTAGTCGATGTCGTTCGTGACCTTGCCGTCGACCACGCGACGGTAGGGGGTCTCGATGAAGCCGAACGAGTTGATCCGCGCGAACGAGGCGAGCGAGCCGATCAGACCGATGTTCGGGCCTTCCGGCGTCTCGATCGGGCACATGCGGCCGTAGTGCGACGGGTGGACGTCGCGGACCTCGACGCCGGCGCGCTCACGCGACAGACCGCCGGGGCCCAGCGCCGACAGGCGGCGCTTGTGGGTCAGGCCCGCGAGCGGGTTGTTCTGGTCCATGAACTGCGACAGCTGCGACGTGCCGAAGAACTCCTTGATCGCGGCCACGACGGGGCGCACGTTGATCAGGGTCTGCGGCGTGATCGCCTCGATGTCCTGCGTGGTCATGCGCTCGCGGACGACGCGCTCCATGCGCGACAGACCGGTGCGGACCTGGTTCTGGATGAGCTCGCCGACCGCGCGGATGCGACGGTTGCCGAAGTTGTCGATGTCGTCGACCGAGAGGCGCAGCTCAGCCGGCTGGCCGTTGCGGATGCCCTCGAACGTCTCGTCGCCGCGGTGCAGGCGGACGAGGTACTTGATCGTCGCGACGATGTCGTCGACCGTCAGCACCGAGTCGGTCAGCGGGCGGTCGATGCCGAGCTTCTGGTTGATCTTGTAGCGACCCACCTTGGCCAGGTCGTAGCGCTTCGGGTTGAAGTAGAAGTTGTCGAGCAGCGCACGGGCGGCCTCGGCGGCCACCTGCTCGCCCGGACGCAGCTTGCGGTAGATGTCGCGGAGCGCGTCCTCCTTGGTGAGGATCGTGTCCTTCGCGAGGGTCTCCTCGATCGACTCGATGCCCGCGAACTCGGCGAGGATGTCCTCGCTCGACAGGCCGAGGGCCTTCAGGAAGACCGTGACCGACTGCTTGCGCTTGCGGTCGATGCGCACGCCGACCTGGTCGCGCTTGTCGATCTCGAACTCGAGCCACGCGCCGCGGCTCGGGATGACGCGGGCCGACACGATGTCCTTGTCGGACGTCTTGTCGGGGGTCTTGTCGAAGTAGACGCCGGGCGAGCGCACGAGCTGCGACACCACGACACGCTCGGTGCCGTTGATGATGAACGTGCCCTTGTCGGTCTGCAGCGGGAAGTCGCCCATGAACACCGTCTGGGTCTTGATCTCACCCGTCTGGTGGTTCATGAACTCGGCCTCGACGTAGAGCGGGGCCGCGTAGGTCTTGCCGCGGTCCTTGCACTCCTCGATCGAGTACTTCTCCGGCTCGAGGTAGGGGTTGGTGAACGAGAGCTGCATCGTCTCGCTCAGGTCTTCGATCGGCGAGATCTCCTCGAAGATCTCCTCCAGACCGCTCCGCTCGGGCACGTCGGTGCGACCGGCGGCCTTGGCCTCGGCGACGCGGGCCTTCCAGGCGTCGTTGCCGACGAGCCAGTCGAACGACTCGGTCTGCAGCGCCAGCAGGTCGGGCACCGTGAGCGTGTCGGAGATCTTGGCGAACGAGAGGCGGGAAGCTCCGCGACCGTTCTTGGGGGTGGTGGTGGATGCGTTGGGCGCAGCAGCCAAGGGGATAACCTCCATGAGCCCGGGCGGGGCCATAAGTTCCTTGTCGACAGGTGAGGTGCGCCGAGGATCAGTCCCGTGTGCTCCGACCCGCGCCGCTATCTGCGGGGATCGAGAGCGCCAGCCGACCACCATATGAAGGCATAGGGGTGTCCAAGGAGCGCAAAGACCTACTGTACGCGCTCCGACACGCGTTGTCCAGCGGTTCCTTGACGAAGGGTTGAACCTCGGGTATAAACCCAGGCTCCGCAGCCTCGGGCGGTCGGGATCGCGGCGTCAGCGGCGGCGCAGCAGGGCGTGCGCGATCAGGCCCGCCAGCAGGGCCCAGAAGGCCGCGCCGATGCCCAGCATCGTGACACCGCTCGCGGCGACCACGAACGTGATGACCGCCGGGATGCGGCCATGGTCGTCGGCCATCGCCGCACGCAGCGACGACGCCAGCGTCGGCAGCAGCGCCAGGCCTGCCACGGCCGCCAGCACGCCGGGCGCCGCCCCCACGAGCGTGGTCAGGGCCGTCGAGACGGCGGCCAGCACGAGGTAGACGAGCGCCGAGACGCGCACGGCACGCCAGCGCTGTGCGGCGTCGGGATGCGAGTCGGGCGATGCGGCGAGCGCGGCGGTGATGGCCGCCAGGTTGATCGCGTGGCCGCCGAACGGCGCCCCCGCGATGGTGCCGACGCCGGTGACCACCATGCTCTCTCGCCACGGCACGCGGTAGCCGTACGAGGCGAGCACGGCCGATCCGGGAACGTTCTGCGATGCCATCGTGACGACGTACAGCGGCAGCGCGATGCCGACGGCGGCCTGCCAGCCGAACGCCGGCAGCACGGGCTCGAGCATCGGCAGCACGGGGCCGTCGACGCCGCCGCCCGCCGCGGCCTCCACACCGAGCACGAGCAGTCCCGCCGCGAACGCCGCGGGAGAGGCCCACGTGGGCGCGAACCGGATGAGCACGAGCCAGACGAGCACGATCGGCAGGATGGCCAGCGGCTGCTCCACGAGGGCGCGCACCGGTGCGAGGCACAGTCCGACCAGCACGCCGGCGAGCATCGCCTGCGCGATCGGCCCCGGGATCGCGCCCACGAGCCGCGCGAGCGCGGGCCACAGCCCCGTCAGCACGATGAGCGCACCGGCGATCGCGAAGGCACCCACCGCGGCGGGCCATCCCCCCTCCGGCACTGCGCCCGCCGCCAGGAGCGCCGCGCCCGGCGTCGACCACGCCAGCACCACCGGGAGCCGCGTGCGCTGCGCGAGCCACAGCATGCCGAGCGCCTGCGTGAGGCACAGGGCCACGAGGCCGGATGCCGCCTGGCCGGGCGTCGCACCCGCGGCCTGCAGACCGGCCAGCACGACGGCCGACGAGCTCGCAAACCCGACCAGCGCCGTGGTGACTCCTGCCAGGGCGACCCGTCCGCGATCCACCCGTTCAGCGTATTGGCCCGAGCGCATCCGCCCGCCCCGGCGAGAATCCACGCCCGCGCCGACAATCCCGGGGTACCGGCATTCTCGGCGCAGCGATGGATTCTCGCGGGTCGGGGGGAGTTGACTCGGGGTATGAGCGACGCGCTCGAGCTCGATCCGGCTCTCGCCGAGGCGGAGGACGTGGCGCGCGCGCTCGGGGTCGACCCGGAGCGCGGGCTCGACGCCGAGGAGGCGGTGCGGCGGCTCGCGCGGCACGGGCCCAACGAGCTGCGCGGCACGCCGCCCGTGCCGCTGTGGCGGCGGGTGCTGGCCCAGCTGCGCGATCCGCTCGTCGTGCTGCTGCTGATCGCGGCGGGCGTGTCGGTGGCCGCCTGGATCATCGAGGGCGGGCACGGCGCTCCCGTGGACGCGATCGTGGTGCTCGCCGTGATCGCCTTCAACGTGGCGATCGGCCTGGTGCAGGAGTCGCGCGCCGCCGACGCGGTCGCGGCGCTCGCGGTCATGACCCGTGCGCAGTCGACGGTGCTGCGCGGCGAGGAGCTCGTGACCGTGCCGTCCGCGGAGCTCGTGCCCGGGGACATCCTGCAGCTGGCCGAAGGAGACCAGGTGGGAGCCGATGCCCGGCTGCTCCGCGCCTCGTCGCTGCGCGTGACGGAGGCGTCGCTCACGGGCGAGAGCGCGTCGGTGGGCAAGGACCCGGCCGCGCTGCGCGAGGTCGTGCCCCTCGGCGACCGCACCGACATGGTGTTCCGTGGCACCGCCGTGTCGGGCGGGACGGCGCGCGCCGTGGTCACGGCCACCGGCATGGCGACCGAGATGGGCGCCATCGCCACCATGCTGGACGAGACCGCCGAGGAGGCCACTCCCCTGCAGCGCGAGATCGGGCGCGTGGGCTCGATGCTGGGCCGGATCGTCGTGGGCATCGCGATCGTGATCATGCTGACGATCGCGATCGTCGAGACCCCCTCGACGGCGTCCGACTGGGTGACCATCCTGCTGCTGGGCGTCTCGCTGGCGGTGGCCGCTGTGCCCGAGGGGCTGCCGGCCATCCTGTCGGTCGTGCTCGCGCTTGGCGTGCAGCGGATGGCGCGGCGCAATGCGGTGGTCAAGCGCCTGTCGAGCGTCGAGACGCTCGGGTCGGCGTCGGTGATCTGCACCGACAAGACCGGCACGCTGACGCAGAACGAGATGACCATCCGCCGCATCGTGACCGCGTCGGGGTCGGTCGACGTCGCGGGCGTCGGCTACGCCCCGTACGGCGACGTGCGCACGGCCGACGCGGCGCTCGACGACGCCGACCCGGCCCTGCGCGCCGAGGTGCGCGCGGTGCTCGCGGCCGGATCGCTCGCGAACGACGCCCAGCTCACCGAGCACGACGGCCGCTGGGAGATCGCGGGCGACCCCACCGAGGCGGCGTTCCTGGTGGCCGAGCGCAAGCTCCCCGGGCTGCACGACGAGCTCGCCGCCGCGCGCCGGATCGCCGAGGTGCCGTTCTCGAGCGAGCGCAAGATGATGTCGACCGCGCACCGCGACGCATCCGGGCGCGCGCTCATCCTGTCGAAGGGCGCACCGGATGTGCTGCTCGAGCGGTGCTCGCACGTGCTGGTCGGCAGCGAGGCCGTGCCCTTGAACGACGCCCTGCGCGAGCGCCTGCTCGAGGCGGTCGAAGCGCTGTCCGCCGAGGCGTTCCGCACGCTCGGGGTGGCCGCCCGCGTCGCGGGGGAGATCGACCCGGATGACGACGAGCCCGCCGTCGACGCCGCCTCCGAGCGCGACCTCGTGCACCTGGGGGTGGTCGGCATCATCGACCCGCCCCGCTCGGAGGCCGCAGCCGCCATCGCCGAGGCCCGCGCCGCGGGTGTGCGCGTGGTGATGATCACGGGCGATCACCCCACCACAGCGGCGCGGATCGCCGCCGACCTGGGCATCGCGCCGCGTGGCGCGCACGCGGTCACCGGGCGTGAGCTCGACGCGCTGAGCGAGACCGACCTGATCGCCGTGGCCCGGCGCACGTCGGTGTACGCCCGGGTGGCGCCCGAGCACAAGCTGCGCATCGTCGACGCGCTGCAGGCCGACGGCCAGACCGTGGCGATGACGGGAGACGGCGTGAACGACGCGCCCGCCCTCAAGTCGGCCGACATCGGCATCGCGATGGGCATCACCGGCACGGAGGTGACGAAGGAGGCGGCCAAGATGGTGCTCGCCGACGACGACTTCGCCACCATCGTGCGAGCGGTGCACGAGGGCCGGGTGATCTTCGACAACATCCGCAAGTTCCTGCGCTACCTGCTCTGCTCGAACATGGGCGAGGTGCTCACGATGTTCTTCGGCGTCGTGCTCGTGGGCGTGATCGGCCTGTCGGACGCCGGCGGCGAGGGCATCGTGGTGCCGCTGCTGGCCACGCAGATCCTGTGGATCAATCTGGTCACCGACACCGCACCGGCACTCGCCATGGGGCTGGATCCCGAGATCGACGACGTCATGGCCCGCCCGCCACGCGGACCGCGCGAGCGCGTGATCGACGGCGCCATGTGGGCCGGCATCGCCTCGACGGGCATCACGCTGGCCGCCGCGACGCTGCTGACCATGGATCTGTGGCTGCCGGGCGGCCTGGTGCCCGGCGGCGAGGACTCGCTCGAGGTCGCGCGCACGGCGGCGTTCACGACCCTCGTCCTCGGCAACCTGTTCGCGGCCTTCAACGCGCGTTCGGCCACCTCGTCGGCGTTCCGCGGGATGTTCGCGAACCGCCGGCTCTGGGCCGCGATCGCGCTGGGCGTCGCGCTGCAGGTCGCGGTCGTGCACCTGCCGCCGCTGCAGGTGGCGTTCGGCACGGCCGCGCTCGACCTGGGGCACTGGATGGCCGCGGTGGGGCTCGCGTCGCTCGTGCTGTGGGTGGAGGAGGTGCGCAAGCTGGTCATCCGGGCCCGCTCGCGCAGCTGATCCGCAGTCCCGCTGACCGCTCGCCGGCTGAGCGCTCGCCGGCTGAGCGCTCGCAGGCTGAGCGCCGCCCAAGCCGAATGTCACCGACCGGCAACCCACGGGTCATCCGGCGTTCGCGTCGGGGGCGCATCATCGGGGCATGTCCGCTGCCGCCTGGATCACCGATCGCGCCGCCGTCGTCGACGAGGAGCGCGTGTCCGACGAGACGCTCACCGACAGCGGCGCCTGGCCCGGCGCCGCCGAGGTCGTCGAGCGCTGGCTGACGACGGCGATCCACCGCAGCGCCGCTCGCGGCACCGACGGCACCGCGCTCGAATCGGTGCGGGTCTCGGCCGACCTGCGCGGCAGCGATCTGGCCTCGCTCGAGATCGACCTGCGGGGCCTGCGTCTCTCCCGCGCGGATGTGCTGGGATCGGCCGAGCTGCCGAGCCGGTTCGCCGGGGGCACGGATCCGGGCGACACGGATGACGACGACACGGATGACGACGACATGGGCGAGGAGGGCGCGGCCGCCCTCCGGGCCGGGCGCACCCTCGTCGCGCCCCTGACCACGCACGCCGAGGCCCCCGCCGTGGTCGCACGCACGCCTGCGCTGGCGCGCTCGCTGCGCATCACCGCCGACCCCATGCAGCTCGCCGGGGTGCCGGTGTCGGCGTCGATCGGGCTGCGCAATCTGCCCTTCGACTGGGTCGTGCTCGAGACCGCCGACGGCGCGCTGCACGGCAACGCCGAGATCGACGACCGGGCGGCGCAGGGGCTGCAGGGCGATGCGACGGTGACCCTCCGCCCCGACGACCTCCTCGCACTCACGGCGCGCCTCGCGGAGCCGCTGCTCGCCGACGCCGGCGTGCGCATCCTGCGCTCGCGCATCCAGGTCACGCAGCCCGAGCGCGATGCCGTGCGCGTGCGGGTCGGGGCGGTGCTGGCCCGCGGCCGTCTCACCGCGTCCGCCTGGCTCGATGCCGAGGTGCGCATCGGCCCCGGCGGATCGGTCACGGTGCAGCGGATGCGCACCGGCAGCGGGAACCTGCTGGTGCGCGTCGCGCTCGGCCTCGTACGCGGCCGCATGCGCGCGCTCGAGGGGCGCACCTTCACGCCCGACGACCTCGGCCTCGAGGGACTGGATGTGACCGACCTGCGCGTGTTCGTCGACGACGCGGTCACGGTCGCCGCGCGCTTCTCCGACACGCGCCGCTGAGCGAGGCCTCGCGGCCGTAGCCTGGACGCATGGGCCGGCAGCGACGAGACGACGCGCAGACACCGTCGGCGCGGCTGTCCGACGGCCGCACCGCGCGCATCCTGCCGAGCGCCTACGCGAGCGGCTATGAGGTCGACGTCGACGGAACGCCCCAGTCGCACGTCGACCCGTCCGATCCCACGCACCTGCACTTCGAGTACGTCGCCCGCATGGCGGCCGTCATCGACCAGCTTCGCGACGGTGCGCTGACGGCGGTGCACCTCGGCGCGGGCGGCCTCACGATCCCGCGCTACATCGAGGCCACCCGCCCCGGATCGCGCCAGCAGGTGATCGAGATCGAGCAGGCGCTGGTCGACCTCGTGCGCGACAACCTGCCACTGCCGCGCGGGGCGGGCATCCGGATCCGGATCGGCGACGCGCGCGAGGGGCTCACGCGCCTCCCCGCCGCGATGGCCGGCGCGGTGGACCTGCTGGTATCGGATGTCTACTCGGGTGCGCAGACTCCCGCGCACCTCACCACGGTCGAGTTCTACCGCGCGGCCGCGGCTCTGCTCGCGCCCGCGGGAGTGCTGCTCGTGAACGTGGCCGACGGATCGGGGCTGGCGTTCGCCCGCCGGCAGGTCGCAACGATCCGCGAGGTGCTGCCCGAGGTCGTCGTGCTCGCCGAGGTGCAGGTGCTCAAGGGCCGCCGCTTCGGCAACCTGGTGATCGCGGCGTCGGCCGCGCCCCTCCCGACGGAGTGGCTGCCGAGGCTCATGGCCGCGGGCCCCCACCCGGCCAAGGTCGCGCAGGGCACCGAGATCGACGCGTTCGTGCAGGGCGCCCGGCCTTCGGTCGACGGCGACGCCACCGCATCGCCCAAGCCCAGCGAGGTGCTGTTCGAGCGCTGATCGGCGGCGTTGCCTCGGGGGCGGTCCGGGGGCGGTCCGGGGGCGGTCCGTGGCGGTCGGTGGGCGGTGGTCGGTGGGCGGTGGTCGGTGGTCGGCGATCCTGGGGCGCCGATCCGGATGTCGTGGGCGTGGCCTGCGGCCGCTCGCGCGGGTCCTCGGTGACACTGGGTGGGCCGATGCGCGCGCGGAAGGGAGCCAGGCGAGTGAGCTACATCCATGGGTACGACCCGGACACCCTGCGTGAGATCGTCGACCCCGCCGAGTGCCGCGAGCGCCTCGCCGAGATCGGCCAGCTGCGCAGCCTTCCCGCCATGCTCGAGCGCGTATGGCTGCTGAAGGTGCTCGGCGAGCTCGACGAGGCCCTCGTGCTGTCGGAGCAGGCGGTGCGCCTGGCACGCATGTCGGGCACGCGCAAGGATCTGCTGCGCGCGCGCATCCTGCACGCCACCGTGCAGCAGTGGCGGGGCGCCTACGGCGCGGCCGAGCACGAGCTGTCGACGTGTGCCGACGAGGCCGAGGGCCAGGGATGGAACTCGATCGCCGCGTTCGCGCTGCAGCACCGCGGCAAGACCCGCTACGACGCCGGCGACATCGCCGGGGCGCGCGCCGACTTCAAGCAGACGCTCTTCCTGCGCCAGGAGGCCGGCGCGAGCGACGCCGAGCTCGAGCCCACGATGCTGTGCATCGAGGCGGCCGACCGCCGTCGCACATCGGTCGCGAGCTGACGCGGCTTGGGCCCGACGACCCCTCCGGGATTCGCCGGCGCCTCGACTTCAGGATGCTCGGGCTCTGATCGAGGGCACGGGCGCCCGCATCGGTTCAGCGGCGCACATACTCCTCCACGACGACGCCCGACTGGAACGGCCGGACGGACACCAGGTCGAAGCGGCGCGACTCGTACGGCGCGTGACCGAACAGCGGGATGCCCGATCCGAACGCGAACGGGTTGCGCTTGAGCACCAGCCGATCGACCTCGTCGATGAGGGCCCCCGCGAGCTCTCCTCCACCGCACAGCCAGATGTCGAGACCTTCCTCGGCTTTCAGCTCTCGGACGGTGGCCACGGGATCGGACGTGAGGGTGACGTCCGGCGCGACCTGCCTCGCAGTGCGGCTGGCGACGTACTGGCGCAGGTGAGGGTAGGGGCTGTCCACGCCGATCTTGAGGCCGGGCAGCAGCGAGTTCCAGCCCAGGACCACGGTGTCGAAGCGCGCGGCGGGAGGCTGGAGCCCGAGCGCACTCAGCACGTGGGCCGGGATCGCATCGCCGTACTCCTCGAACAGGACGGGTGCGTGGTCGCCCTCGACGAGGAAGGCGTCGAAGCCGCCGTCGGGGGCAGCGATGCAGCCGTCGAGGCTGACGGCGACGTAGTAGACGAGTTCGCGCATGCGGGCTCCAATCACGACAAGTGCAGTGGTTGGAGCCAATGTACGACGTCCGTCGTGGTTGGCGCTACCCTCGTCTCATGGTTCGAAACGACGACCGTCGCGCGATGCTGGCCGACGCGGGCATCCGCGTGCTCGCCGAGGCCGGCGCGCGAGGCCTGACACACCGAGCGGTCGACGCAGCCGCCGGCACGCCGCGCGGCACGGCGTCGAACTACTTCCCCACACGAGACGCGCTGATCGCCGAGCTCGTCCGCCGAATCGAGGAGCGCCTCACGCCGGACCCGAAGGCGCTCGGCTCTCGCGCGCTGCAGAAACCCAGCCGACAGCTTTTCGAGGCGTATATCCGCGACATCGTCGCCCGTCTCACCGCCGAGGCGGACGTCGCGCTCGCGCTGTTCGAGCTGCGCCTGGAAGCCGCCCGGCGGCCTGCCGTCGCGGAAGCGCTGGGAGCCTGGCGCCGGCGCGGGCTCGAGGGCGATGTCGCCTTCAACGAGGAGGCCGGGCTGCCCGGCACGCGCGAGGAGATCGCGCTCTTCCACTACGCGATCGACGGCCTGATGCTCGACCGCCTCACTGTGCCGATCGACCCGAAGACGTCGACGGACGCGATCGTCGAGCAGCTGGTGGAGCGGTTGCTGCGCTGACCCGGCCTCGCCGCACGATCGGTGACAGGGCACGCCGCGCCGGGTTCCTAAAGATCTCTTGCTAAAGAAGTCTTTAGATTCTATCTTCATGGCGTGACCGCATCCCGCCCCGCGCCGCGCATCGTGTCGAACGCCGAGCAGATCAAGGCCCTCACGCATCCGCTGCGCGTCCGGCTCATCGACCTGTTCCGCGGCGAGACCCAGCTCACGGCGACGCAGTGCGCCGAGGCCACGGGCGAGTCGGTCGCGAGCTGCTCGTTCCACCTGCGGCAGCTCGAGAAGTACGGCTTCCTCGAGCGGGGCGAGCCACGTGGCCGGGAGCGACCGTGGCGCGCGCCGCGCGGGCAGGAGATGACGCTGCTGCCCGAGCCGGGCGACCGGGAAGCGATGCGTGCGACGCAGGCGGCCGGCCAGGTCTACCTCGACGTCTCGCTCGAACGGCTGCGTGCCTGGATGGCGCGGTCGATCGACGACGACCCGTCCTGGACGTTCGCCACGGCGCAGCAGCACTCCAGCTTCTGGGCCACCCGGGAAGAGCTCAGCGCGCTCGCGGACCGCATCGCCGAGCTCACGGCCCCGTTCACCGGTCGCGCGGGCGATCCGTCCCTGCGACCTCCCGACGCGCGATTGGCGCGCCTCCTCGCCGTCACCTGGACGGAGATCCCGGCACCGGGCCCAGTCGACGGCGACGAGGAGCACTGATGGCGATCGATCCGACCGCGGCCGGCGACCAGTCCGAGGGTCGGTCAGCCCCGAAGCAGGCGCTGCGCACCCCGGTCTTCCGCACGCTCCTGGTCGGCTGGACGCTGACCAACGTCGCCGACTCGCTGCTCAGCCTGATCCTGGCCGTCTGGGTCACCGAGCTGACGGGATCGGCCGCACTGGGTGGCGCGACGTTCGTCGCGCTGGGGCTGCCGGCGATCGCGTCGCCCTTCATCGGCGCCCTGGCCGACCGCGTCTCCCGCCGCCGCATGCTGGCGGTGTCGTACTTCGCGGGAGCGCTCGGCCTCGTGCCGCTGTTCTGGGTGCAGCGAGCCGATCAGGTGTGGATCGTGTTCGCCGCGACACTGCTCTATGCGCTGATCTCATACGTGACCGGCGCGTGCCAGTCGGGCATCCTGCGCGACATGCTGCCGGATGCCGCCCTGCCCCATGCGAACGGGCTGCTGCAGACGATCGACCAGGTGCTGCGCATCGTCGGCCCCGTCGCGGGAGCCGGCCTGTACGCATGGATCGGGCCGCTGCCCGTCGTGGGCATGGCGATCGGCGCGTTCGCGGCGGCCGCGGCCGTGTTCGCCTTCGTGCGCATCGACGAATCGGCTGGCGGCCCGCGCGAGGAGCACATCGTGGCGCATCTGCTCGGCGGCTTCCGGCATCTGTTCCGCACCCGTCCGCTGTCGGGGATGACCTGGGCGCTGATCGTCGGGATGGGCGCGGTCGGTCTGATCAATGCCATCGTTTTCGCCGCGATGGAGGCGATGGGCCTGCCTCCCGCGCTGCTCGGCCCCATCAACGCGACCCAGGGCGTGGCAGGGATCGTCGCGGGGCTCACGACCGCTGGCCTGCTCGAGCGGATCGGCCGCACGCGCGTGTTCGCGATCGGGCTGACGGCGACCGGGGTGGGCCTGCTGCCGCTGTGCTTCCAGATCCTGCCGCTCGTGATCGCCGGGCTCGCCGTCACCGGCTACGGCGTCGTGGCCCTCGTGATCGCGTACGTGACGGAGCGGCAGATCTCGACGCCCGAGCGGCTGCAGGGGCGCGCCGCGGCGGCGTCGCACGTGGCGATGAACCTGCCGATGGTGGCGACCACCGCCGTGGGCGCCGCCGTGGTCGCCCTGGTCGACTACCGCGTGATCGTGGCCGTGGGCACGCTGATCGTCTTGGGCGTGGGCGCGACGTCGTTCCGGCTGACGCGCGACGCTCCCGGCGCATCCGGCCGGAATGTCCCCGCCCCGGGATAGGTTTCAGGATGTGTCGGACCTGGATCGCGTGAAGGTGTGGGCGCAGGCGCTCATCGCCCTGCATCTCGATGCGACGTGGACGTTCGGCTTCGACAACGCCAAGCGCCGCGCGGGCCTGTGCGACTACACCCGCAAGCGCATCTCGGTGTCGCGCTACCTCGCCGCGCGCTACGACGACGACACCAACCACCAGACCCTGCTGCACGAGGTGGCGCACGCGCTGGCCGGCCCGGCCGCGGCGCACGGCCCGGAATGGAAGCGCGTCGCGCGCGAGCTGGGCTACGTCGGCGGCACCACGCACCGCGGCGAGACCGCCAACGAGCTCGCGCCCTGGGTGGGCGTGTGCCCGGCCGGGCATCTGGCCTACCGGCACCGTCGCCCCACGCGCGCCATGTCATGCGTGAAGTGCGCGCCGCGGTTCGACGCCCGTCACCAGTTCCGCTGGCAGCGCCGCGAGATCACCGCCGCCACCCGCCTCGCCGCCGCGACCCCGCGCTGACGGCGCCGCCGGGCGGGGGCGGGACGGGGGTGCGGGGCGGAGGCGCGGGGGTGATGCCGGGGCCCGCACGGCCCCGGAGATCCGCACGGCCGAGGAGATCCGCACGCCTCAGGATCACTCAGGACCACGACATCCTGAACGGTGCAGATCTCCTGAAGCGTGCAGCCGACCCCGCGCCGCCAGGCTGCCGCAAGCGAACCTCCGGCCGGGAGGCGACCTAGAAGGCCGTGAACACTCCGTCGCGCAGCACGGGCACGACGTCGAGGTCGTCCACCTTCGCGGCGGCGAGCACCTGCGGGTGGCGCGGATCGCCCTCGAGCTCACGGCCCGAGCCGCTCGAGGTCAGCAAGTGCTTGACCGCGCGGCGCAGAGCCGCGAACGACTCGGCCGCAGCGACCGCCTCGGGCGACGAGTGGTCGATGCCGAGCGGCGTGAGCGCGTCGATGACGGCACCGGCACCCAGGTGGTCCTCGACCGCGAAGCGCAGGCCCCCATCCGGCGTACGCTCGCCCGCCGCGATGATCGCGACGCTGGTGCGCGCCGCGCGGCGCTCCTGCTCGGCCTTGACCGCGCGGGCGACGGCGGAGGCGTTGCGCAGCGCGCCCACGAGCACGACCGGGGCGTGGGGCAGGCGGCTCGCCGCCTCGGCGACGGCGGCGCCGTTGATCGAGGAGGCGGCAGCATCCGAGAGCGCCACGTCGCCGCCGTCCGACACCGTCGCCGCGACCGTCGACGAGAAGCGGATGACGTCGACCACGACATAGACGTCGGCGGGCGCCAGCCGTGCCACGCCGTCGAGCCCCCAGTCGAGGCGCACCTGATACGTGGACTGGTCGAAAGGCGAACTCACCGCATCAGCCTACGGCGGCGGCGCATCCGGTCCCGTGTTCCTGTCGCGGGGCGTCACATCCTGCCGGGCGGGTCCGACCGTGTCCCACTTGTGGCCCGAATGACCCTGGCTTGGGGGCCACGAGTGGGACATGCTGCGAGCGGTACCGGCCACAGCTGGGACACGGGACGTCGGGCCACCACGAGCCGGAGACACGGCCGGATGCGCAAGCGGGTGACGGCGCCTCGGGGTCGGTGCCAGAGTGGCGGCATGCGGATCCTGCTGAAGCTCGCGCTCGACATCGACGCCGAGGCCGCGTGGCGCGCGCTGCACTCGCCGGCCGCGCTCGCCGAGCTGTACGGGCCCCTGCTGAACGTCGAGCCGATGGCCGGCGGCGGCATGCCGACCCGGTGGACCGACGGGGCCGACGCCCCCGTGCGCTACAGCTCGTTCGGGATGGGGCTGGGCGCCCATCTGATCGCCGTGCACGACCGGCGCACGACCGACGGCCATGGCGAGGTGCGCATCCTGCGCGACACGGGCATCCCGCTCACGGGGCCGCTCGCCACCCTCGACGTGTGGGACCACCAGATGGCCGTGGCGCCCCTGCCGGGCGATCCGGCCCGCACGCTGTGGCGCGAGCGCCTCGTGATCGGCGGGCGCGCCGCGCCGGCGCTGTGGGCGCCGCTGTGGGCCGCATGGCAGTGGCGCGGCGCTCGGTTGAAGCGCCTGGCGCCGACGTGGGCGTTCGACCCGCCGCCCGCCGAACCGGACGCCGTCGGGCCGGCCGAGCCCGAAGACGCGGAAGCGGGGGCCGCGGATGAGTGAGCAGACCGCAGCGAAGCCGCCGGCGTCGACGCCCCCCGCGATCACGATCCGCCGAGCCATGCCGGATGACGCGGGCCGGCTGAGCGAGGTGCACGTGCGCACCTGGCAGATCGCGTACGCGGGGCTCATCCCCCAGGCGGTGCTCGACTCGCTCGACATCGTGGCCCGCGCCGCCCGCTGGCGCACCACGCTCGAGAACCCGAAGCCGCAGGGGCGCACCTGGGTCGCGCTGGAGGGCGACGACATCATCGGCTTCAGCTCGTCGGGCCCCGCCCGCGACCCGGATGCCCCGTGGCCTCTTGAGCTGTGGTCGCTGTACGTGCATCCCCGCAGGCACGGCACGGGCGCGGCGCAGCTGCTGGCCGACGCGGCGATCGGCGAGCTGCCGGCGTTCCTGTGGGTGCTCGACGGCAACGACCGCGCCATCCGGTTCTACGAGAAGATCGGCTTCTCCTTCGACGGCGCGACCAAGGACGAGCGCACCGGGGGTGTGCTGCTGCACGAGCGCCGGATGGTGCGCGGCATCTGAGACGCGGGCCCACCGCACACCCCGCACCGGCCGGGCGGCACCCCACCGGCCGGGCGGCGCCCCCACGTGCAGGGGCGACCGACCGAACGGGCGGGGCGGGGCGTCAGTCGGCCGCGAGGGCCTCGACGGGCGCGACGCGCGTGGCCAGGCGTGTGGGGGCGACCGCCGCCACGAGGGTGAGCGCCGCGGCGGCGAGCACCACCGCGCCGACGGTGATCCACGGCACGGCCGGGAGCACCAGGAACGCGCCGATGCCCATCTGCAGCGGAACCGACCCGAGCACCGATTGCGCTCCGGCCCAGCCGTACGCCACGCCCAGCAGCAGGCCGAACACGACCGAGGTGAGCGTGATGTGCGTCGCCTCGAGCAGCACCACGCGGCGGATCTGCGCGTTCGACAGGCCCAGCGCGCGGAGCAGGCCGAGCTCACGCCGGCGCTGCACGATGCCGATCGTGAGCAGGTTGACGAGCCCCACCGACGCGATCACGGCTGAGACGCCGACGAGCAGCATCATCGCGGCGGCGAACTGGTCCAGCACCTCGAGCCGATCCATCGGGTATCCGCTCGCCTCGGCGCTGCGGATCATCACGGCCTGCGCGGTCTCCGCCGCCACGGCGAACATCGTCACGAGCGTCACGCCGATCACCACGCCGATGGCCATCCGGCTCGACCGCTCGGGGTAGCGCAGGGCGTTCTCCGACGCGAGGCGCGCGACCGCCGAGCCCCCGAACATCCTGCCCACCAGGCGCAGCAGGGGCGGCATGATCCACGTCGCGCCGAGCACGAGACCGGTGAACGACACCAGGCCGCCCAGGAACGCGGGAGCGACGCCGAGCGGGTTGGCCATGCCGATCATCGCTCCCAGGCCGAGCAGCGCCGCGCCGATACCGATCAGGATGACCGCCGTGACGTTGCGCGCCGGGCGCGCGAACTCGTCGTGACCGCGTTCGACCGATCCGCCCAGGGCCTGCAGAGGAGTGACGCTCAGCACGCGGCGCGAGCCGACCCAGGCTGCCGCCCACGTGGTGAGGGCCACCACGGCCGCCGGGATGAGCAGCGTCGCCTGCGCGACCTCGTAGCCGGTGTCGCCCAGCAGCCGCGCCCCCACGGCGACGCCCGCCGCGGCGAGCGCGAGCCCGATCACGAGGCCGAGGGCGGCGCCGATCGCACCCACCACCAGCCCCTGCGCGGCGACCTCGCCGCGCTGCGAGCGTGCCGTCGCCCCGATCAGGCGCATCAGCGCGATGCGGCGCGTGCGGCCCGCGACGATGGTCGAGAACGTGTTGGCGGTCACGATCGCGCCGACGTACAGCGCCAGCGCGAGCAGCACCACGCCGAGGATCGCGATCACCGCCAGGGCCAGCTGCGAGTCGCCGATGTAGGGGTCTGCCGCGATGAACGATCCGATGTACCCGGTCGCGGTGAGCAGCAGCACCCCGAATCCGCTCGACAGGGCCGCCACCAGGATGCTCGCGCCCATGCCGCGCTCGCGCAGGAACGCCAGGCGAGTGAGCCAGGACGCCGTGCCGGACGTCTCGGGCACGACCGTGCCCAGCGCCGGCGCCGACCCCGCGGGGCTTGCCGGGGCGCTCACGACGCCACCTCGACGGGCGCGGCCGCGGGCTGCTCGGTCGCGAGCATGTGGGCGGAGATCTGCTCGGCCGTCTGCTGCGGCTTGTCTGCGGCGATGCGCCCGTCGGCCAGGTACAGCACGCGGTCGGCGTGGCTCGCCGCGATCGGATCGTGCGTGACCATGGCGATGCTCTGGCCGTGATCGCGGCTCGCCGCCGCGAGCAGCGCGAGCACCTCGCGACCGGTGCGCGAGTCGAGGTTGCCGGTGGGCTCGTCGGCGAACACGAGGTCGGGCGCCGTGGCCAGCGCCCGGGCGATCGCGACGCGCTGCTGCTGGCCGCCGCTGAGCTGATGCGGTCGGTGTCCGAGGCGCGGGCCGAGCCCGAGCGAGTCGATCAGGCCGTCGATGCGGGCGCGTTCGGCCTGCGAGGGCGTCCGGCCGTCGAGGTCGAAGGGCAGCAGGATGTTGCCGCGCACGTCGAGCGTGGGCACCAGGTTGAACGCCTGGAACACGAAGCCGACCCGGCGGCGGCGCAGCAGGGTGAGCTCGGTGTCGCGCAGACCGGTGATCTCGGTGTCGCCGATCCATGCGCGGCCCGCGGTGGGAGCGTCCAGGCCGGCCATGATGTGCATCAGCGTGGACTTCCCCGAGCCGCTCGGCCCCATGATGGCGGTGAACTGGCCACGCCGGATGCCGACGCTGACGTCGTCGAGCGCCCGCACCTCGCCGTCGCCGGATCCGTAGGTCTTGGTGAGGCTCTGCACGCGCGCGGCGAGGCCCATGTCGGTGGTCGTGATCTCCATGACAGCGACGCTACGGACGACCGCCCGCCCCGCGGATCGCCCGGCAGGGCCATCCGCGTACATCGAGCGGATGATGTCGGCACCGTGCGGTATACCGGATATGCGGCGACACGCCGCGTTCGGCGGATGCCGGTGGCATCCGCTAGATTTGAATCGTTCAGTTCTTCGGCAGATCGGCTTCCCGTGACCCAGTCGCACGACACGCCTCACAGCGATGTGGAGCGGGCGCTGCGCGGGGCGTCGCTGCGCGTCACGGCACCCCGCGTCGCGACGCTCGAGGCGGTCGGCCGTCACCCGCACGCGGATACCGAGACGATCATCCGGGCGGTGCGCGAGCACGTGCCCACCGTGTCGCACCAGGCCGTGTACGACTCGCTGCACGCGCTGACCGAGGCCGACCTCGTGCGGCGCATCCAGCCGCACGGCCTCGTCGCGCGGTACGAGTCGCGCGTGGGCGACAACCACCACCACCTCGTGTGCCGCTCGTGCGATCTCATCGTCGACGTCGCGTGCGTGCACGGCGAGGCCCCGTGCATGGCCCCCGCCGACCCCCATGGCTTCGCGATCGACGAGGCCGAGCTCATCTTCTGGGGCCTGTGCCCCGACTGCCAGGCCCAGGCGTCCCTGCCGGGGCCCCCGGCATCCTGACCCCCGTTCCCATTCCCATCCCGTTCCACCCCGAAAGGCGAACATGACCGAGAGCACTGCCTCCTGCCCGTTCGGCTACGACAAGGCCGACGGATCGGCCCCGGCCGGATCCGTGCAGCCCGCAGCCGTCGACAGCGAACCCGCCCTCCCCGGCACCGGCAGCGACGCTGCCCCCGCCGCAGGCAAGCGCGTCCACCCCACGATGGGCAGCGCCAACTCGGAGTGGTGGCCCAACAAGCTCAACCTCAAGATCCTGGCCAAGAACCCCGTGGTCGCGAACCCGCTGGGCGAGGACTTCGACTACACCGAGGCGTTCAACAGCCTCGACCTGGCCGCGGTGAAGGCCGATCTCGCCGAGGTCATGACCACCTCGAAGGACTGGTGGCCCGCCGACTTCGGTCACTACGGCCCCTTCATGATCCGCATGGCGTGGCACTCGGCCGGCACGTACCGCTCGCACGACGGCCGCGGCGGCGCCGGCGCGGGCCAGCAGCGATTCGCGCCGCTGAACTCGTGGCCCGACAACGGCAACCTCGACAAGGCCCGCCGCCTGCTGTGGCCCGTCAAGAAGAAGTACGGCCAGAAGATCTCGTGGGCCGACCTCATGATCCTCGCCGGCAACGTCGCACTCGAGACCATGGGCTTCCCGACCTACGGCTTCGCGGGCGGCCGCCCCGACGTCTGGGAGGCCGACGACGACGTGTACTGGGGCCCCGAGAAGGTCTGGCTCGACGACGAGCGCTACACGGGCGACCGCGACCTCGAGGCGCCGCTGGCCGCCGTGCAGATGGGCCTGATCTACGTCAACCCCGAGGGCCCCAACGGCAACCCCGACCCCCTGGCCTCCGCGCGCGACATCCGCGAGACGTTCCGCCGCATGGGCATGAACGACGAGGAGACCGTCGCGCTCATCGCCGGCGGACACACGTTCGGCAAGACGCACGGCGCGCACAAGGACGACCTGCTCGGTCCCGACCCCGAGGCCGCGCCGATCGAGGAGCAGGGCTTCGGCTGGAAGAACGGCTACGGCACCGGCAACGGCGAGGACACCGTCACCTCGGGCCTCGAGGTGACGTGGACCTACCACCCGACCCGCTGGGACAACGAGTTCTTCCACATCCTGTACGCGTACGAGTGGGAGCTCATGCAGTCGCCCGCCGGTGCGAACCAGTGGAAGCCGAAGGACGGCGCGGGCGCCGACATGGTGCCGATGTCGCACTCCGACGGCAAGCGCGAGCCGCGCATGCTGACCAGCGACCTCGCGCTGCGCGTCGACCCGACCTACGACGAGATCTCGCGTCGCTTCAAGGATGACCAGAAGGCGTTCACCGACGCGTTCGCCCGCGCGTGGTTCAAGCTGACCCACCGCGACATGGGTCCCAAGGCGCGCTACCTCGGCCCCGAGGTTCCCGCCGAGGACCTCATCTGGCAGGACCCGCTGCCCACCGCCACCGCGTCGACCCAGCAGTCGGACATCGCCAAGGCCAAGCAGCTCATCCTCGACTCGGGCCTCACCGTGCAGCAGCTGGTGTCGACCGCGTGGAAGGCGGCGGCCACGTTCCGCTCGTCCGACAAGCGCGGCGGCGCCAACGGCGGTCGCATCCGCCTCGAGCCCCAGGTCAGCTGGAAGGTGAACCAGCCCGAGCAGCTGAAGCCGATCATCGCGCACCTCGAGCAGATCGCGGCCGAGTCGGGCCTGTCGTTCGCCGACGTCGTGGTGCTCGCGGGCAACGTGGGTGTCGAGCAGGCCGCCAAGGCCGGCGGCGTCGAGGTCGAGGTGCCCTTCACCCCGGGCCGCGTCGACGCGACGCAGGAGCAGACCGACCCCGAGCAGTTCGCCTGGCTCGAGCCGGTGGCCGATGGCTTCCGCAACTACGACAGCGGCTTCCTGAAGCTGCCCAGCGAGTACCTGCTGATCGACCGCGCCAACCACCTCGGCCTCAGCACCCCGCAGATGACGGTGCTGGTCGGCGGCCTGCGCGTGCTCGGCAACAACTGGGACGGCTCCGACATCGGCGTCTTCACCGACAAGCCGGGCGTGCTGACGAACGACTTCTTCGCGAACCTGCTCGAGCTGGGCATCCAGTGGACGCCCGACCCCGACGAGCAGACGTTCATCAGCACCACGGGCCTGACCGGCTCGCGCGTCGACCTGGTGTTCGGCGCGAACAGCGAGCTGCGCGCCGTCGCGGAGGTCTACGCCTCGGACGACGCCAAGGAGAAGTTCGTCAAGGACTTCGTCGCCGCGTGGGTCAAGGTCATGGAGAACGACCGCTTCGACCTCAAGAAGTAATCTCACTCCCGCGATGCCGCTCCTGCCCTCGGGCAGGGGCGGCATCGTCGCGTTCGGCCGCGTCCGGGAGCCGCCCGTTGAATCGCGGTGCGCCGCCCGGCGGCATGCCCTCCAACCGCCCGAGTGCACACCAATGTGCGTGTGTTCTGGCGGGCGCGCGGGCAAGCCGAGTCCACACGCACATTGGTGTGCACTCGGCAGGGGATCACACCAGCCCGTGCTCGAACGCGAACACCACCAGCTGCACCCGGTCGCGCAGCGACAGCTTCGTCAGGATGCGGCTGATGTGCGTCTTGACCGTGGCCTCGCTGAGGAACTCGCGCGCCGCGATCTCGGCGTTGCTCAGGCCGCGCGCGGCGAGCGCGAAGATCTCCCGCTCGCGCTCGGTGAGCGAGCCATACGTCGCGGGCACGGGCCGCCGGGAATCCGTGAAGCGGGCGAACAGCTCGCGTGTCGCCGCCGCCGCGATCACCGACGAGCCCGCGTGCACCGTGCGGATCGCGGCGAGCAGGAACTCGGGCTCGGCATCCTTCAGCAGGAACCCGGACGCCCCCTGCCGGATCGCCCGAGCCGCGGCCTCATCGAGGTCGAACGTCGTCAGCATCACGATGCGCGGCGCATCCGGCTGCTGCAGGAGGGCCGCTGTGGCCTCCAGCCCGTCCATGACGGGCATCCGGATGTCCATGAGCACGACGTCGGGACGGGTCGCGCGCACGACCTCGAGCGCCTCGCGCCCGTCGCCCGCCTCACCGACCACCTCGAGGTCGGGCTGCGACGCGATCAGCATGCGGATGCCGGCGCGGAACAGCGCCTGGTCATCGACGAGAACGACCCGGATCATCCGTCGATCCTCTCAGCCGCTTCGCCACCCGCGCGGATCGGCAGGACGGCCCGCACGACCCATGCGCCGTGCTCGGCGCCGGCGTCGAGCACGCCGCCCACGAGCTGGGCGCGCTCGCGCATGCCGATCAGTCCGTGCCCGGCGGGCTCTGTCGCCCGC
This sequence comes from Microbacterium sp. NPDC096154, assembly GCF_040302945.1. Classification (NCBI taxonomy): domain Bacteria; kingdom Bacillati; phylum Actinomycetota; class Actinomycetes; order Micrococcales; family Microbacteriaceae; genus Microbacterium; species Microbacterium sp. NPDC096154. The sequence goes on from NZ_JBEOSM010000002.1 coordinate 386,650, forward strand.
GGCTCGGCCGCGACGCCGTTGCGCACGTGCAGGTCGACGCGCTCCGGCATCCACGCCAGCCCGACGTCGACCGGCCCGCCGTCGCCATGCCGCAGGGCGTTGGTGAGCGCCTCCTGCAGGATGCGGTACACCGCGAGCTGGACGGCCGCCGGCGGCGAACCCGTCGGGGCCGGATCGACATCGACCCGCAGGTCGACACCCGCGGCGCGCACCTGCTGGTACAGCCCCTCGAGGTCGGCGAGCGAGGGCTGCGGTCCCTCGCCCTGCTGATGCCGCAGCTGCGTGAGCAGCAGCCGCACGTCGGCGAGCGCCGCCCGGGCCGTCTGACTGATCGTGCCGAGCGCGGCGGTGGCGGCGTCCGGATCCGCTGCGGCGGCGTAGCGGGCGCCGTCGGCCTGAGCGATCACCACCGCGAGCGAGTGTGCGACGACGTCGTGCATGTCGCGGGCGATGCGGCCCCGCTCCTCCTCTTCGGCGGCCCGCACCTCGGCGGCCCGCTGAGCGCGGCGCGTCTCGCGGGCGCGCAGGATGGATCGCGTCAGCGCGCCCAGCGTCCACGACAGCATGAGCGCGAACAGAGCCGCCAGGAACGCCGCGACGACCGTGAACGCGTACTCGAACACCGACGGCCCCGTGCCGGTCCACACCAGTGGCAGAACGACCAGGTAGACCGCGATCGCCACCGCCCCGACGAAGGCCGACGCGCAGCCCAGCCAGAACACCAACCGCGATCCGTACGCGGCTGTGGCGAACAGCACCACGAAGATCGCCAGGTTCGCGGGCATCGGGGGCTGGCCGGTGCCCATCTGCCACAGGGCGCCCGGCCAGGCGACCGCGAGCGCGATGGGCGGCGAGACGCGGCTGAGCATCAGCGCCGCGACCATCAGGATGACCGTCGCCACGGTCGCGAGCCCGGATGCCGAGCCGATCACGTTCATCGACGCGAACGACAGGAGCGCGAAGACCGCGCCCACCACGCCGTCGATCAGCCACTGGGTGGGCGACACCTCGCGGAGCAACCCGGCCAGGGGGTGCGCCGGACGGGTAGGGGCGGCGACGGGTTCGGGGGAGGTGCGGCGGTCCATCCCCTTCACCGTAGGCGTCGGTGCCCGGCGGCGCGTCCGTCCACCGATGTATCCGGGTCGCCGGGCTGCCGGGCCGCAGGGCCGCAGGGCCGCCGGGCCGCCGGGCCGCCGGGCCGCAGGGCCGCCGGGCCGCCGGGCCACCGCGGGAGCCGGACGGCGGCCGGCGCGGCCGTAGGCTGATGCGGTGGACCCCCTGCATGACGCCCTCCGCCGCGACTTCGCCTCCGACAACTACGCCGGGGCCCACCCCGAGGTGATCGCCGCGATCGCGGCCGCCAACGGCGGGCACGTCACGTCATACGGCGAGGATGCCCACACCGCGCGCCTGCAGGAGCTGTTCCGCGAGCTGCTCGGCGACGGCGTCGAGGCCTTCCCCGTGTTCACTGGCACGGGCGCTAACGTCGTCGGGCTGCAGGCCATGATGACGCGCTGGGGCGCCGTGATCGCGCCAGCGCTCGCACACATCAACACGGACGAGGGCGGGGCGCCCGAGAAGGTCGGCGGATTCAAGATCGTGCCCGTGGCGACGGCCGACGCCAAGCTGACGCCCGAGATGATCCGCGCGGTCGCCGGCTCGCGCGGCGTGCACCAGGCAGTGCCCCAGGTGGTGTCGATCACCCAGTCGACCGAGCTCGGCACGCTGTACTCGCGCGACGAGGTGGCCGCCATCGCCGACACGGCCCACGAACTCGGCCTCACGGTGCACATGGACGGCGCCAGGATCGCCAACGCGGCCGCCGCGCTGAACATGCCGCTGCAGGCATTCACGCGTGACGCGGGGGTCGACGTGCTGAGCTTCGGCGGCACCAAGAACGGCGCGATCGGCGCGGAGGCCGTCGTGGTGCTGAACCCGGATGCCGTGGTCGGCATCCCCTATCTGCGCAAGTCGGCGATGCAGCTCGCGTCGAAGATGCGCTTCGTGTCGGCGCAGCTCGTCGCGCTGCTGACCGACGACCTGTGGCTGCGCAGCGGAGCGCACGCCAACGCGATGGCCGCCCGCCTGCGGTCGGGCATCGAGGCGGGGCTCGCGGACAGCTCCATCCGCGGCGTCGCATTCACCCAGCCGACGCAGGCGAACGGCGTGTTCGCCGCGCTGCCGGAGGGCGTCGCCGACCGCCTGCGCGAACGGTTCCGCTTCTACGACTGGAACGAGGCGACGCGCGAGGTGCGCTGGCTCACGAGCTTCGACACCACCGAGGCCGACATCGACGCGTTCGTCGCCGCGATCGCGGAGGCGACGACCACCTCCGCCTGACGCGTATCAGTCGAGCGCCTCGAGCGCCTCGGAGGAACGCCGACGACGCCGAGAGGGGCGCCTCGCCCGGGACGCTCAGCGCAGCGCGCCGACGCTCGCGAGGGCCGTGCGGATGAGGGTCGAGCGGCCGCCCTCCATCTCCGCGGCGAGAGTCTCGGAGGCCGCCTCCTCCGGGCTCATCCAGGTGACCTCGAGCGCATCCTGTCGTGGCTCGCACGTGCCCGTCACCGGCACGACGAAGGCCAGCGACACCGCGTGCTGGCGGTCGTCGTGGTACGCGCTGACGCCCGGGATCGGGAAGTACTCGGCCACCGTGAACGGCACGGGCGATGGCGGCAGCAGCGGGAAGGCCATGGGGCCGAGATCGTTCTCGAGGTGGCGGAACAGGGCGTCGCGCACGGTCTCGCCGTACCGCACTCGGCCCGACACGATGGTGCGGGTGATCTCGCCGATCGGCGTGGCCCGCAAGAGGATGCCGACCTGCGTCACGGCGCCTGTGCCGTCGGTGCGCACCGGAACCGCCTCGACGTAGAGCATCGGCAGGCGGCGGCGGATCTCGGCGAGCTCGATGTCGGTGAGCCACGCCGGGTTCGCGTTGCCGCCCGGCACGCCGCCGAAGCCGCCCGCACCGGCGGCGGCGAAGTCGGCCGCGCCGCGATCGTCGATCGGGTCGGGCTCGTTCGGGTCGGGGTCAGGAGTGCGCACGGCCATGTGTCCTGTATACCCGCCTCTTCCGACCTCGACCGCGACGGACGGCATCGAGTCCGTGACGGATGTCGGCGGCACGGGGCAGGATGGGGGCGTGCCTGAGTCTCCGATGCTCGATGATGCCGCGGCGCTGTGGTCGGCGGATCCGGCGGGACGCCCGCTGCTCGTGCTGCTGCACGGCTACGGCTCCGACGAGCGCGACCTGTTCGCGCTCACTCCGCACCTGCCCGCGGAGTTCGCCGTCGCGGCCGTGCGCGCGCCCCTCGCACCGCCGTTCCCGACGCCCGGCCACTCCTGGTACCCGATCGACGGGCTGGAGAGCCGCGACGCGACCCACGTGACCCGCGCGGCCGAGAGCCTGCTCGCGTGGCTCGACCGGGTCGCGAGCGAGGCGGCGAGCGTCGGCCTTCTGGGCTTCTCGCAGGGGGCCGCCGTGTCGTTGCAAGCGCTGCGGCTCGCCCCGGAGCGCTTCTCCTTCGCCGTCAACCTGTCGGGCTACGCGACACCGGGCGACCTGCCGCGCGATGCCGAGCTCGCCGAGCTGCGGCCGCCCGTGTTCTGGGGCCGCGGCACGCTCGACGACGTCATCCCCGACTTCCTCGTGGCGCACACGACCGACTGGCTGCCCGGCCACAGCGATCTCGTGGGGCGCATCTACCCCGGCCTGCGCCACGCGGTCTCGGAGCAGGAGCTCGCCGACGTGCGGGTCTTCCTCGAGAAGCAGCTCGGTCAGCTCGGCTGATCGTCGCGGTCCGACGCCTCGCCGCCGTCGCCACCGCCGTTGCCGTCCCCGTCGCCGTCCTCGCTCTTCGAGCCGAACAGCATCGCGACGACCGGGAAGAACGCCAAGCCGAGCGCGAGGCCGAGGCCGATGTTGTCGAGCGTCAGTCCGAACAGCATGCCGAGAGGCAGCGCGAGGGCGATGCCGAGCCCCCAATTCGGCTCGTTCTGCCGCTTCTGGTCGCTCATGCCCCACACCGTACGGCGATGAGCGTCGCATCGCCTCCGCCTCCAGAGGGAGAACGGGTGGCCGGCACAGAGCCGCCTGGTCAAGCCTGACGCCCATGTCGGTGGCCCGGGGCAGGATGGTCGGGTGGATGTACTCGACCGGTTCGCCCCCGCGACGCGGGAGTGGTTCCGGGGTGCGTTCCGTGCGCCGACCGACGCGCAGGCCGGCGCCTGGAACGCGATCTCACAGGGGCGCCATGCGCTCGTCGTCGCGCCGACCGGATCGGGTAAGACCCTCTCGGCGTTCCTCTGGGCGATCGACCGGGTCTTCCGCGAGAAGGAGCCGAGCGCCGAGCGCACGAAGATCCTGTACGTCTCGCCGCTGAAGGCCCTCGGCGTCGACGTCGAGCGCAATCTGCGCTCGCCCCTCGTCGGGATCTCGCAGGCGGCGCGCCGCCTGGGCGTCGACGCACCGGATGTCACGGTGGGAGTGCGCTCGGGGGACACCCCCTCGTCCGACCGCCAGCGCCTCGTGCGGCACCCGCCGGACATCCTGATCACCACGCCCGAGTCGCTGTACCTGATGCTCACCAGCCAGGCGCGCGAGACACTGCGCGAGGTGCACACGGTGATCGTCGACGAGGTGCACGCCGTGGCGGCCACCAAGCGCGGCGCGCACCTCGCGGTGAGCCTCGAGCGACTCGACGAGCTGCTCGAGCGGCCCGCGCAGCGCATCGGCCTGTCGGCCACCGTGCGGCCGATCGACGAGGTGGCGCGGTTCCTCGGCGGCACGGCCCCGGTCGACATCGTGGCCCCTAAGGCCTCGAAGACCTTCGAGCTGAGCGTGACCGTGCCGATCGCCGACATGCAGAACCCGCCGCCCGCGGCCGGAGCCGCACCGGCCGCGGAGACGGGCGACGACGGCGAGTGGTTCGCTCCCGAGCAGACCGAGATGACCGGATCGATCTGGCCGCACGTCGAGGAGGCGATCGTCGACCGCATCCTGGCGCACCGCTCGACGATCGTGTTCGCGAACTCGCGGCGACTGGCCGAGCGGCTGACGGCGCGGCTGAACGAGATCTACAGCGAGCGGCTCGGGCTCGACCTGCCGGATGCCGAGATCCCCGCGGCCATGATGGCGCAGGCCGGTCAGACCGCGGGAGCGGATCCGGTGCTCGCCAAGGCGCACCACGGCTCGGTGTCGAAGGAGCAGCGGGCGATCGTCGAGGAGGAGCTCAAGTCGGGCGCGCTGCGCTGCGTGGTGGCGACCAGCAGCCTCGAGCTCGGCATCGACATGGGCGCGGTCGACCTGGTGATCCAGGTCGAGGCGCCGCCGAGCGCGGCCAGCGGCCTGCAGCGCGTCGGCCGCGCGGGCCACCAGGTCGGAGAGGTCTCGAAGGCCGCGCTGTTCCCCAAGCACCGCAGCGACGTGCTGCATACCGCGATCGTGACCGAGCGGATGCTGGCCGGCCAGATCGAGTCGATCGCCGTGCCGCAGAACCCCCTCGACATCCTGGCGCAGCAGACCGTCGCGGCCACCGCGCTCGGTGCGATCGAGGTGGAGGCGTGGTTCGAGACGGTGCGCCGCAGCGCGCCGTTCCGCTCGCTGCCGCGCAGCGCGTTCGAGGCGACGCTCGACCTGCTGGCGGGACGCTACCCCTCGGACGAGTTCGCCGAGCTGCGCCCCCGTCTGGTGTGGGATCGCGACGCCGGGACGATCGAGGGACGCCCCGGTGCGCAGCGCCTGGCCGTCACGAGCGGCGGCACGATCCCCGACCGCGGCCTGTTCGGCGTCTTCATCGCGGGCGAGACCCGCAACGCGCGTGTGGGCGAGCTCGACGAGGAGATGGTCTACGAGTCGCGCGTCAACGACGTCTTCACGCTCGGCACCACGAGCTGGAAGATCGTCGAGATCACCCACGACCGTGTCAACGTCGTCCCCGCCTTCGGCCAGCCCGGCAAGGTGCCGTTCTGGCACGGCGACGGGCTGGGCCGTCCCGCCGAGCTCGGCGAAGCCCTGGGCCGGTTCGCGCGCGAGCTGAGCTCCGGCGCCGCCGACAAGGCCGAGGATCGCCTGAGGGAGGCGGGGCTCGACGACTTCGCGCGGCAGAACCTGCTGGGCTACCTGGCCGAGCAGAAGGAGGCCACGGGCACGCTTCCCACCGACCGTGCCCTGACCGTGGAGCGCGGTCGCGACGAGGTCGGCGACTGGCGGATCATCCTGCATTCCCCGTACGGCATGCATGTGCACGCGCCGTGGGCGCTGGCCGTCAACGCCCGTATCCGCGAACGACTCGGCGTCGAGGGGTCGGCGGTCGCGAGCGACGACGGCATCATCGCGCGCATCCCCGACGCCGAGTCGGAGCCGCCGGGCGCCGAGCTGTTCGTGTTCGACCCGGACGAGCTCGAGCGCATCGTGACCGACGAGGTGGGCGGGTCGGCGCTGTTCGCCTCGCGGTTCCGCGAGTGCGCCGCTCGCGCCCTGCTGATGCCGCGGCAGAACCCCGGCAAGCGCAGCCCGCTGTGGCAGCAGCGTCAGCGTTCGGCGCAGCTGCTCGAGGTGGCGCGCCGGCATCCGACGTTCCCGATCATCCTGGAGACGCTGCGCGAGGTGCTGCAGGACGTCTACGATCTGCCGGCGCTGCTGCGGATCGCGCGCAGCATCGGCGAGCGGCGCATCCGGCTCATCGAGACCGAGCCCTCCCAGCCGTCGCCCTATGCCCGCGACCTGCTGTTCGGCTACGTCGGCGCGTTCATGTACGAGGGCGACTCTCCCCTGGCCGAGCGGCGCGCGGCCGCGCTGTCGGTCGACCCTTCGCTGCTGAGCGAGCTGCTGGGCAAGGTCGAGATGCGCGAGCTGCTCGACCCCGATGTGATCGCGCAGTTCGAGGCCGAGGCTCAGCGCCTCGCACCGGATCGTCGCGCGCGCGGACGCGAGGGCGTGGCCGACCTGCTGCGGGTGCTGGGTCCCCTGTCGGTCGAGGAGGTCGCCGCGCGACTGGAGGAGCCCGCGGACGCGGCGCCGCACCTGGACGCGCTGGTCGAAGCCCGGCGCGCGATCCGCGTGTCGGTCGCGGCGACCGACCGGTACGCGGCGATCGAGGATGCCGGGCGTCTGCGCGACGCGCTGGGCGTCGCGCTGCCCGTCGGCGTGCCGGTGGCGTTCCTCGAGCCGCTGCCGGATCCCCTCGGCGACGTGGTGTCGCGGTACGCCCGCACCCACGGCCCCTTCACCACCGCGGCGGTCGCCGAGCGCCTGGGCATCGGGCCGGCCGTGGCGCGGCATGCCCTGCAGCGACTCGAGGCACAGGGCCGCCTCGTCAGCGGCTTCTTCCTCGCCGAAGCCGGGGTGAGCGACGAGCCGGAGTGGTGCGACGCCGAGGCGCTGCGCCGCATCCGGATGCGCTCGCTCGCCGCGCTGCGGGGCAGCGTCGAGCCGGTGGCGCCCGCCGCGTACGCGCGGTTCCTTCCCGATTGGCAGCACCTCACGCGCCCGCTCGAGGGCGTCGACGGTGTGCTCGCGGCCGTCGATCAGCTCGCGGGCGTGCCCATCCCGGCGAGCGCGTGGGAATCGCTCGTGCTGCCGGGCCGCGTGCGCGACTACACGCCCGGGATGCTCGACGAGCTCACCGCGACGGGCGAGGTCGTGTGGTCTGGACACGGCTCGCTGCCCGGGCGCGACGGATGGATCGCCCTGCACCCGTCGGATGCCGCCCCGCTGACGATCGCCCCCTCGGAGATCGAGATCGCGCCCGAATCGCTCGAGGCGCGGCTGCTCGTGGCCCTGGCGGGCGGTGGAGCCTACTTCGCGGCCCAGCTGCGCGACATGCTCAACGCGACCGGGGGCGCCCCCGAGAGCGAGACGGCCGTGGTCGAGGCGCTGTGGAACCTCGTGTGGGCCGGCCGGGTGACGAACGACACGTTCGCGCCGATCCGGTCGCTCCTCGGCGCCGGCTCGCAGGCGCACCGCTCGGCGCGCCGCACGCCGCGCGCGCGGCTGTACCGCGGGGCGTCGCTCTCGCGGCCGTCCTTCTCCGGCACCGCGGTGACGCCATCGGCCCGCCCACAGGCATCCGGCGGACGATGGTCGCTGCTGCCCGACCCCGAGCCGGATGCCGCCGTGCGTCACACGGCCACGGCGTCGCTGCTGCTCGATCGCTACGGCGTCGTGACGCGCGGGGCCGTGCAGAACGAGGGCGTGCCCGGGGGGTTCGCGCAGGCATACCGGGTGCTGGCGAGCCTCGAGCAGGCCGGGCACTGCCGCCGCGGCTACCTCATCGAGAAGCTGGGCGCGGCCCAGTTCGCCACGTCGCCCACGATCGACCGGCTGCGGCAGTTCTCGGGCCTGGCCGATCCGCCGCCCCTGCGCGCCGTCACGCTCGCCGCCACCGACCCGGCCAACCCCTACGGCGCTGCGCTCGCCTGGCCCGCCCTGGACGCGGTGAAGCACCGCCCGGGCCGGAAGGCCGGCGGCGTCGTGGTGCTGGTCGACGGCGCGCTGGTGCTCTATCTCGAGCGGGGCGGGCGCACGGCGCTGGCTTTCACGGACGACGAACAGGTGCTGGCCGCGGCGGCAGGCGACCTCGCCCGCACCGCGCGCGAGCGCCGGCTCGAGACGCTCACGGTCGAGCAGGTCAACGGCGAGTTCGTCTACGGCACCGCGGTCGGGCGCGCGCTGCGCGAGGCCGGATTCGTGGAGTCGCCCAAGGGGCTCACGCTGCGACGCGTCACGGCGGGAGCCGCCCGTGTCTGAGACAGCCGCGTCTGAGACAGCCGCGTCTGAGGCAGCCCTCGCGGGGGTGAGCGATGCCTGAGGGCGACACCGTCCATCGCGCCGCGCGCCGGCTCCACGCGGCGCTGGCCGGCCGGGCGGTCACGCGCTTCGACATCCGCGTGCCGGGCAGCGCGACCGCCGACCTGCGCGGGCAGACCGTGCACGCGGTCGCCGCGCGCGGCAAGCACCTGCTGATGCGCGTCGGCGAGCACACCCTCCACTCCCACCTCAAGATGGAGGGCGAGTGGCACGTCTACCGGGCTGGTGAGCGCTGGCGCAAGCCGGCGTTCAAGGCGCGCGCGATCGTCGCGACCGCGACCGCCGAAGCGGTCGGCTTCGACCTCGCGATGGTGGAGGTGCTGCCCACGCGTGACGAGGCGCGCGTGGTGGGGCACCTCGGTCCCGACCCGCTGGGCGCCGACTGGGACGCCGATGAGGCCGCGCGCCGCGTCGCGGCGGACCCCCGGCCGATCCACGTCGCGCTGCAGGATCAGCGCCACGTCGCAGGGTTCGGCAACGAGTACGCGAGCGAGCTGCTGTTCCTGCGCGGCGTGCATCCGGAGCGCCCCGCGACCGCAGTCGACGTGCCGGCGCTGCTCGCGCTGGGCGTACGCACCATCCGGCGCAACGTCGAGCTGCCCGTGCGGGTCTTCACAGGCGACAGCAGACGCGGACAGGAGCGCTGGGTCTACGGGCGGGAGCACCGGCCGTGCCGCCGCTGCGGCACGCCCATCCTGCGCGGCGCACTGGGAGCGTCGGCCATCAGCGAGCGGGTCGTGTACTGGTGCCCGCGCTGCCAGCCCGCCTGAGCCCGGACCGATCCTGGACCGACGCCACCGCCGGCGCGCCGCCGCGTCGCCACCTCAGCGGCCGATGTAGCGCCCCTCGCGGTGGTTCAGCGCGAGCACCACGCTCATGACCACGGCACCCAGGGCACTGAGCACGACGGTGTACCAGGGCAGCACGAGCAGCGAGAACAGCACCACGAGCACGTCGAGCGTCATCTGCGTCCAGCCGGCGCGGAAGCCGGTCTTCTCCTGCAGCAGCAGCGCGACGATGTTGACGCCGCCCACGCTGGCGCCGTGGCGGAACAGGATGAGCAGGCCCACGCCGGCGAGCAGATTGCCCGCGAAGACGCCGTACATCGGGTCGAGGTCGTGCACCGGCAGCAGATACCCGTTCACGACAGACAGCCCGGCGACCCCCGCGATGCAGACACACGTGAGCAGCGTGAAGCGCAGGCCCTTCTTCCACAGCGCGAGGAAGGCGAACGGGAAGTTCACGAGCACGAAGATGAGCCAGAACGGCAGCTCGGTGGCCTGGTCGAGCAGCAGGGCCAGCCCCGCGGTGCCGCCGGTCACGGCACCGGCCGCCTTCAGCAGGTACAGCCCCAGCGCGGCGACGAACGTGCCGATGACGATGCCCTGCACGTCCTCGGCCACGGTGTGCCGGGTCTGCTCCCAGTCGAAGACGAGGGTGCGGTCGGCTGTCTCGTTCGTCACGCCTCAACGATACGGGCCCTTCCTGGGGCTTTCGTCACGCAGTCTGCTCAGCCACCTCTGTAACACGCGCGACATGTGCCAGGCCCCGCCGCGGGAATATGCCCGGGTACCCCCTCGTTGTGATCAGTGTCCGGCCTCGACCGGGGCCGCGGAAAGGCGCTCAAGACCGAAAGGCGCTCAAGACCACTGTGGGCAAGAACTACGTCGATATCGAGAACGATCACGGCGAGACGCTGCGTTACCGCAAGCACGTCAACGGCCGTGGTCTCGTCGCGCACGGAGCCAAGGTGCACCCCGATGCGCGCGTGGAAGCGGGCGCGTACATCGAACCCGGCGCGCAGGTCGCCGCCGGTGCGGTGGTGGCGCGCGGAGCCTGGATCGAGTCGGAGGCCCTGATCGGCCCCGACGCCTACATCGACGCGAACGCGCACGTCGGCCCGAAGGCCGCCGTGGGTGCGCGCGCGCATGTCGGGGTGCGCACCCGGGTGGGTGCGGGCGCCCGCATCGCGAAGAACGCGAAGATCGGCGACGACGAGGCGATCCCGGCCGGCGGCACGGTCGTGACCGACGCACGCGGGCTGCACCTGGCGGCCTGAGCGCCTCGCTGACTCGCGTCAGCAGCTCCCCCAGATGCCCAGGCCCTGCGCCTGGGCTTTCTGCTGTGCGGCGGCCAGCAGCTCTTCGTGCGCGTCGTTCGGCGGGATGACCATGACCTCGCCCGCGCCGGATGCCACCAGCTCGCGATTCACGAATCTCCCGTCCGCGGTCCACGCGTAGAGCAGCGCACGGTCGTACCGGTCGCGCGGCTCCCGGTCGGGCGCGACCCACAGCGTGGATCCCTCAGGCGCCAGCCCACGCAGTGCGTCGCGCGCGGCATCGGCTCCGCACTCCGGCTCATCCGACCCCGAAGCGCCCGGGCCCTCGGGAGTGTCCACCCCGATCAGTCGCACCCGCTCGAGGCCGCCGCCCTCCCCCATCAGGCTCAGCGTGTCGCCGTCGTACACGTGCTCGACCGTCATCGCGACGGCGCCCTCGGGACGCCCCGGCACATCCTGCGTCTCAGGCGCGGATGCGCCGCGCATGCTGGACACGGCGACGGCTCCGACGCCTCCCACGACCACCACAGCCGCCAGCAGCATCACCACCCGCGACCCACGGCCCATCCCCTCCCCTTTCGCGTGGCGGCCGAGCGTCACACGCCATTGCCCGCGGCGAGCGCAGGCGGAGGGCTTCCGGCGACGAAGAAGGAGGGAGCCGAAGGCGACCCGGGCCACCTTCGACGCCGGAAGTCCGCAGCCGGCGCGTGAACCTTGGACCAGAACTACCGGAGCCCGGACGCGACGGCGGCCGTGACCTCGAGCCAGGCCTCGCGCGACTCGTCGCTCAGCGCGTCGTAGTCGATCACGTCGCCGCGGTCGAGCGCCGGGTCGAACGGAACCGACACGACCTGGCGCGTCAGCTGGCCCATGTGGTCGACCAGCCGCCGCTCCAGGTCGGGATAGCTCGTGGGCGACGGGTGGCTCATGACGGTGACGGCATTGCGCAGCTTGTCCTCGTGACCGTGCGCGACGAGCGTGTCGGCCATGGATGCCAAGGTGCGGGCGCTGTCCTCCTTGACGATGGTGGTGAGCACCAGCACGTCGGCCGCGGCGACCGCCGACTGCCAGGTGCCGGCCTTCGAGTTGTTGCCCGTGTCGACGATGATGACGCGGTACGAGCGGCTGAGCGTGTCGTGCAGCAGCGCGAAAGCCTCCGCGTCGATCACGTCGCTGTCTCCGTCGAGGTTCTGCGAAGCGAGCACATCGAACTTGTTCTCACCCTGGCCCCGCACGAAGTCGATGAGGTCGGCCGAGCTGAGCTCCCCGGTGCCCACCGACTGCACGTGCCCGAGCAGGTCGATCGCGGTGTGGTCATGAGCCGGCGACGGCAGCGACCGGATGCCCAGCGTGCCCTTGTACTCGTTGTTGTCCCACGCGAGCACGCTGCCGCCGCGCACGCGCCCCAGGGTGGCCCCGAGCAGGTAGGTCGTGGTGGTCTTGCCCACGCCGCCCTTCTCGCCGATGACCGCGACGGTCTTGCGCCCCGAGAACGCGCGCTGCACCGTCTCGCGCCGCTCGCGCTTGAGCTGCTCGTGCTTGCCGGGCTTGAGGCGGAACCCCAGCTTGTTCATGCCGCCGCGGAAGCCCTCGGTCGCCGGCACGGGCTTGGACGGCTTGGCCGACTCGGCGAAATCGCGCGCGGTGAGCAGCCGTGCCTCGCGACGCGTGAGGCCATGGTCCGCCCCCGGCTCGGCCGGGACCGACGCGGCCCGGGACGACGGCGCGGCTGCCGGTACCGCGGCGGGGACGGGGGCGGCGGGGTCCGCCGACTTCGGCACGCTCGTGACGATCTCCTCCTGTGCGGGCGCAGCCGACGCGGGTGCAGCCGGCGCAGGCGCAGCCGCAGCCGGCGCAGGCGCAGCCGGCGCAGGCGCAGCCGGCGCAGGCGGGGCAGCAGGTGCGGGCGCGGACGCCGCAGCAGGCGCAGCCGGCGCAGGCGCAGGCGCAGCCGGCGCGGGCGGGGCAGGCGCAGCCGGCGCGGGCGGGGCAGCAGGTGCGGCCGACGCCCCGCCCGCGGGCGCCTCGACGTCCTCCTTGACCGACCCATCCGGATGCACGACGAGCATCCGCACGCCGTCGCTGCCGCTGGCCGCCACCTTGACCGGACGGCCATACTCCTGGGCGACGAGCACCACGGTGGTCAGCACGGCCTTGCGAGCCCCCGCCGCGTCGCGCGCTTTGACCGGGTGCACCGCGCCGTCGATGGTGACCTGACCGGAGCCGTCGTCGTTCGTGACGGCCGAGATGCGGGGGCGATCCTGAGCTTCGGTGCTGTCGGTCACGGTGTCTCCTCGACTCGGTTGCGGCGCGTGGCCCGCCAGGGGGCCGGAAGCCGGTGGAACTCGGGTTCAACCGTATCCCGCGCGCCCGCGAGCATTCAGCGCGGATTCCCCGGCGGGCATGGCGACAGCCGGGTAGGGGTGCCCACGCCGCGCCGCGTAATCTGGCGGCATGTCATCCGGCGGCATGTCATCTGGCGGCAAAGCGCAGCGCGGTCGCGGCGGGGCTCGCGGAGGGCGCCGCGCCGCCCCGCAGCGAGGCACGACCCCCCGCGCCCCCGCCCGGCGGGCGGCCGCACCCTCCCCTGCCCCGCCCGCGGAGGCTCCCCGTACCTTCCGACTGGGTGCGGTCCCGGGCGCGACACCCGGCAAGTGGATCGACCGCTGGCGCGAGCGCATGCCGCATGTCTCGCTCGAGCTCGTGCCGCTCGATGTCGCGATGCAGCGCGAGCCGATCCTGTCGGGCGACGTCGACGCCGCCCTCGTGCGGCTGCCGATCGACGCGAACGACCTGCACGTCATCCGGCTGTACGACGAGTCGCCCGTGGTGGTCGCGTCCATCGATTCGACGCTGATGGCGGCCGACGAGCTGGAGCCCCGGGATCTCGCCGGGGAGGTCGTGATCGTGCCGCGCGACGACGTGCTCGGTCCGCTGGAGCTTCCGGCGGCCGAGGCGCCGCGCTTCGACGCTCCCGAGACGACGGCTGACGCGATCGCGACGGCCGCTGCGGGTGTGGGCGTCGTGATCGTGCCGATGTCGCTGGCGCGCCTGCACCACCGTCGCGATGTCGACTACCGGCCGCTGCGCGAGGCGCCCACCTCGACCGTCGCCCTGGCATGGCACGCCGACCGCACGACCCCCGACGTCGACACGTTCGTCGGCATCGTGCGCGGCCGCACGGCGAACTCCTCGCGCTGACCGAGCCGTACCCCGGCCCCGCGCGCACGCGCGGTCGTACCCCTAGGTTCCCGCGGGCGGGTCGAGCAGCAGGTCGATGCGCTCGGAGAGGTATGCCGCGAGCGGCATGAGAGCGCCGGCCGCCGTCCAGCGGATGAGCGGCACCTCGCGGTCGAGCACGAGCGGACCGTCGGCGGGCGCCGAGAGGTCGAGGGGGCGCCATCCGAGGTGCACCGTCTCGCCCCTGTCGAAACCGCCGCGCACCGCCATGGCCCGCAGCTCGGCGCGCCGGCGCGCCGACTCGGCGGTGTAGCCGCGACGTCCCGGATCGACCGCGCGCAGCACCTCCCCCTCCTGGTGCACCGCGTCGTCGCCGATCAGCAGCACCCCCACGCGCCACACCGCGCCGACGCGCACGATGCGGGCGCCGCCGCCCAGAAGCCGCCGCACGCGTCCGGGCTCCTCAATGGCTCCGAGCGCCTCGCGCGGGGCGGACGCGAGGCGACGTCGCGCATCCGCGAGCAGCTGCGCGACGTCGTCTCTCATGCGGTCCAGGCTAACCACGCTCCCGGCTCATCAGCTGATCCGGCGGCGGTAGACCAGCACGGCCGCGCCGTACGCCACCACCAGGATGCCGACCATCCACGCCAGCGCGATCCAGATCTCGCCGCCGACCGGCTCCCCGGCGAACAGGGCGCGGATCGTGTCGACGATCGACGTGACGGGTTGGTGCTCGGCGAACCACGCGACGGGGCCGGGCATCGACTCCGTCGGCGCGAACGCCGAGCTGAGGAAGGGCAGGAAGATCAGCGGGTAGCTGAACGCGCTCGCCCCGTCGACGGTCTTCGCCGACAGACCCGCGATCACCGCGATCCAGGTCAGCGCGAGTGTGAACAGGATGAGGATGCCCGCGACCGCCAGCCACGCGAGCGGCGAGGCGCCGGTCCGGAAGCCCATGAGCAGTGCGACGCCCACGACGACGGCGACCGAGACGAGGTTCGCGACGAGCGAGGTCAGCACATGCGCCCACAGCACGCTCGATCGGGCGATGGGCATCGACTGGAAGCGCTCGAAGATGCCGCCTTGCATGTCGAGGAACAGCCGGTAGGCCGTGTAGGCGATGCCGGATGCCACCGTGATGAGCAGGATGCCCGGCAGCAGGTACTCGAGGTATGACGTGCCGGCCCCCGTGCGGATCGCCCCGCCGAAGACGTAGACGAACAGCAGCATGAGCGCCACGGGCGTGACCGCGGTCGTGATGATGGTGTCGGGGCTGCGCAGGATGTGACGCAGTGAGCGGCCCGTGAGGGCGGCGGTGTCCCCGAGGACGTGCGTGGTCATGAGAGGTCCTTTCCAGTGGATGAGGCTGCGGGATCCGGCTCGCCGACGAGCGCGAGGAAGACATCCTCGAGCGACGGCTGCTTCTCGACGTACACGGGTTCGCCGCCCGCGGGCAGCAGCGCCCGGAGCTCGGCGAGCGTGCCGTTCTGGATGATGCGGCCCTGGTGCAGGATCGCGATGCGGTCGGCGAGCTGCTCGGCCTCGTCGAGGTACTGCGTCGTCAGCAGCACGGTCGTGCCGCCGTCGGCGAGCTGCCGCACGGTCTGCCACACCTCGATGCGCGCCTGCGGGTCGAGGCCCGTGGTCGGCTCGTCGAGGAAGATCACCGACGGCGCGCCGATGAGGCTCATGGCGATGTCGAGCCGGCGGCGCATGCCGCCCGAGTAGGTGCCGGCGCGGCGCGCTCCGGCCTCGGTGAGCGAGAAGCGGTCCAGCAACTCGTCGGCGACGGCGGCCGGATCCTTCTGGTGCCGCAGACGTGCGACGAGCGCGAGGTTCTCGCGTCCGGTGAGGATCTCGTCGACGGCGGCGAACTGGCCAGTCAGGCTGATGGCCTCGCGTACCTTGTGCGGCTCGACCGAGACGTCGCGCCCGGCGACCTCCACCGTGCCGGCGTCGGCCTTCAGCAGCGTGGACAGGATGCGCACGAGCGTCGTCTTGCCGGCGCCGTTGGAGCCGAGCAGCGCGAAGACCGTGCCGGGCTCGACGTCGAAGTCGACGCCGCGCAGGACGGACAGTCCGGCGAACGCCTTCTCGACGCCGCGGATGCGGATGGCTGGGGGGTTGTTCATGGCGGATCTCCTGTGAGAGTGAACGCGGATGACGGTTTTCGGGCGCGACGAACAGCGCCCCGTTCGGGCGTTCGTCGCTCCGGTCCGCGCGGCCGGGCTGAGGGTCAGCAGGGCCGCGCGGATCCGGACGTGGGAGGGCCGCTCAGCGGTCGAGGGCGGTCAGCCCGCCGCGCGCTCCGCGTCCTCGATGGACTTCGTCAGGCGGGCGCGCTCCTTGTCGATCCAGCGCTCGCCGGCGTAGGCCTGGGCGAAGCTCTCGGCGAACTCGACCGGGTCGTCGCCCACGATCTGCCGCAGCGGCGTCTCGTCGGCTGCGGCGCGCTCCCAGAGGTCGGCGAGGTCGGTGAACATCGCGACGAGCGTGTCGCCGCCGGTGATGCCGCCGTAGTACATGAGGTAGCGGTGCATCGCCTTGGCGGCGGCGCCGTAGGGCTCAGGCAGCGCGTCGATGCGGCGCTTGTCCTGCTTGTACTGCTTCTTCTGCTCGAGGGGCCCGGTGAGGGCCTCGATCCACTTCGCGGCCATGTCAGTTCTCTCCTTCGGTGAGTGCGGCGTGGAGCTTTGCGATGCGTTCCGTGAGGAAGCTCCAGGTCCCCCAGAACTCGTCGAGCTGCTCGCGCCCCTGCGCGTTCAGCGAGTAGACCTTGCGCGGCGGGCCCTTCTCCGACGGCACCTTCTCGACGTCCACGAGCCCGCGCTGCTCGATGCGCAGCAGGAGGGCGTACACGGTGCCCTCGACGATGTCCTCGAAGCCTTCGTCGCGCAGTCGCGTCGTGATCTCGTAGCCGTATGCCGGCTGCGAGGCCAGGATCGCGAGCACGATGCCCTCGAGCGTGCCCTTGAGCATCTCGGTGGTCTGTCTGCCCATGTCGCTCCTCCTACTCTGTGTCACTGGGTACCGGTACATAGTAAGCATGAGTACCGGTACCTAGCAAGACCGAATAGCAAGAAAGCTAAGGCCCGCACGGATCTCCGTGCGGGCCTGAGCTCGTGGGTCGGGAGAGGACTACTTCCAGACGTCCGCCGCGATGTCGACGACCGCGCGGATCTTCGCCCACTGCTCGTCCTCGGTGAGCACGTTGCCCTCCTCGGTCGAGGCGAAGCCGCACTGCGGACTCAGCGCCAGCTGCTCGAGCGGCGCGAACTGCGATGCCTCGTCGATGCGGCGCTTGATCTCATCCGCGTCCTCGAGCTCGCCGCTCTTGGTCGTGATGAGGCCGAGGACGACCGTCTGCTCTCCCTTCGGCAGGAAGCGCAGCGGCTCGAACCCTCCGGCGCGGTCGCTGTCGTACTCGAGGAAGAAGCCGTCGTATGCCACGCCGAACAGCTGCTCGGCGATCGGCTCGTAGCCGCCCGAAGAGATCCAGGTCGAGCGGAAGTTGCCGCGGCAGATGTGGGTCGTCACCACCAGGTCGTCGGGCTTGCCCTCCAGCACGCGATTCAGGATCGACGCGTAGCGCTCCCCGAGCCCGTCGGTCTCGATGCCGCGCTCGGTGCGCGCGCGCTCGAGCTCGGTCTCGCTGCACAGGTAGGCCCAGGCGGTGTCGTCGAACTGCAGGTACCGGCCGCCGGCCTCGTAGAACGCGCGCACGGCGCCCCGGTACGCCTCCACGAGGTCGTCGACGTACTCGTCGCGACTCGCGTAGCCGCCGACGATGTTCTGCGGCTCGACGCGGAAGTCGAGCACGGTCGGCGACGGGATGGTCGCCTTCGCCTGGACGCCGGCGGCTTCGGCCAGCGGCAGCAGGGAACGGAGGTGGTCGACGTGCGGGTGCTCGCCGAACCGGATCCGGTCGCTCACCTGAACGGCGAGCTGTCGCGTCTGCGCCCCCTGGAAGGGCAGACCGTGGTCGGTCTCGACGATGTCCACGCCCTCGAGACCGCCGAAGAAGTCGAAGTGCCACCACGAGCGACGGAACTCGCCGTCGGTCGCCAGGGCCAGCCCGTTGTCGGCCTGCTTGCGCACGAGGTCGGCGATCTGGGCATCCTCGACCTCACGGAGCGCATCGGCCTCGATGCGTCCTGCGGCCTGGTCGGCGCGTGCGGCCTTGAGGACGTCAGGGCGGAGGAAGGAGCCGACGATGTCGGCGCGATACGGGGGGTTCACGGTCACGGGCGCCAGCCTAGCCCGCGCGCAGGCGACGCCGAAGAATGGCCCGTCACCCCGCGTAATACCGGGGTATCGGCGGGCCGACGCGCGTCGGAATCGCGGTTTATTTTGCGCACGAATCGCCGCGGGTTACTCTTCCCGCATGGGCATCCTTCATTACGGCACCGACTCCGCTCCGATTCACATCGCGGACCGCGCTCTGGCGCATCTGAAAGTGGTGGTCGTCGCCAAGCTCCGCCGCCAGGAGAGCTTCACGGTCTCGTGGCAGCACCCCGCCGAAGACGGCACCGGCCGAAGCACGATCTGGATGCACCCGTCGATCCCCGTGCGCTTCGAGTTCGACGAGGCCGTCGGTCCCGAGCTGAACCGCGCGTGGATCGAAGAGCTCGCACATTCCGCCAATGCCCTGGGCGGAATCACCCTGGTCGCCGAGCACGTCGGCACCGACGCCGACAACAGCCCGGAGTCGGACGGACGGCCCGAGGTCCCCGCCGCCTGACGCCCACGCGCAGAGAAGAAGTCCCCGTCCGGCTGACGCCGCGGCGGGGACTTCTTCGTGGGCGCCGGCCCGGGCTGTGGCGCCGCACGCCCGAGCGGATGGCCCCAGCCGTGCGGCGCCGAGGTCAGGCGTCGGTGGCGGGCTGCTCGCTCGGGTCCGGCGGCTCGGGCATCACCGTGAGTCCGTTGGGACCGCTGGCCGCCTTCATCAGCTCGTCGAGCCACGCGCGGTTGATGCGAGGCGCCCGACCGCCGGAGAAATGGAACTGCAGCGGGACCGACGGATGCAGCCAGAAGCTGCGCCGGCCGATGCCATCGCCAAGTTTGGTGTCGTACATGAATGGCTCGCCGCGGCGGAGCTTGTTCATGACGACGATGCGCAGATGCGCCAACGTCCGGTCATCGATATCGACGGAATCGGCCGCCGCCCCATAAATGAATCGCCCCACGGTGCGACGATACCCGAGTCGTCGCGCCGTGGGGCGCACCTGCCGCTGCAGAATGGGCAGGCTCTTCACATCCGGAGGTTTTATCCCGATATCCCCATATACGGAATCTCCCCTTCCGGATTACGTCACCCGACGAGCCTCATGCGTCGGGCGAGGTCTCCTGGCGACCGTGGATCTCGCCGCGCCAGCCGCCGGTCTCCGCGCCGCGCTTCTCCATGAACTTCTTGAACCGCTGGAGGTCCATCTGCGCCTGCGCGTCGTCGATGCCGACAGCCGCGCCGATCTTCTCGATGGCGCCCTGCGGCTCCCACTCCATTCGCAGCTTCACGTGCGTCTCGTCGCCGTGCGGCTCGAACTCTACGCGGCCGGCGTGGAACGCGCCGTCGGTGCTCTGCCACGCGACGTGGGAGTCGGGCACCTGGTCCACGATGTCGGCGTAGAAGCTCTCCTCCTTGCCGGCGATGCTCACGGTCCACTGCGTGCGCACGTCGTCGATCTGCTTCACCTGCTTCACCGCGCCGAGGTACTCCGGAAACGACTCGAACTGCGTCCACTGGTTGTAGACGGCGTTGATCGGCGCCTCGACGTCGATCTCGGCGGTGAGGGTGGTGGTCATGGTGGTGTCTCCTGGGTTCGGGTCTGCGTTCACTCTGATTGCTTGCGTTCGACGGTAGGCGCGACGAGAAAGGCCCTGAAATGGGGTTGACTCGGCGAGGAGCGCGAGTTATGCGGCGCGTGCCTCGGTTCGCCAAATCCGGCGACGCCCTGGCCGCGCATTCGCCAGGGCGCGCGCGGAAGTCAAGCCCTTCGCGACACCGCTCCCGCCGTCATAGGTTCTGGCCATGGCAGAGACACACGAGCGGGTCGAGGACACCCCGGGCATGAGGGTGGCGTTCTGGTCATGGGCCGTGATCGTGGCTGGCGGCCTCGCCGCGATGATCGTCCTGCCCCTCCTGGGGCGGTGATCGCGTGAAGCGCGCCCTCAAGGACAACGCCCTCACCTACCTGTTCCTGGCCCTGTTCCTCCTGACCGTGGCCGGACAGTCGATCGTCGGTCTGGCGTACGAGAACGAGCAGCTGGTCAGTCACGGGCGAGCGCCGGTGTCATACGGCGACTTCGTCACCTCGTCCGAGTTCCTCGTCGACCTCTCCGAGAACTGGCAATCCGAGTTCCTGCAGTTCTTCGTGTTCATCCTGGCGACGATCTGGCTGGTTCAGCGCGGGTCGCCCGAATCGAAGAAGCCCGAAGACGAGGGGGTCGGCAGCGACGAGGATCAGATGCTCGGTCGCCACGCGCGTCCCGACTCGCCGGCGTGGGCCCGGGCCCATGGATGGCGGCGCTGGCTCTATTCGAACTCGCTGCTGATCGTGATGGGGCTGGCGTTCGTGTTCTCGTGGCTGGCGCAGTCGCTCTCCGGCCACGTGGTCGCCAACGAGGAGGCGGCTCAGCACGGCGAGCTGCCCATCACCTGGGGCGCATACGTGATGTCGCCCGAGTTCTGGAACCGCACGCTGCAGAACTGGCAGTCGGAGTTCCTCGCGGTGGGCTGCATGGTGGCCTTCTCGATCTACCTGCGCCAGCGAGGTTCGGCCGAGTCGAAGCCCGTGGGCACTCCCCACGGCACCTCCGCGCTCGAATCCGAGTAGCGGCCGCCCCCGGACGCAGACGAGGGGTCGGTGCTCCCCGCACCGACCCCTCGTCGCGTGGCTCAGGCCCCGACGAGCTGCTTCAGGCGCTCGGCGAGCTCCTCGCTCGTGTGGATCTCCTGTTCGCAGTTGGCCTGCAGCAGCTGCAGCGCGTCGGTGGCGCCCATGGCGGTCACCGGGATGATGATCCCCTGATACGCCGCCATCTCGTAGTGCTCGTTGCCGAGAGCGGCCGAGAGCGTGACCTGGTCGCGCAGCTCCTCCGCGCTGCGCGCGATCAGCGACTCGGCGTGCTTGCTGATGCCGGTCGTGCTGGGCGACGGGGCGGTCGACTCGGGCACCTCGAGCAGCTGGAACACCTTCTTCAGGTTCTCGATCTGCTCGCGCGTCTCATCGGCGTGGTGACGGAACAGCTTCTTGATGTCGGCCGTCACGGCCGCCTCGCTCAGCTCCTCGAGCGCGGCGAGGGAGTCGTGCTCCATCGTCATCGCGGTGCGCAGCTGGAAGCGCAGCAGGTCTTCGGGAGTCTCGAGGTGGGTCTGACTCATGGGTCCTCCTTCATGCGAGCGCCGACGCATCCGCCGGCGCCCTCGACGCTAGGCGGGCCGGCGAGCGGCCAGCAGGGGATTGCGCAGACCCTGGACGGGCGCTAAATCGCGCGGGCACAGGCCGAGACCCCGCGCCCGTGCATATTGCCTCCCGGCTTATTGGCGAGAAGCGCTTCTGTCAACCCGCTTCCACTGAGCGAGAACCGCTTCTACCGTGCCTGCCGGGGGAAAGACAGAAGGAGACTTCGATGAGCAGGTTCCGTACGACGATCGCGGCGCTCGCCGCGGGCGGGGCGCTCACGCTCGGCTTGACCAGTTGCGCCGTGGGGACCGGCGGCGCCGACGACGCGGATGCCGCCTACGACGCCTCCGCGGAGCTCGAGGGCACGCTCGAGGTCATGGGATTCGGCGGCGTCGACGAGGTCGCCACCACGCGCATGGATCTCGCAAAGGCCGAGCTCGGCGACGGCGTGGACGTGAACGTGGTCGAGGGCGAACTCGATCTGCAGCAGTTCCTGTCGGCGGCCGCGACCGGCGACCCGCCGGACCTCATCTACGCCAACCGCGACCAGATCGGCTCGCTGGCCGCACGCGGCGCGATCATCCCGCTCGAGCGGTGCATCGAGGGCGAGGGCATCGACACCGACATGTACGTCGACTCGGCGCTCGAGCAGGTGACGCTCGACGACCAGGTCTACGGCATCCCGGAGTTCAACGTGGTGCAGGTGACCATGGCCAACGCCGATCTGCTCGAGCAGGCGGGCCTGACCCTCTCCGACGTCGACGGATCCGACTGGGAGGCGATGACCGCCGCGAACGAGGCGCTCATGAAGTCGGACGGCGGCAAGCTCAGCGTGATCGGCGTCGACAGCAAGCTGCCCGAGTTCTTCCCGCTGTGGGCCGAGGCGAACGACGTCGAACTGCTGAGCGAGGACGGCCGCACCGCGCACCTCGACGACCCGGGCGCCGTGGAGGCGCTCGAGTGGGCCGTGGGCATCTACGACGCCCAGGGCGGCTTCGGCGACGTGAAGGCGTACCGCGACTCGGCCGACTTCTTCGGCGAGGGCAACCAGTTCGCGACCGGCGTGCTGGGCGCGATGCCCATGGAGCAGTGGTACATCAACGTGCTCAACGACGTGTCGCCGGATGCGCCGATGGCCTTCACCACGGTCAAGGACCGCGAGGGCGACGCCATCGCGTACGCCTCGGGATCGGCCTGGGCCATCCCGGCGGGCGCCGCGAACCCCGAGGCCGCGTGCCGCTGGGCGCGCACGATGACGGCGGTCGACACCTGGGAGGCCGCGGCGCAAGCGCGCCTCGACCTGCGCAACGAGGAGGGCAAGCCGTTCACCGGCCTGCTCACCGGCAACGAGGACGCCGACGAGCTCATCCAGGGCATGGTGACCTCGGGCGGCGAGCCGTGGGACACCGCGATCGAGGCGATGTACGAGGCCAACGACAACACGTTCGCGCTGCCGGCCAGCCCCGCCGACGCGGAGTTCGAGACCGCCATGCAGGATGCCGTGAACTCGGTGCTGTCGGGTGAGGCCGAGCCGGCCGACGCCCTCGCGCAGGCCCAGCAGACGGCGCAGAAGGCCCTCGACGACGCGTGGGCCAAGATGGAGCAGGAGACGGAGTGACCTCCGTCTCAGCAGCGGCCACGGCGGCGGGGAGCTCCTCCCCGCCGCCGTCCGCGCCTCGGCGGCGACGCCGTTCGGGGGTGCGCGAGACGCGCGCCGCCTTCCTCTTCCTCAGCCCCTGGCTCATAGGGTTCGCGGTCTTCACCGCGTGGCCCCTGATCTACAGCGGCTACCTCTCCCTGACCGACTACGACGTCATCAACGACCCCACGTTCGTCGGCTTCGACAACTACGCTCGACTCTTCGCCGACCCCAAGGTGTCGACCGCCCTTGCGAACACGCTCTTCTTCACCGTGGTGCAGGTGCCGCTGTACGTGATCGTGTCGCTGGTGCTGGCCCTGCTGCTGGCCCGCGCGGGGCGCGCATCCGGCTTTTTCCGCACCGTGTTCTTCCTGCCGAAGATGACCCCGCCGGTGGCGGTGGGCATCCTGTTCCTGCTGCTGTTCAACGGCCAGAGCGGGCTGCTCAACACGGGGCTCGGACTCGTGGGCATCGATGGCCCCTCGTGGACGACGGATCCGGCCTGGGTGAAGCCGGGCCTCGTGATCATGAGCCTGTGGACGGTCGGCTCGAGCGTGCTCATCCTGCTGGCCGCCCTGCGAGGCGTGCCCGAAGAGCTGTACGAGTCGGCGCGGATCGACGGCGCCGGCCCGTGGCGGCAGTTCCTGAACGTGACCCTGCCGATGATCAGCCCGGCGGTGTTCTTCATCGTCGTGGTCAACACGATCGCGGGCCTGCAGACGTTCGATGAGGCCTACACCGCGTTCTTCGGCGCCGGCAACACGACCTACGGCAACGACGCGGCGCTGTTCTACGTGATCTACCTGTTCCAGCAGGCGTTCCAGTTCCTGAACATGGGGTACGCCTCGGCCATGGCCTGGCTGCTGTTCCTCGTGATCATGATCGTCACGGCCATCCAGGCGTTCGTCTCGCGGCGGCTGGTGCACTACGAGGGGGGCCGATGAGCACTCTGACCGAGCGGCTGACCGGCACCGGCGCCGCCGTCGGCACCCGCGAGGACGCCGCCATCGCCGACGGAAGGCGCCTGCCGTCGCGACGCCGCCGCAACCGGATCGCCCGTGTTGTGACGATCGTCGCGCTCACGCTGATCGCGGTGATCTTCGTCTACCCGTTCGTGTGGCTCGTGAGCGCGTCGTTCAAGCCGCGCAGCGAGGTGTTCGACAACCGCCTGATCCCTGAGACGTTCACGCTCGAGAACTACGTGCAGGTGTGGCAGGACGCACCGCTCGCGCTGTGGCTGCTGAACACCGTGGTGGTCACGGTGCTCGCGGCCGGCGCGGTCACCATCTCGAGCGCGATGGTGGCATGGGCGTTCGCGTTCTACCGGTTCCGCGGGCGCGGCGCGCTGTTCGCCCTCGTGCTCGGATCCATGATGCTGCCGGGCGCCGTCACGATGATCCCGACGTTCCTCATCTGGAACAGCCTCGGGGCGGTGAACACGCTCGTGCCGATGTGGGCGCACAACCTGTTCGGCAGCGCGTTCTACATCTTCCTGTTGCGGCAGTTCATGCTGGCGCTGCCGCGCGACCTGTTCGACGCGGCGCGCGTGGACGGCGCGAACCCCTGGCAGGTGTTCTGGCGCATCGCGCTGCCGCTCAGCCGCCCGGCGCTCGCGGTGACGGTGGTGTTCGAGGTGCAGGCCGTGTGGACCGACCTGATGCGTTCGCTCATCTACCTGCGCGACTCGGCCAACTTCACCGTGCCGCGGGGCCTCAAAGCCCTCGTCGACAACTTCGGCTTCGGCGGCGAATGGCACTGGGAGATCCTGGTGACTGCGAGCGTGATCACGACCATCCCGATGATCATCCTGTTCTTCGTCGCGCAGAAGCACATCATCGAGGGCGTGGCCGCCGGCGGCGTGAAGGGCTGAGCGGGTCGGCCGCCCGTCGAGGCCTCGCGCCCGTCGACCTCGCGACCGTCGACCTCGCGACCGTCGACCTGCGTCGCGGAGTCCGCTCCTCCGCCGTCGCGGCGTGCTCCGCCCCGGGACGCCCGCCGTCGCGGCGTGCTCCGCCCCGAGTGCACACCAATGTGCGTGTGTACTCGGGGGGCGGGTGCCCGTCCGAGTGCACACGCACATTGGTGTGCAGTGGAGCGCCGGGCCTTGGTGTGCAGTGGGGCCGTCGGGCCTTGGTGTGCACTGGAGCGCCGGGCCTTGGTGTGCAGTGGGCCGCCGGGCCTTGGTGTGCAGTGGGGCCGCCGGGCCTTGGTGTGCAGTGGGGCCGTCGGACCTCGGTGTGCAGTGGGCCCCAGGCCTCGCGCGCAGTGGCCGGGCGGTCAGTCCTCGGGGCCGCGGCCCGCGTCGAACGCCTCGGCGTAGCGGGCGGCCGCCTCGTCGAGCAGCGCCTCGCTCAGCACCGCCAGCGGCTCGATCTCGACCAGCAGCGGCTCGCAGTCGGGGCCACGGCACACCGTGCGCCCGTCGAGCACCCACGCGAAGCGGTCGGGGTTCTTCTCGGCCAGGTCGGCGTACTGGCGCACCTGGCGCGCGAGCCAGTCCTGAAGGTCGCGCGTCCACCACGGCTCGGGATGCAGGGGGTTGACCGACAGCCCGGGCAGCTTCAGCCCGCTCTCGGTGTCGACGCTCTGCTCGGCGGAGTCGTGCTCCGGCCCCTCCGAGTAGCGCACGTACGACTCCTCGCGCCCGCCCACGAGCTCGGCGAGCTCGGCGAGCGTGGTCAGGGTGCGCAGGTCAGTCGACCTGTTCTGACTGCGTGCGGATGAAGTCACGGTCGTCCTCGCTCAGCGACGCCCCTTCGGGCACGTCCGCGCCCGTGATCTCGGCGATCTCGCCGCGGACGTCGGCGGGCAGGTCGCCTGCGCTGTCGCGCAGCGTGTGCTTGGCCTCGATCGAGAGCCGCGGGTACCACTCGTGGATGTCGGGCAGTTCGGCGTTCATGCTGCCGACGCTAGGCGCGGCCGCGCCATGGCTCAACGGGTTGACACGGGCTCGCGGCTGCCTGCGGGCACGAGCCAGGCGGCGAGCACGGCGCCGACCGCGCCGCCCACGAGCTGGGCCAGGATGAACGCCGGCGCCGATGATGGGGCGATGCCGGCGAAAGTGTCGGAGAGCGTCCGGCCGATGGTGATCGCCGGGTTGGCGAAGCTCGTCGACGCGGTGAAGAAGTACGCGGCGCCGATGTAGGCGCCCACGGCGGGCGCGGCGAGATGCTGCCGACCCGTGCGCGCGAGCGCGAAGACCACGAGCACGAGGCCCGCGGTCGCCACGACCTCCGCCAGCAGATTCCCCGGGGTGGCACGGTCGGTCGTGCTGAAGGCGACCGGTGTGCCGAACATGGCGCCGGCGAGCACGGCACCGGCCAGGCACCCCGCGATCTGCGCGGCCGCATAGGGCATCACCGTGCGCCAGGCGCGCCCCCGCATTGCGGCGTCGGCCAGCGTCACGACCGGGTTGAAGTGGGCGCCCGAGATCGGCTGGAAGACCAGGATGAGCACCGCGAGCCCCAGCGCCGTCGCGAACGCGTTCTGCAGCAGCTGCAGGCCGACGTCGTCGGGCGAGAGCCGCTGCGCCATGATGCCGGAGCCGATCACCACGGCGGCGAGCAGGCCGCTGCCGAGCAGTTCGCCGACGAGTGGGCGCAGGAAGGCGGCGCGATGCATAGACCGCAGTCTATATGTTATCCGCGCCCCGGCATCAGCCCTTGAGCACCTCCGCGATGCGGTCGAGCGACCCGGGAACGAGCGCGTAGTACGCCCACGTGCCGCGCTTGCTGCGGCTCAGGAACCCCGCCTCGGCCAGGATCTTCAGGTGGTGCGAGACGGTCGGCTGCGCCAGGCCCACCGGCTCCGTGAGATCGCACACACACGCCTCGCGCCCCTCGCTCGCGGCCACGATCGACAGCAGGCGCAGCCGGGTGGGGTCAGCCAGCGCCTTGATGGCCCGGGCCAGTTCCTCCGCATCCTCCGCGCCGAGCGGCTCGCGGACGAGCGGGGCGCAGCAGACCGGCTGGATGACGTCGAGAGCAGCGGGCATGCATCGATGGTAATCGATATTGACAGATGTCGATACACCGGGTCACAATCAGCGCATCGACATCCATCGATATCCTTCGATGGACTGAGCCTGGAGTGCAGATGTCCCTCATCACCCTCGCGCCGATCCCGGTGGACTCCGCCGGCGACGAGCGCCTCACCGCCCTTCCCGTCGCGATCATCGGCGCAGGCCCCATCGGCCTCGCCGCGGCGGCCCACCTGTCCCAGCGCGGCATCCCGTTCACCGTCTACGAGCGCGGGCGCGACGCCGGCGCCGCCATCCGCCAGTGGGGACACACCCGCCTGTTCTCGCCCTGGCAGCACCTGGTCGACGACGCGGCCGCGCGCCTGCTCTCCGGCGCCGGATGGACGCCGCCGCGCGCCGAACGCGCGCCTTTCGGGCGCGAGCTGGTCGACGAGTACCTCGAGCCGCTCGCGGCACACCCCGCGATCGCGCCGAGCCTGCGCACCGGCGTGGCGGTGCTGGCCGTCACGCGCGAGGGCATGGACCGCACCCGCACGCGCGGCCGCTCACGCGCACCCTTCGTCCTGCGGCTCCGGCTGCCCGATGGCACCGTGGTGGACGAGACGGCCCGCGCCGTCATCGACGCGTCGGGCACGTGGGGCCAGGCCAATCCGCTCGGCTCCGGCGGACTCGACCCCCTGGGCTGGAGCGAGGTCGCCGACCGTGTGCTGCCCGCGCTGCCAGATGTGCGGGGTGCCGACCGCGCGCGTCTGTCCGGTCGCCGCGTCACCGTCGTCGGGGCGGGGCACTCCGCCGCCAACACCCTCATCGCCCTCGCGGCGCTGACCAGCGACGAGCCCGGGACCCGCGTGAGCTGGCTCATCCGCAACGCGTCCGCGAACAGGATCTCCAGCGCCGGCGACGAGCTGGAGGGACGCGGCGCGCTGGGAACGCGCGTGCAGCGCCTCGTGGCCGAGGGCCGGATCCAGGTGGTCGACCGGTTCGAGATCCTCGGGGCCGAGCGCGCCGGGGACGGCATGCGCCTGCTCGGCCTGCGCGGCGACGAGGCGGCCGCGCACGAGACCGACCTCGTGGTCGCCGCCACCGGGTTCCGGCCCGACCTGGGCATCCTGCGCGAACTGCGGCTCGAGCTCGACGACATCGTCGAGGCACCCCGCCGCCTCGCGCCGCTGATCGACCCCAACGTGCACTCGTGCGGCACCGTGTCGCCGCACGGCTATCGCGAGCTGGCTCACCCCGAGTCGGGGTTCTTCATCGTGGGCATGAAGAGCTACGGCCGCGCGCCGACCTTCCTGCTCAAGACCGGCTACGAGCAGGTGCGCTCCGTGGTGGCCTGGCTGGCGGGGGATGCCGCAGCCGCCTCCCGGGTCGAGCTCGTCCTGCCCGCGACCGGGGTCTGCTCGACCTCGGAGGGCTGCTGCGGCGACTCTCCGACGGACTCGTGCGCGCCCGCTTCCGTTCCCGCTTCGCAGGAGACGTCGTGCTGCCGCTGATCGCCGGTTCGGCCGGTGACTGCGCGCCGTCCACGATCTGCACCCCGGCCGGCCGGGCCATCCTGCTCCCGTCGTGCGGGGAGACGAGGATGGCGCGCGTCGCGATGCGGCTCGGCCTGTGGCTGCTCGAGCGCGGATGCGCACCGCGCGGCCGTGCGCCGCGGCGTCTCGACGTCGAGGACGTGCGACGGGAGCAGGCCCGGCGCGCGCACGCGCTCGCGGTCGAGCGCACGCGCGCCTGGGGCGCCTTCGAGAGTCACCGAGGCGGGCTGGGCCGATGACGCTCCACCCTCCGAGCGAGAATGGTGGCGTGATCCGCATCCGCTCGATGACCCCGGACGACTGGCCCGCCGTCGAGCGCATCTTCCGCGAGGGCATCGCCACGGGCGAGGCGACGTTCGAGATCGCGACGCCGTCGTGGCAGGCGTTCGACGCCGGCAAGGTCGACGACCCGCGGCTGGTGGCCGAGGACGACGAGGGCGCGGTGCTCGGATGGGCCGCCGCCTCGCAGGTGTCGTCGCGAGAGGCGTATCGCGGGGTGATCGAGCACTCCATCTACATCGCGGATGCCGCGCGCGGCCGGGGCGTCGGACGCATCCTGCTGAGCGCGTTCGTGAGCGCGGCGGACGCGGCGGGATTCTGGACCATCCAGTCGTCGATCTTCCCCGAGAACGAGGCGAGCCTGCGCCTGCACGAGGGAGCGGGATTCCGCCAGGTCGGGCGCCGCGAGCGCATCGCGCAGTCGCGACTCGGGCCGCGCGCCGGTCAGTGGCGCGACACGATCCTCATCGAGCGCCGCCGCGCCGAGTGACCGCGGTCCCGGCTCCCGCCGACGGACCCTGACCCGCACCCCGGGTGCGGCCATAGACTCGGATCTATGGATACCGGGTCCGCTCTCGCCACCATCGCGGATCCCACACGCGCGCGCATCCTGCGCCTGATCCTGAGCTCCCCGGGCGGTCGCGCCCGCGTGGGCGAGCTCGCCGACGCGCTCGGACTGCGTCAGCCGACCGTCAGCCACCACATGAAGGCGCTGCTGGCCGAGGGCGTCGTGACGCGCGAGCAGGATGGCCGGCGCGCCTGGTTCGCGGTGGCCCCCGATCGGGCCGAGACCGTCGCCTCGCTCGTCGGCGCCGAGACCGCGCCGAGCGAGCCCGATCTCGACCGCATCGCCGTCGACCTGGCGCTGCGCTTCCGCGGCACGTTCAGCGCGGAGACCGTGGCGCAGGTCGTGTGCGAGAGCGCGGAGCTCCTCTCGCGCGGCGAGGCGGCGCCGCGGCACCTCGCGTCGCGCACCGCCGCGTTCACCGCGACGCGCCTCGAGGCGCTGGCCCGGGCGCAGGGCGAGCGGTCGGATCGCCCGGAGGTGCTGTTCGTGTGCGTGCAGAACGCGGGGCGCTCGCAGCTGGCGGCGGCCATCCTGCGTCATCTCGCCGGCGACCGGGTGACCGTGCGCACCGCGGGGTCGATGCCTGCTGCCGACATGCGCTCGACGATCGTCACGGCGCTCGACGAGATCGGCGTGCCGGTCGCGGGAGAGTTTCCCAAGCCCCTCACCGATGAGGCGGTGCGCGCGGCCGACGTGGTGATCACGATGGGCTGCGGCGACGCCTGCCCGGTCTATCCCGGCCGCCGCTATCTCGACTGGGAGCTCGACGACCCGGCCGGTCTTCCCCTCGCCGAGGTGCGCCCCATCCGCGACGACATCGAGCGCCGCGTGCGCGACCTGCTGGCCGAGCTGCTCTGACGCCTCGGCCTCAGCGCTGCTGGAGCAGCCGGATGAACTCGTCGGCCCGCTCCAGGTGGATGCGCGCCTTCTCGCGGCGCTCCTGGGCGTCGGCGATCAGCTCGGCCAGGCGGGCGCGCGTCTCGGCGTCGTCGGGGTCGGCGGCGAGCGCATCGGCGATGCGCAGCAGGTCGGCCATCTGCTCGAGCGAGTACCCGAGCGGCTTCATGCGACGGATCAGCAGCAGGCGTTCGAGGTCGCGCTCGGTGTAGAGCCGGTAACCGCCGTCGCTGCGGCCCGAGGGCGTGAGCAGGCCGATCTCGTCGTAGTGGCGCAGGGTGCGCAGCGACACCTCGGAGCGCTCGGCGACCTCGCCGATCCGCATGGTGCCGGTCGCCGTCATCCGCTTCCTCTCATCGACAACCCTCACGTTACGGTAAGGTTGTTGCGCGCGGGCGGCTCTCGCCCGCACGATCATCCATTATCCGGTGACCCGGCCCCGTCCGGGGCGGTCGCCCTGCGCCGCCTTGGAGGTAGCCGTGCCCCCCGCGATCACCCCGACCGGCACCCGCTTCGCGTCGTCTGTGCGGGATGCGCTGCGCTCGCCCCGCCTGCTCACGCGCGAGGTGCTGGCCGGCCTCGTCGTCGCTGTCGCGCTGATCCCCGAGGCGATCGCGTTCTCGATCATCGCGGGCGTCGACCCGCGCGTCGGCCTGTTCTCGTCGTTCGTGATGGCCGTCGCGATCGCGTTCCTCGGCGGCCGCCCGGCCATGATCTCGGCCGCCACGGGCGCCGTCGCGCTTGTCATCGCCCCGGTCATGCGCAACCACGGGCTCGACTACCTGCTCGCCACGGTCATCCTGGGCGGCGTGATCCAGGTCGCGCTCGGACTGCTCGGCGTCGCGAAGCTCATGCGCTTCATCCCCCGCAGCGTCATGGTCGGCTTCGTGAACGCGCTGGCGATCCTGATCTTCCTCTCCCAGCTCGAGCAGCTGATCGACGTGCCCTGGATGGTCTACCCGCTTGTCGGGGCGGGGCTGCTCATCCTGTGGCTGTTCCCCAAGCTCACCGCCGCGGTGCCCGCACCGCTGATCGCCATCGTCGTGCTCACCGGCGTGGTCGTCGCGTTCGGGATCGCGGTGCCCACGGTGGGGGATCAGGGCGAGCTGCCCGACAGCATGCCGCTGCTGCTCGTGCCGGATGTGCCGCTCACGCTCGAGACGCTCGGCATCATCGGCCCCTACGCCCTCGCCATGGCGGCGGTGGGCCTGCTCGAGTCGCTCATGACCGCCAAGCTGGTCGACGACATCACCGACACGCACTCGTCGAAGACCCGTGAGTCGTGGGCACAGGGCGTGGCGAACGTGCTGTCGGGCTTCTTCGGCGGCATGGGCGGCTGCGCCATGATCGGCCAGACGATGATCAACGTGAAGGCGTCGGGCGCGCGCACGCGCATCTCGACGTTCCTCGCCGGGGTGTTCCTGCTCATCCTGGTGGTGGTGCTCGGCGACGTCGTGGCGATCATCCCGATGGCGGCGCTGGTGGCCGTGATGATCATGGTGTCGGTGCTCACGTTCGACTGGCACAGCATCCTGCCGTCGACCCTGAAGCGGATGCCCAAGAGCGAGACCGCCGTCATGCTCGCGACCGTCGCCGTCACGGTCGCGACGCACAACCTCGCGCTGGGCGTGCTCGTGGGCGTCGTCGTCGCCGCGGTGCTGTTCACCCGGCGCGTGGCGCACTTCACGGCGGTGCGCCGCACAGTGTCGCCCGACGGGTCCGAGGCGCGCTACACGGTGGACGGCGAGCTGTTCTTCGCGTCGTCGAATGACCTCACCACGCAGTTCGAGTACGTCGCCGACCCTCCGCGCGTGGTCATCGACATGTCGGGCTCGCACGTGTGGGACGCCTCGTCGGTCGCCGCGCTCGACGCCATCGTCACGAAGTACGAGCGCCACGGCGCGGCGGTCGAGATCGTCGGGATGAACGAGGCCACGACCGCCTTCCACGGCCGGCTCTCGGGCGAGCTGGGCGGGGGACACTGACGCATCCCATTGCGGTACCGATAGACGGCTATCTATGCTTTCCTCAACGGCACTCACGAGGGAGCATCCGATGACCGACGCCAAGCCGACCGTCCTGTTCGTCTGCGTGCACAACGCCGGCCGCTCGCAGATGGCCGCCGGCTACCTGCAGGCGCTCGCCGGCGACCGCGTCGAGGTGCTGTCCGCTGGCTCCGAGCCGAAGGACCGGATCAACCCCGTCGCGGTCGAGGCGATGGCCGAGGAGGGCATCGACATCGCCGGCCGCACACCTCAGGTGCTGACCGTCGACGCCGTGCGCGAGTCGGATGTCGTCATCACCATGGGTTGCGGCGACGCGTGCCCGATCTTCCCCGGCAAGCGCTACGAGGACTGGGAGCTCGACGACCCCGCCGGCCAGGACATCGAGGCGGTGCGGTCCATCCGCGACGAGATCAGGGCGCGGATCGAGCAGCTGATCGCCGACATCGCCCCCGCCGCGCAGTCGGCCTGACCCGGCGGGGCGACCCGTGGGGAACTGCCCGGGCGACCGGTGAACCGGCGGGGCGACCGGCGGGGGGTGTCCCATTTGTGGCC
This sequence comes from Microbacterium sp. NPDC096154, assembly GCF_040302945.1. Taxonomy (NCBI): domain Bacteria; kingdom Bacillati; phylum Actinomycetota; class Actinomycetes; order Micrococcales; family Microbacteriaceae; genus Microbacterium; species Microbacterium sp. NPDC096154. The sequence continues at coordinate 419,559 of NZ_JBEOSM010000002.1, forward strand.
CGAATGGCGCCGGCAAACGGGACGAAACTGGGACACGGTCGAAGGCTTAACGGCCACAACTGGGACACGGGGCACGGTGGGGTGGGCCTGCGACCCGCCGGCATGCACCGGCGCCACGTCCCGCCGCCGCGCGCCCGCGCCACCGCAAGGCACTGAGCACTCTGCCGCCCGAAGGGGCGCAAACAGCCGGATCGCTCATCATTATCGAAAGATCCCGGCATTTTTCGCCCAATCTGTCGCGCAAGAGCACGTGACACACCCGGATCCTGGTCATACCCCACCGACCTCGGAGTGACCATGACCACCACCCTCGCCCCCTCAGGCACCGCGACGCGCAACGCCGCCGCCGCATCCTCGTCCACGCCGACGACCGAGTCCGCCGGTCACGCGATCGTGCGCACGCTGGAGGAGCACGGCATCCCGCGCGCGTACGTCGTGCCCGGCGAGAGCTACCTCGAGGTGCTCGACGGCCTGCACACCTCGTCGATCGAGACGATCGTGTGCCGCCAGGAGGGCGGAGCGGCGTACATGGCCGAGGCCGAGGGCAAGTTCAGCGACCTGCCCGGCATCGTCATGGTGACCCGCGGGCCGGGTGCCGCCAACGCCCTCGTCGGCCTGCACACCGCCTGGCAGGACTCCACCCCGCTCGTGCTGTTCGTCGGACTCATCCCCGTCGACCATCGCGACCGCGAGGCGTTCCAGGAGTTCGACATCCACGGCTGGTTCGACAAGGGCGCCAAGCGCGTGCTCGTGCTCGACTCGGCCGAGCGCGCGGCCGAGACGGTCGCCGAGGCCATCTTCGCCGCCCGCTCCGGCCGCCCCGGTCCCGTGGTCGTCGGCCTGCCGGAGGACGTCATCCGCCAGCAGGTGCCCGTCACGGTGCACCCGCCGATCCCGGTCGCGGAGGGCGGCATCGCCGGCGCGGACGCCGGCGCGCTGATCGAGGCGCTGCGCGAGAGCGAGAAGCCGCTGTTCGTCACGGGCGGCAGCGACTGGACCCCCGAGGCGTCGGCGCAGCTCACCGCCTGGCTCGAGCAGCACGGCATCGCGGCGGCCGCCGAGTGGCGCACCGAGGGCGTCGTCGGCTTCGACTCGCCCAGCTACGTGGGTCCGATCGGCTACGGCCGCCCCAAGCCCACGTACGACCTGTTCGAGGAGACCGATCTGCTGGTCTTCGTCGGCACCGTGCCGGGCGACGTGCTCACCAGCGGCTACATCGCGCGGCAGGGATGGCACGCCCGCAACTTCCTCGTCTCGATGGATCCGTCGCTCCGCGGCCGCTCGGGCGCCGTGTCGCACCAGATCGTGGCGAAGCCGTGCGCATTCGTGCGCGACCTCGTCGCCCTCGACCTCGAGACCAAGCCCGAGTGGCGCGAGTGGACGGCCCGCATGCGCGGGCAGCAGGAGGAGTTCGCGGCTCTGCCCGAGCCCCGCACCGACGACGAGGCCCCCGCGCGCATGGACACCCTCATGGCGCACCTCGTTCCTCAGCTGCAGGATGACGCGCTCGTCACGCTCGGAGCGGGCGAGCACACCAACTGGGCGCACCGCTACTTCCCCGTGCGCCAGTACCCCGCGATGGTGAGCGCCGGCAACGGCTCGATGGGGTACTCGATCCCCTCCGCTGTGACCGCCTCGCTGCGCTTCCCCGGCCGCCAGATCGTGACGATCGCGGGAGACGGCGAGTTCCTGATGAACGGTCAGGAGCTGGCGACCGCGCGCCAGTACGACGCCGCTCCCCTGGTGGTCGTGATGGACAACCAGGAGTACGGCACCATCCGCACGCATCAGGAGCGGCACCACCCGGGCCGGATCTCGGGCACGCAGCTCGTGAACCCCGACTTCGCCGGCATGGCCACGGCGTTCGGCGGGTTCGGCGTGCGCGTCGAGCGCGACGCCGACGTGCCGGCGGCCGTGAGCGCCGCGCTCGACGCGCAGCGCGACGGGCGCTTCGCGCTCATCCATCTGATCGTCGGCCAGCGCGCCCAGGCGTACTGACCGGCCACCGCCCGCAGACCTCGCACCACCCACACCGCACCACCCACATCACACAATCCGAAGGAGGACAGCATGCGCAACGAGATCGACTGCGACGCCCTGCAGCACGAGGGCCGTCCCTACTGGTTCGACAAGCACCCCTCGCAGGCCGAGGGCGAGGACTTCTGACGCCACGGTCTGAGTTCCCCGACGAGATCACGCGAGGCGGGCGTCCGAAGGCGGACGTCCGCCTCGCTCTGTCAATCCCCTCGCGCGGCCGGATCGCCGGATGCACGCTGGGGACATACGACAGGAGGTGCATCCATGACCAGCACACCGAACGGCGCGGAGGGGACCAGCGGCGAGCAGCGCGGCCCGGAGGACGACCTCGTGAGCGAGGATCCGGACCTCAGCACCGGCGACGACCCCACGGTGGACGAGGGCCCCTCGGCCGAGGCGCCGGATGAGGACGGCCTGGGCATGGCCGATCCGCCGACCGACCAGCCCAGCGGTGAGGGCGTGGACCCCTCGCAGGAGGATCCCGACCTCGGCGTGCCCGACATGGCCGCGACCGAGCAGCCGTCGGGAGGCTCCGGGCAGAACGCCGACCCCGGCCATCCGTCGCAGGCCGAGGGGGACGACCCCGCCGACCCGGCCGACGCCGAGGTCCAGCCGGCCGAGGGCCATCCCTCCCAGGCCGAGGGCTGATCGCGGCTCTGCAGACGCGAAGGCCTCTGCCGCCGCGGGCGCACAGCCCGGCAGGCGCGGAGGCCTTCGCGTGTCAGCTGACGAACGGGATGGCGAGGAACGACGGGTAGCGGTACCAGATGCCGCCGCTGGCCTTCACGGCCGCGATGATCGGGAACACGATCGCGATCACGCCCGCGGCCAGCAGGATCGGGATGCCGATCAGGATGACGCTGAGGATGCCGCCGGCGAAGTACGCGATGAGCAGCGTGAGCTGGAAGTTCAGCGCCGCCGCGGTGTGCGCGCGCACGAACGGACCGCGATCCCGCATCACCAGGTAGGCGATGAGCGGAGCGAGGAAGCTGAAGAAGATCCCGCCGATGTGGGTGAGCGTCGCCCACATCTTCTCGTCGCTCGGGTTCATCGGCTGCGGCGCTCCGGCGTAGGGCTGCTGCGGGTACGGGTACGTCATGTGCTCAGGATAGGGTCGCCGGGCGCGCGGGCTGCCCTTGCTCCCCGCGCGACGGGTCGCGTCGCGGCAGGTCGCGTCAGAGATCCCGATACGTCGTGCGCGCATACGCGTGGTACGGCGCCGGCGCCACCGTCGCGGCGACGCGCACCTGTGCATGCGGCTCGACGTTCGCCTTGCGCGAGTTCGGCTCCTCGCCCCACAGCACCTCCACGCGCGCGCCATCCGGCACGTCCACATCGATCGACGCGAGCGACAGGTACAGCTGGTCGTACGCGACGTACCCCGCGTCGGTGGAGACGCCGACGCGGCGGCCATCCTGCACGACCTCGTCGAACTGGTAGAAGCCGTACCGCGCCTTGGGCCATTCGAGGTACTTCGCCGGGGTGCCGGGCTCGAGCTGCGACTGCACGATCTTCGCGACGTCCGCGGCGTCCCAGATCAGCGTCGCCTTGCGGCGCGCGGGCGTCTCGGCGATGCGCTGCAGCGCCTCCTTCCCGATGAAGTCGTGGTCGAAGTTCACCGAGCGCCCGAGCCCTAGGTCGTACGGCGTGAGCAGGAAGTTCTCGACCGGTCCGTTCAGCGACCCGCCGATGGAGCCGGCGCGCGCAAGTGGCAGCCACTCCCGGTACTCGGCGAACAGCGGGTCGTCGCCGAAGATGGCGGGGAAGGGCGTCGGCACCCACCCCGACTCGAGGGGCGTCACCGAGTACGCCTTGGCGCCGATGCGCACGATGCCGTGCTCTGCGCCGGCCTCGAGCAGCGCCTGCCGCACGGCCTCGCCCTCGCTGTACGGGCCGAAGAACTCGAAGCCGGGCTGCCCCGCCATGCCGTGGCGCAGGCCCTGCACCGTGGTGCCGGCGGCGGCGCCGGGGAGGTGGAACGTGAAGTCGTGGATGTGGAAGAACCTGACCTCGGGCACGGGCCCCCCGAGCAGCTTCTCGAGCACCGCGTGCGCGTGCGGGCCCTGCAGCTCGTAGCGGTAGAACGTGGGATCGCCCTCGCGCATGTTCGAGTTGCCCTCGAGCCGGTACCCGATGTCCTTCCCCTCCTGCTCTGATGCGCGCTCGGCGTGGAAGCGCACCCAGTCGATCAGCACGTGGTGGCCGATCAGCACGACGCTCTCGCCCTGCGCGGTCGGGTGGTTCAGGTTGAACAGGATGCCGTCGCCGATCACGTGACCGTCGTGGTTCACCGAGATCAGCTGCTTGGCGACGCCGGGGCGGAAGTTGGAGAACGTGTTCACGGCGATGCCGCTCAGCACCTCGGCGATGTCGTCGCCCGTGAGGAACAGCTGCGTCATGTGGTGCGACTGATCCATGAGGGCGACCGTCTCGTTCCACGACCGCGACTCGCTGCGCCAGTTCGAGAACTCCGGATGAACGGGGAAGGTGAACGCGGGATAGTCCACGTCGCGCAGCAGCTCGACGGGGTCTCCGACGCGGGCGAGCGCCTGGGCGAGGGTCTCTGACATGTCGATCTCCTTCGATCGGATGCGGCATCCGGGATGCGGGTGCGGTCAGCCTAGAAACGCGCCTCGCCCCGGGGTAGCGTGCCTTCCGTTGAAAGGAATCTTCGATGGCGAAGTCCTCCGCCGGCGCCTCGGCGCTGTCGCGCGTGCTCGCGGTGCTCGACGCGTTCACGACCGATGCCCCGTTCCTCACGCTCACGCAGATCCACCGGCGTTCGGACATCCCTCTGTCGTCGGTGCACCGCATCGTGGCCGAGCTCGTGGAGCATGGGCTGCTGGAGCCCGTCGCCGGCCGCACGTACCGGCTGGGCAACCGGCTGTGGGAGATCGGCAGCAAGACCCCGGGCGCCCTGGGTCTGCGCGAGATCGCGGAGCCGTACCTGCGCCGCCTGCACGACCTGATCGGCCAGCACGTGCAGCTCGCGGTGCGCATCGACACGGACGTGCTGATGATCGAGCGGCTCTCCGCACCGGATGCCGTGATCAACGGGTCGATCGTGGGCGACCGGATCCCGATCCAGCACTCCACGAGCGGCATGGTGTTCCTCGCTTTCGGCGAGCCGGGGCTCGTCGACGCCGTGATCGAGCGGGGCATCCATCCGGTCACGGCGGCGGGGCTGCGCACGGCAGAGGCGCTGCGCGCGGAGGTCGAGGCGACGCGCCGCCGCGGCTACGCGATCGCCGACGGCTGGATCCACCCCGCGTCGCGCGGCCTGGCGGTACCCGTGCGCGGGTCGGAGGAGGTGGTCGTCGGCGCGCTCGGAGCGGTCATCCCGAACGACGCGTCGTCGCCGCGCCGCGTCGCGACGCTGCTGCGGGAGACCGCCCACCGCATCTCCGACGCACTGCTGCGCGCGTACCTGCCCGCCGGCCACCCGCGCGCCCTGCCCGGCGGCTCGCTGCGCGCCCTCGTGGCGTCATCCGCCGAGTCGATGCGCTACCTCGAGCGCCGTGCCCGCGGACGGGGGTGACCCGAGGTGGGCGCACCTCGGCGCCCGGGCAGCGCACCGCGGCGGCCGGGCAGCGCACCCCGGCACCCGGGGAGCGCACCCCGGCGGCCAGGGCATCCAACGGCCCATCCGAGTGCACACCAATTTTCGTGTGCACGCGCGAGTACACACGAAAATTGGTGTGCAGTGGGCGGGGCGGGCCCGGGGCGGGTCAGCCTGCGGCCAGCCCGGCCGGGGCGACGGTGCGCGCCAAGGGGAACACCGCCTCGACCGTGAACACCCCGCCGTCCGACGCCCACGTGAGCTCTCCCCCTGCCAGTCGCACGCGCTCGTCGAGGTGGGCGAGCCCGAAGCCGCCCGACAGCTCCGCGGGCGCAGCCTCGGCAGAGGCGGCGGGGGCGCTGCCCACGCGCACCCGCACCGACCGGTCGCTCCACGCCACCGCGACCAGGACCCGGGCGGCGTCGCCGTCGTGCTTCGCGGCGTTGGCCAGGGCTTCGCGCACCACGCAGTACGCCGCCAGGTCCACGCTGGGCTCGAGGTGACGCGGCTCGCCCTCCACCTCGACGGCGATCTCCGCCGTGATGCTGCGGACGCGCGCGACCAGCTGCCCGATGTCGGCGAGCCCCCTCGGACGCTCGGGCGCGACCGCCGCCGGCACCTCGTCGCCGCTCTCGAGCACGCGCACCAGCGCGTCCAGCTCGCGCAGGGCGTCCGCTCCGCCCTGTTCGATGGGCGGCACGGCCCGCGCGGCGCGTTCGGGGTCCTGGTCGATGATGCGCCGCGCCCCCGCGGCCTGCAGAACCATGACGGTGATGGCGTGCCCGATCATGTCGTGCAGGTCGGAGGCCAGCCCGGCACGCTCCCGATCCACCGCCCGCGCTGCCGCGGCGACCTCCGCCTCGAGCTGCAGGATGTGCCGGCGCCGCCTCCCCGCGAAGAAGCCCGCGACCCAGACCGCCAGCACGAACGCCGCAGCCGTGGTGAGGTTCGAGGCGAGCACCTCCGGGTAGACGTACGCGACGGGCATCAGATAGCCGTACGCGACGACGAGCGCCGGGAGCGAGACCCACACCGGGGCGTGCGCCGCCACCGCGGCGAGCGCGAGCAGCACCGGCACGTGCGCGCTCCAGCTGTCCCAGACGAAGTCACCCCGGTTGAACAGCAGCACTGCGCTCGCGTGACCGGCGATGACGAGCACGAACACGGCGCCCGGGAACCGACGGCGCCACAACAGCACCCAGAGGACGACAGCCAGATACGCGCACGCGTGCGGCACGGTGCGAGCGGGAAACGACGCGGCGGCCAGCACGACGCTCGCGAGCACTCCGCTCGCGGCCACCAGGACGTCCGAGCGGTCGACGCGAAGCATCCGGCGCACACGCGCGTGCGGCCCATCGGGCTCGGTCGCACCGGGGTCGGTCGACAGGCGGCCCTCATCGTGCAGTACGTGCAGCAGGCGCCGCAGCTCGTGCATGGCCTCGACGCCGATCGACTCGACGGCGGCGAAGGCCTCCCGCGCCCGGCCCCGATCCCCGCGGAGCGCCTGACGCGCCGCGGCCGCGTGGCTGAGCATCCCGTACACCGACACCCGGATGATGCCGTTCAGGTCGGATGCGATGCGCGCGCGTTCCGCGCGCACCGCGTCACCCGCCGCCCGGCGCGCTCGCTCGAGCCGCCCGATGCGCGCCTGATGCCGGTGCGCCAGCGCGCCGAGCCCCCAGGCGAGCGCGCACGTGACACCCGTCACGCTCGCCGACCACACGACCATCTCGGCCAAGGTGGTCGACGAGCTTCTCGTGCCCCAGTACGTGACTGCGAGACAGACGAGCAGGTAGGCCCACGAGGCAGCGAACGCGCCGGCCCCGGCCCACGCGGGTCGGCGCGCGGCGACGGCGCCGAGAGCGATCAGCACGGACACGAAGGTGATCTCAGCTGCGTCGGGCGTGAAGCCCGGCACGACGACGAAGGCCGCGCTCTGGATGACCATGACAGCTGCCAGCGCGATGAGCGGCGCGTGCGTGCGCCACAGCAGCGGCACGAGCGTCATCACCGCCGCCAGCCCGACCGGGGCCAGGGCGTCCTGTCCGACGGCCCCGAGCAGCACGAACGTGTAGGCGGTGCCGACCACCGCCACCAGCACCACGTCGAAGCGCTCCGGCACGGGCACGGTGCGTCCCGCGCTCCTCGGCAGGGCGACTGCCACATCCGGATCCAGCATGACGACTCCTTCGATCGGTCCTGCATCCGATCGACAGCCGATCGGTTCTGCATCACAGCGTGCTGCCGGTGCGGCGGCGGCGCGTCCACCCCCGGGTGGAATCGATTGTTCGCCCTGTGGGTGGAGTTCGCACCCGCGACAACGCACGCGACGCCGGAGCCACCGTGCAGCTCCTTCTGGCAGAGCGCTCCATCCGGCGCCACACTGTGGCTATGACGAGTGATGCGGGGCTCCCTGCGGGCAGTTCAGGGGCGGTGCGGGTGGTGCTCGTCGACGATGAGGCGCTCATCCGTGCCGGCCTGCGGATGCTGCTCGACGCCGAGCCGGGCATCGAGGTGGTGGGCGAGGCCTCCGACGGACACGACGGGGTGCGCCTTGTCACCGACACCAATCCGGACGTCGTGATCATGGACGTCCGGATGCCCGGCGTCGACGGCGTGGAGGCGACGCGTCGGCTCACATCGTCGGACTTCGCGGAGGCCCATGGCACCCCGCCGGGCATCCTGATCCTCACGACGTTCAGCGACGACGTCGCCGTGCGAGACGCCGTGCGGGCCGGCGCCGCGGGCTTCCTGCTCAAGAGCGCGGCCCCATCGGTGCTGCCCGAGGCGGTGCGGGCACTGGCCAAGGGCGAGGGCTGGCTCGACCCCGCCGTGACACGCGCGCTGTTGCAGGAGCTCGCCTCGCGCAGCGAGCCGCCGACCGCGACACCCGCCGAGATCGAGGCGCTGACGCGCCGCGAGCGCGAGGTGCTGCTCGCCATGGCCGATGGCCGCACGAACGCGCAGATCGCCCAGCAGCTCTACCTCAGCGAGGCCACGGTCAAGTCACATGTGCACCGCATCTTCCTGAAGCTCGGCATCACCGACCGCGCCCAGGCGGTCTCCCTCGCCTTCCGCACGGGCCTCGCCCGCAGCTGAGGCGCCCTCGGGGAACCGCTGATGGACCGATCGCCACACAGATCATGTGCGGGGATGTCGGGAGCCCCGGTTCGCGACCCATGATCGGCCCGCTCGACGCGAACACCAAGCCGAACGGCCGACAGCCGCCCGGAGCGCCTCGCCGCTACTGTGATCGGCATGAGCCAGCCCACAGCGGGGATGCCGCTGCGCGACTATCGCGTGCACCGCTACGTCAACGCGTTCTGCCCGCGGTGCCACGAGGAGAACCCGGATCGCCCGCTCTCGGAGGTGCGCCGGCTGTCGGGGTGGCTCGCCGACCGTGACGGAAAGGTGTGGCTCGAGCGCGGCTGCCCGGAGCACGGCCTCATCCGCACGATGTACGACGAGTCGGCCGAGATCCTCACGTATCTCGAGCAGTGGACCGCGCCGACCAAGGTGCACACGCCCGACACGATCGGCAACTTCAAGCCCGTGCCCTCGGCGTACGAGGACGGCCTGCCGGCCATGCAGACGCAGCACACGTGCATCCTGCTGCAGGACATCACCGACCACTGCAACCTGCGCTGCCCGACATGCTTCGCCGAGTCGAGCCCCGCGGCGAGCGCGGTCGCGCCGCTGGCCGAGGTGCTGGCCTCGGTGGACGCGCGGCTGGCCCGCGAGAACAACCGCATCGACGTGCTGATGCTGTCGGGCGGCGAGCCGACGCTGTACCCGTGGCTCGAGCAGCTGCTCGAGCACCTGGTGGCCAGGCCGGTGGTGCGCATCCTGATCAACTCGAACGGGCTGCGCATCGCGCAGGACGACGCGTTCGTCGAGGTGCTGAAGAAGCACCGGCAGCGTGTGGAGATCTACCTGCAGTACGACGGCGAGTCGAAGGAGGCGTCGGCCTACCACCGCGGCGCCGACATCCGCCGGTTCAAGGAGCGCGCGCTCGAGCGCCTCTCCGCCGCGGGAGTCTTCACCACCCTCACGATGACCGCCGCCCTCGGCGTCAACGACGGCGAGATCGGCGCCGTGATCCGGCGCGCCATGGAGACGCCGTTCGTGGGCGGGGTCACGATCCAGCCGGTGTTCGGGTCCGGGCGCTCGGCGGGCATCGATCCGGATGACCGCCTCACGCACACGGGCGTGCTCGCCCGGCTCGGGCCGCAGACCGAGGGCCAGGTGACGTGGCGCGACCTCACGGCGCTGCCGTGCAGCCATCCGCACTGCTGCTCGGTCGGCTACCTGCTGAAGGATGACGCGGGCGAGTGGAAGTCGCTCGTCGGGCTGATCGGGCACGACCGGCTCAAGGAGTTCCTCGAGCTCGAGCCCGACCTCATCGCCAATCGCATCGCGGACTCGCAGGTCAACAAGAAGATCCGCGAGGTGGTGAAGACCTCGCTGCTCGACCTGCTGAGCGAGCAGTCATCGCTGTCGCACCCGTCGATGGTCGACATCTGGCGCGACATCTGTCAGGCGTGCGACCTCGGCATCGGCACGCTGGCGACGCTCGCCGCGTCGCGTCTGCCCGGTCAGCACCAGCGTCTGCGCCGCATGATGGGCGAGCGCGTCAAGCGCATCACGATCAAGCCCTTCATGGACATCAACACGATGATCGAGGAGCGCCTCACGCAGTGTTGCGTGCATGTCGCGACGGTCAACGAGGCCCCCGCCGCCGACGGGGGCGCCGCCCACCAGTGCGCCCCGTTCTGCGCCGTGCAGGCGTGGGCGCCGCTCGGCCGCACGCGCCTGTCGACAGCGACCGGATCGCGCGACCGTGACGAGCGGATGACGGCGGTGCGCGAGACGGGAGCCCGCGGCGGACGCCCCCTCCTCCCGGTGACGACATGACCGGGGCGACATCGGGGTACGAGCACCTGAACCGCTACGACGACCGCGTGGGCGATCCGGAGCCCGCGTTCGACCCGCTGCGGCTGTGCGTGTTCACGACGGTCGCGCTGATCACGTGCGTGCTCGGCCCCGTGGCGCTGCTGGGGTTCAGCATCGTCGCGATCGCGGGGTACGCGCGGGCGCGGCGCGGCGGCCTGCTGCGCTCGAAGTGCCGACTCGGCGACACGCGGCTGGTGCTCGCGTACCTGTCGGCGATCGCGGTGCTGGCGGCGGCGGCGATCCCGTTCTGGGTGCTGCTGTGGATGCGGGTGCTCAGAGGCTGACCGGTGTTCCCGACGCTGCAGGATCTGCTGGGCTGGGGCCCGCCCGTCGACACGCACTCGACGTTCGTCGCGCTGGGCATCGCGGCCGCGATGGCGGTGTTCGTGATCGAGAAGCGCCGGCGCCATGTTCGCGACGACCGCATCTGGTTCCTCGTGCTGGGCGCCCTCTTCGGCGCCGCAGTCCTCGCACGTCTGGGCACGTGGGCCCAGCACCTCGACCCGTCGCGCAATCTCAGCCTCGTCGACCAGCTCGCCTACGGGAACGCGTCGATGCTGTCGGCGCTCGTCGGCGCGTGGCTGGGCGTGCATGTCGCCAAGCGCATCGTGCGCTATCCGCACAGGTCGGGCGACCTGTTCGCGCCGGCCGTCGCGCTGGCGATGGCGATCGGCCGCATCGGCTGCCTGCTGACCGAGAAGCCGGGCACGCCCACGGGCACGGGGTGGGGCATCGTGCTCGACGCCGACGCCGCCGCCTACACGGGTGGGCCTGCCGGCGTGCCGCTGCATCCGAGCTTCGTGTACGAGATCGTCTTCCACGCCGCCGCGTTCGCCGTGCTGTGGTTCTGGCTGCGGCATCGAGCGATCGCCCCGGGCGAGACCCTCACGCTCTACATCGCCGCGTACGGGCTGTTCCGCTTCCTGGTCGAGTTCGTGCGCGGCAACGAGGTGGCGTGGATAGGCATGACACGACCGCAGCTCTTCCTGCTGGCGACGCTGCCGCTCCTGTTCGCGCGCATCGCGTGGATGGTCAGGACGGGCCGCTTCCGCCTGCCGCCGCCCCTGCCGGGCACGGCCTACACGTTCGGTGCCGCGGCGCCTGCTGCGGCTGCCGCCGCAGCGGCCGAGCGGTCGATCGCCTCCGCTTCCCTTCCGACGACTCGACAGGACGAGCCATGACCCCAGAGAACCCCGTCGCGGGCTGGTATCCCGACCCGCAGGACGCGGCCATGCTGCGCTGGTGGGACGGCGCCCAGTGGTCCGCGCAGACCCAGCCACTCCCGACCGAGCCGCCGCAGACGCCGCCATGGCAGGCGGAACCCGGGCAGCCGTATCCGCCTCCGGTGTACGCGCCGCGCGAGTCGGTGCCACAGCTCGGCGGGCTGCGCTTCGGGGCGTGGATCTGGATCGGCCTGGCGATCGGGGTGCTCCTGCCCCTGGCGGTGTTCTTCAGCGGGTTCTCGGGAGGGTTCGACAGCTTCAGCGCCGCGCTGCTCGTGCTCGGAGCGGTGCTCGTGGCGGGCATCGTCCTGATGTTCTTCCCGCGGCTGCGGGGCCTCGGCACGGGCCTGCTGATCAGTGTCGCCGCGACGCCCATCGTGACCTTCGGGGTGTGCGTCGTCATGCTGTCGGCCTCGGGCTTCGTGTAGGCGGGACCCTAGCCGCGCAGCAGGGCCCGCAGCGCGCCGATCGTGTCGGTCTCAGCGGCTCTCTTGTCGCGGCGATAGTTCTTCACGCGTGCGAATCTCAGCGCGACGCCGCCGGGGTAGCGGGTGGAGCGCTGCACGCCGTCGATCGCGATCTCGACGACGGTCTCCGGGCGCACGTGCACCACGTGGGCCGTGCGGCGCGTCTCGATGGTCGGGAAGTGCTCCGTCTGCCACCGCAGGGTCGCGTCGGTGAGGCCCTTGAAGGTCTTGCCGACCATGACGAAGCCTCCGGGCTCGCCGAACTCCCCCTCGGGATCGCGCGCGCCGAGGTGCAGGTTCGAGAGCATGCCCGTGCGGCGCCCCGAGCCCCACTCGACCGCGAGCACCACCAGGTCGAAGGTGAGCACCGGCTTGACCTTGAGCCAACCCTTGCCGCGACGGCCGGCGATGTACGGCGAGTCGAGGTCCTTCACCATGACGCCCTCGTGGCCCGCGGCGAGCGCGGCCCGGGCAAACTCCTCGGCCTGAGCGGCGTCGTCCGTGACGATGCCGGGCATGCGCGACGCACCCGCGACGCGCTGCAGCTCGTGCAGTCGCGCGGCCAGCGGCTCGTCGATCAGGTCGCGTCCGTCGACGTGCAGGATGTCGAAGAACCAGGGCCTCAAGGCGATCGACGCCGCTGCCTCCGATCCGAAGCGCGCCATGGTGTCCTGGAACGCGCGCGGGGAGCCGTCGTCGTCGAGCGAGAGGGTCTCTCCGTCGAGGATGGCGCGCTCGGCGGGCAGCGCGCGCACGGCCGTCACCAGCTCCGGAACCCGGTGCGTGACGTCGGCGAGGCTGCGCGTGTAGACGCGCACGTCGTCGCCGTCCGGCTTGCCGCGGTCGAGGTGCACCTGGATGCGCGCTCCATCGAGCTTGTACTCGACCGACGCCTCGCCGCCGATCGCCTCGAGCGCCGCCGCCGCGGAGGGCGCGGTCGACGCGAGCATGGGAAGCACGGCCCTGCCGACCCGCAGCCCGACGGCCGCCAGCTCATCCGCATCGTCGGCGAGCGCGATCAGCGCGGTCTCGCCCAGATCTCCCGAGAGCATCGCCGCCCGCCGCACCGTCGCGATGTCGCGGTCGGCCGCCCTGGCGATCGCGTCCTGCAGCACACCCTCGAGCGCGCCCGTGCGCAGCTCGCCCAGGATCACGCGCGCCACGAAATCCCACTCGTCCGCCGTGGCGTGGCGCGCCAGCTCCTCGAGCTCGAGCCGGCGGGCCTCGGCGGATCCGCGCCCCTCCGTCGCAGCGAGGCGGTCGAGCGCCGCATCGACGTCGAGCACCGTCAGCTGGGGCTCGACGGCGTGCTCGACCGCGAGTGCGGCGAGCCCGCGCCAGCCGACGCCGATCCGCCCCTGGCGCGGGGTGGCGGTGAGGAAGCCGATCGCCGGCGCGATCTCCTCGGGCTCCAGCCGACGCAGCGCCTCGGCGAGCGCGGCCACCTTCTTCAGGCGCGACGACGTTCCCGCGACCTCCCGCGTCGCCGTGACCAGCTCGCTCAGCAGCATGCCGTCATTGTCCTCCGGGCCACCGACGTCCGGAGCGGTCATCGTCCGCTGAGCGGGGCGATCCGGCGCTCGCGGTCGTCGGCCGGAGGCTCAGGCCGCTCGGGCCGGTACCGCGGAGAGGGTGCGGGCACGCTCGGGGCTCAGGTCGAGTCCGCTCATCGAGCCGGCCGCGTACGCCATCTCCTCGAGCACCCGGGGGTCGAGCGAGATGGCCTCGTCCGATTCGCACACGAAGCGCAGGGGGATCGCGGCGTGCACCCACACCGATTCGCGGCCGCCCTGCGGACGCCGCCACGACATCAGGAACGACTCGCCCCGCCGCAGCTTCGTGAACGCCACCATGCGAGCGTGCATCAGCAGCTCGTCCTCCACCTCGATCGCCTGCTGCGTCGACCCGTAGAACAGCTGCCCCATGACATCCTCCTGATCGCGCCGCAGTCGCGGCCTGTCGTCTCGCTCCCCCGATAGTAAGATGATCTAATAATCAGATAGGCGTTGCAAGTCGGCCATTCGGAGGACACGCGGCGCACCAAGACGCCGAAAGGCGCGGAATGACGCGGTCGTGCGACGCAGGAGGGAAGTAGGCTCGCCCGGATGGCACTCCCGACGCATGACGCCGCATCCGGCTACTGGTACCCCGATTCGGAGGGGGCCAGCACGGTCGACGTCCTCAATCTGCTGCGGCGCTACCGCTCGGCCGAGACCGCGATGCGTGCGCGCACGCGCGCCTCCATGCGGATGAACGAGACCGACCTGATGGCGTTGCGCTACCTGCTGCGCGAGCAGCACGCGGGCCGCGCGGTGCGACCGGTCGATCTCGCGCGCCACCTGCACATCTCGACCGCCTCCGTCACGACGCTGGTCGACCGCCTGGTGCGCGACGGCCACGCACTGCGCGAACCCCATCCCACCGACAGACGCACGCAGATCGTCGTCCCCACCAAGCACAGCGACGACGAGGTGCGCGCCACTCTCGGCCCCATGCACCAGCGCATGCTCAACCTCGTCGATGGGCTCAGCGAGCATGACCGCGCGGTCGTTGCGCGCTTCCTCGACGGCATGACGGCCGCGGTCGAGGAGGCGGCCGTGCACGACAAGCCGGAGTGAGCCTCGCCCGCGGCGGCAGGCGATCCGCCGCTCAGGCGATCCGCGGCTCAGGCGATGCGGTGCTCGCGGATGGCGGACGAGAGCGTCGCGCCGTTCAGCTCCAGATAGATCTGCCCCTCGGTCACTGACAGCGTGACCGTGTTGCGGCGCTCGAGGGCCGCCACCGCGTCGTCGACGAAGCCCGGATCGAAGCTGCGCAGCAGGATGTCCCCGGCCCGGTGGATCCGCTTTCCATCCCAGGCGGCGAGCACTTTCTGGGGATCGCGGTGCGTGTAGACCGCGACGCGGTCGGCGGCCTTGCTGCCAAAGTGGAGACGCTCGGCATCCGGCGCCCCCACCTCGATCCACGCCACGAGCGATCCCGTGAGGTCGCGCACCACCACCGCCGGCTCATCGGCCTGCGAGATGCCCTCGCCGAACGCGATGCCCTCCTCATACTCCAGGCAATACGCCAGCACACGCGTCATCATGTACGCGTCGGTCTCGGACGGATGCCGCGCTACGCGCAGGCTGAGCTCGTCGTACACCCCGCGGTCCACGTCCGCCAGCTGCACGGTGAACGTGTACATCGTCGCGCCGAGGGCCATGAGGAAAGAGCCTACGCGCTGGGCGCACCGTGGCGAGGCCGCTTGAGAGCGCAGGCGGCGAGGAAGCGTTTTGGTGGTCAGCGCTCGTCGCGCCGACTCTCCTCGCCGGGTTCTTCCGGCCCCTCGCCGTCGACTCGCCTCCGCCCGAAGAGGGTCCCGAGCGCACCGGCGACACCAGCTGCGGCTCCCTTGACAGCAGCGCCTGCTTCCTCGGCGGCGGTCGCGGCGCGTGGCTTATCCGGGATCCCGTCGCCGTCGATGTCGACGGCGCGGAACGCCTCAGTGGCACGGTCGAGCGTGGAGGTGCCGAGACGCGCAGCCGCGGTGGCACCCTCAGATGCCGAAGCGATCATCCTCTCGCCGACCTCGACGGCCGCCCGCCCCCAGCGGCGAGCATCCTTCGACTCGTGTCCCGACTCGATGCCGAGACGCCCGCGGAAGTCGAGGATGCCGAGCGCTACCCGGTTGCTCGACGTCACCGCGGCCGGGGAATCGAATGGGTTGAGGAGCACCTTGGCGTTAGCGCGCTGGACGGTGGCGTCCATCTGCGCGAGGAGACGTTCGGTGCTGCGACCGATGAGGTCGAGTCGGTTCTGGCGAGCGGCGCGGAGCCCGAGCCGGTGACTCTCCAGGTCCTCGGGCGACGCGTCGAGCACACGGTCGAGCTCCAGAACGGCGATGCCGTCCTGCAGCTGGAAGGTGCGGGCGATGACGGCGAGCCACTCCCGGACGCGTGGCTCGGCCCTCTTGGTCGCCTTGGCTACATCACCGAGATCAGCCTTCTTCTCGAGCTTCTCAGCAATGGCATCGAGCTGGCGCAGCGCGTATGCCTGGGTGCGCGCGATGGTCATGCCTGTCGCCTGCGCCTTCGACCATGTGACCTCGGATACGCGTCCGACCTGCTCGCGGATGGTGAGCGCCTCTTCGACGACGAGGTCGACACCGATCATGTCGGCGAGCACGGAGTCCTTCTGCGCGCGGAGGACGTCGTCGAGCTTCTCATCGATCTCTTGCAAGTACTCGACGATGCTGTCCATCTGCTCCTGCATCGCGCGCTGCTGCATCATCGTCGACAGAGCAGTGAGGGCGAACGGGCCGGCGAGAAGCATGGTGGGCGCCTGTGCGATCTGCACCCACTGCTTGATGTCACCGGGATTTCCGACCATGGCGTGGCTGACGCCCGGCGTCTTGGTCGGCATCAGCCCGTACTTTCGGATGGCCTCCGCCGACTCGGCCGTCAGCTTCACCCAACGACCGGAGTTCGCCGCGACCTCCGCCCCGACGCCGGCCGCAGCGCCCGCTGTGTGCGCGATGGAGCGGAGCCGCTGCAGGTCGAGCTCACGAGTTGGCACGCGCTCGAGTCCGGTCGAGAGAAAGAACCGTTGGATGTCGGACTCGTCGCCGAGGACGGCGAGACCATCGCCGTCGCTCACCAGCTCGATCTCGCTGCCCATCTCACTCCTCCGGCGATGGATGCCCTTCACCCCTTCGCCTACCGCAGACCGTACCGGGTGGGAAGGACATACGCGTCGTGCGGCCCCGCAGACCGCGTGGCCCGCCTGAAGCCATTGCTATGGCCCGGCACGAACACGCACCGGTCGCACACATGGCGAAACCCCCGCGATCCCTGTGTTTCCCAGGGTTCTGCGGGGGTTTCGGATGGCGGTGACGGTGGGATTTGAACCCACGGTAGGGGGTTACCCTACACAACTTTTCGAGAGTTGCACCTTCGGCCGCTCGGACACGTCACCGGGATCGAGTTTACGGGAGGTTCATCGGGCCGCCAAATCGTGAGGCCCTCCCGCTGCTGGACATCCGCTGTCAGGATGGCCGCATGGCCGTCATCGAGAACGCGAAGATCACCGTCGTCGGCGCTGGATCGGTCGGCGCCGCCACCGCATATGCCTCCCTCATCCGCGGCTCCGCCCGCAAGGTCGCCCTCTACGACATCAACGCCGCGAAGGTCGAAGCCGAGGCGCTCGATCTGGCCCACGGGTCGCTCTTCACGGGTTCGAGCGAGATCACCGGATCCGCTGACATCGCCGTGACCGAGGGGTCACATGTCGTGATCGTCACGGCCGGCGCCGCGCAGCGGCCCGGGCAGACGCGCCTCGAGCTCGTCGGCACGAATGCCCGCATCTTCCGCTCGATGATCCCGCAGCTGGTGGAGGCCTCTCCGCACGCCGTGTTCGTGATCGTGTCGAACCCGTGCGACGTGCTGACGCTGCTGGCACAGGAGCAGACGGGCCTGCCGCCCGAGCGGGTGTTCGCCTCCGGCACGGTGCTCGACACCTCCCGCCTGCGCTGGCGTCTCGCCGAGCTGGCGGGCGTCGCGGCGCGGTCGGTGCACGCGCACATCGTGGGCGAGCACGGCGACACCGAGTTCCCCCTGTGGTCGAGCGCCGCGATCGGCCCCGTGCCGCTTCTCGACTGGAAGCGCGACGGCGGCGCGCTCACCCGCGGGGAGCTCGACCAGGTGGCGCACGAGGTGCGCACGGCGGCGTACAAGGTGATCGAGGGCAAGGGCGCCACGAACTACGCCATCGGCCTGTCGGCCATGCGCATCGCCGAGGCCGTGCTGCGCGACGAGCGGGCGGTGCTGCCGGTCTCGACCGTGCTGACCGACTTCCACGGGCTGTCGGATGTCGCCCTGTCGGTGCCCTCGATCGTCGGCTCGTCGGGCGCGTTCCCGATCCACGAGACCCGGTTCTCGGATGAGGAGCTCGGGCTTCTGCACGCCTCGGCGGAGACCACCAAGGCGACCGCCGCCCAGGTGCGGGAAGACTGACCGCACCCGACCCGGCCGCCGACGTCGCGAACTCCGGAGATCTCGCGAACTCCGGAGCGCATCCGCCCATTGGCTCCTGCGAAGCGGGGATCCGCGGATGAAGCCGGGGCACGGCGAGCGCCGGCGCCCCCGGCCGCCGCGCGGCCTCGAACGGATGTCCGAGGCCCCGCCTACGCTGGACGGCATGGCCAGCAAGCGACCCACCACCGCCCCGTACAAGTGCACGGAGTGCGGATGGACGGCCGCCAAGTGGGTGGGCCGTTGCGGCGAGTGCCAGCAGTGGGGCACGGTCGTCGAGGCGGCCGAGCAGACCGGCATCACGCGCCGCCTCGACCCGATGATCCCCACGTCGGCCGCGCGTCCGATCACGCAGGTCGACACCTCCGAGGCGCCGCGGCGCGCGAGCGGCGTGGCCGAGTTCGACCGCGTGCTGGGCGGGGGCATCGTGCCCGGCGCGGCCATCCTGCTGTCGGGGGAGCCGGGGGTCGGCAAGTCGACCCTGCTGCTCGAGGTCGCCGCCCGCTCGGCCGCCGAGGGCCGCCGGGTGCTCTACATCAGCGCCGAGGAGTCGCCCACCCAGGTGCGCATGCGCGCCGAGCGCACCGGCGCGCTGCACGACGAGCTGTTCCTGGCAAGCGAGACCGACCTCGCCACCGTGCTCGGCCAGATCGACTCGGTCGAGCCGCAGCTCGTGATCGTCGACTCGGTGCAGACCGTGTCGTCGTCGCTCTCCGATGGCGCCGCCGGTATGCCCGGCCAGGTGCGCGAGGTCGCGTCGACGCTCATCCGGGTCGCGAAGGATCGCGGGCTCCCGATCATCCTGGTGGGTCACGTGACGAAGGACGGCCAGGTAGCAGGCCCGCGCCTGCTCGAGCACCTGGTCGACGTGGTCTGCCAGTTCGAGGGCGACCGGCAGACCGCGCTGCGTTTCGTGCGTGCGCTCAAGAACCGCTTCGGTCCCACCGATGAGGTCGGCTGCTTCGAGATGACGGGCGACGGCATCGCCGAGGTGCCCGACCCGAGCGGGCTGTTCCTCTCACAGGGCACGCCCGAGCCCGGCACGTGCGTGGCCATCGCCCTGGAAGGGCGGCGCGCGATGCCGGTCGAAGTGCAGGCGCTCACCATCCCGAGCAGCGCACCGAACCCCCGCCGCATCGTCCACGGCGTCGACTCGTCGCGCGTCGCGATGGTGCTTGCGGTGCTCGAGCGGCGCGCGGGCATCAAGACCAGCGACCTCGACGTCTACGTCTCGACGGTCGGCGGCGTGAAGTTCACCGAACCCGCGGCCGACCTCGCGATCGCCGTGGCCGTCGCCGGATCGGTACGCCACTGGGCCGTTCCGCGCGACATCGCGGCGGTCGGCGAGCTCAGCCTCGCAGGTGAGGTTCGTCCCGTCACGCAGGCCCCACAGCGCCGCAGCGAGGCCGCTCGCCTCGGCTACACGCGCGTGATCGACGACCGATCGGCCAAGCTGCGCGCGGCCCTCGACGACGTGCGCGCCCAGAGCAAGCCGCTCGCGCTCGAGGACGTGCCGCAGTTCTGACGGCCCGCCGCGGCTCTAGCGGCGGCGCATACGGCGGCGCTGGCTCGGCAACGCCACGAGGACGACGGGGATCAGCAGCCCCGCCAGGCAGACGACCGCGAGAAGCATGCCCATGGCCTCACGGTAACCGGCTCACTCCCCCAGATCCAGAGCGTGCAGCAGGTCGGCCGGCGACGCCTGCATCGGGTGCGGCCCGGCGATGTCGAGGAACACCGTCGTGATCGTGTCGCGGTGCTTCGAGAGGAACGACCGCAGCCAGGCCGGCGAATACAGACCGATGCCCGGCGGCAGGTTCTCGGGCTTGTTCTTCGCGTCGCTGAACAGCAGCAGAGCGACCTGCCCGCTCTCGGGATCGCGGTACGTCCACACCTCGCCGCCGTCGAGCGGATCGTCGCGCTTACCGGGCTTCAGCAGGGGCACCACCGTGTTGCCGTTGCGCAGCGCCAGGGCGACCGCCGCCATATCCTGCCGCTCCAGCGCCTGCGCCAGGGCCTCTGAGCGGAACTCGACGTCGGGGGTCTTCTTCGTTCGCTTGCGGGACGCCATGTGTTCAGACTACGGCTACGCAGATCTAAGACTTCGGCCAGCGGGGATCAAGCATTCTGTCAGGTTCGCCCGAGGCCGATTGATACTCTTGTCATGCCCGTTCGGGTGCGGCATCGGTGGGGACTGGTGGATCACCGCACTCTCAAAAGCAGGTTTGGTGCTCAGCACCCTGGGGGCCTGCGCGGGACGACGTGACAAGGCCCGGAGCGATGCTCCGGGCCTTCTCCGTGTGCGGGGAATCCCCGACGACTCACTCCTTGTGGAGCTTGTCCTGCACCGCGCCCGCCGCCTTCTCCACGAAGTTCGGCAGCTCGGTGGTGCCGTAGAAGCGCGAGTCCGGATGCGTCGGCCCAGGCATCGGCGCACTCGTGGTGGGCCCGTCGTGGTATGTGAACTCGCCCTTGCCGTCCGGGGTCGGGCCGCTCGCCCACGCGCCTTCGGCGGCCGCCGCGCCGTCGCTGAAGTTCAGGTACTGGTACGCGACCTCGCCGTGCTCCTTCGACTGCGGGAAATTGCTCGGCACGGGAAGCGTCTCGGCACCCGACTCCTTGAGCTCCTCGATCGCCGCGAGCCACTGGTTCTGGTGCATCGTGTCGCGCGCGATCAGGAACGCCAGCAGGTCACGCACACCCGAGTCATCCGTCATGTGATAGAGCCGAGCCGCCTGCAGCCGGCCCTGCATCTCGCCGTTGGCGTTGGCCGTGAAGTCGGCCAACAGGTTGCCGCTCGCCGTGATGTAGCTGCCCTGCCAGGGGTTGCCGTTGCTGTCG
This sequence comes from Microbacterium sp. NPDC096154, assembly GCF_040302945.1. Taxonomy (NCBI): domain Bacteria; kingdom Bacillati; phylum Actinomycetota; class Actinomycetes; order Micrococcales; family Microbacteriaceae; genus Microbacterium; species Microbacterium sp. NPDC096154. The sequence continues at coordinate 440,650 of NZ_JBEOSM010000002.1, forward strand.
ACCGGACGGGCGCCGGCACCCGCGACGATCGCGTGCTGCACATCCGTGCCGCCGACCACGGCTGCGACCACGGGGTCTGCCTGCACGGCCTCGTCAGTGATGCCGAGCGGCGACTTCTCGAGCAGCTGCGCGATCATGATGGCGAGCATCTCGACGTGACCCATCTCCTCGGCTCCGATGCCGAACATGAGGTCGCGGTACTTGCCGGGGATGTGCATGTTCCATGCCTGGAACTGGTACTGCATGGCGATCGTGATCTCGCCGTACTGGCCGCCCAGCACCTCCTGCAGCTTCCGCGCGTAGACCGCGTCGGGCGCGTCGGGCTTGACCGTGTGCTGGAGTTCCTGCCTGTGGAAGAACATGCGTGTCTCTCCTCTTGCCCCGAGGGGCGATCACTGGGTGGTTGGACATCCAGTGAACGCGCGCACGAGGCGCTCCGAACACGGGCTTCCCTGACCCGGGGGGAGATGACACAATTCGCCGCGCGGCCGGGGAACCGCGCCCGCTGGATCAGGGCGTCGCGTGCTCGGGGACGAGAGTGATGCCGCCGAGCAGATTCGCCGACTCCGACAGCTGCTCCAGCCACGCCGGGTTGAGCTCGGGACGCTCCGACTCCTCGAACGTGAACCGCAGGGGGATCGACGAACTGAGCCACACCGTGCTGCGGCCGCTGCCGTCCTCGTGCTGCAGCGACAGCGTGAAGGCCTCGTCGCGCCGCAGCTTCGCCACGATCACGGCCTTGACGTGCGCCAGCGCGCGATCCTCGATCTCGATCGGAGTGCTGAGGGAACCGTAGTACAGCGTGCCCATAGGTCCACGGTAGGAGGGACGGCGCCGGTTTTCCAGACCCGTTTTGCGTATCGCCTCGCCCTCCGTCAAGAGGCATGCATGTCCTCGCAGGATGCGCCCAGCGCTCGGACAGGATGACGTCAGCGCAGGAAGAAGCGCACGTCGCCGTCCGACTTGATGTCGCCGATGCGCACGGTGAGGCGGTACGACGCGTCACCGCCGGGTGCGCGAGGCCGGTTCTCGCTGGCGCAGGTTCCGACATCCGATCGGGTGCGGTCCCACACCAGCGGCTCGGCGCTCTCGACCGTCTGCCCCGCCGCCAACGTCACCACCATGTCGCTCGGCTCGCTCTGGCAGTCGGTCGAGCGCCACCAGCGGTCGCTGCCGCTCGTGATCACGAACTCCTGCTTCGACGTGCCGACGTCCATCGTGCACGGCACGGGCCCGGTGTTCGTCAGGCGCATGCCGAGCTGCACCGGCTTGGTCTCGAAGATCTCGCCATAGACCACCGGCTCGAGGTCGATCACCTCCGGATCGCAGGGCTGCGGCGTGGGCGGCTCGGTCGAGCTGGGCGTGGGGCTCGGTGTGGGCGTCGGGGCCGGGCTCGACGGCACGGGCGTGACGACCGGTGCCGCGGCGGTCTGCGCAGGCTCGGGCTGCGCGAGCATCTCCGCCAGGCCCCGCCACGGCTGCGCGATCACGAGCCACACGATGCCCGCGGTCACCAGCAGGGCGAGCAGCAGCACGGCGATACGGCGCCGCCGGTACACGGCGGGCGAGTGTCGACGGCGCGGCTCGGATCCCACGCATCCAGCGTAGGCGCGCGTCGCTGAACGATCGGTTCCGACGCGGGCGGTCGGCGATGGGACGCCTCGGCGACCGCCGGTGCCGCCTACAGCAGCTTCAGCATGCGGGTGTTGCCGAGCGTGTTGGGCTTCACGTGCGCGAGATCGAGGAACTCGGCGATGCCCTCGTCACGGCTGCGCACCAGCTGGGCGTAGACATCCTGATCCACGATCTGCTCGCCGATGGGGGCGAAGCCGCGCCGGGTGAAGAACTCCACCTCGAACGTCAGGCAGAACAGGCGAGACAGACCCAGCTCCCGCGCCTGCCGCTCGAGGCCCTCAACGATCGCCCGCCCCACTCCCCGGCGCAGCCATCCGCTGTCGACCATCAGGGTGCGCACCTCGCCGAGGTCTTCCCACATGACATGCAGCGCACCGCACCCGATGACCTCGCCGTCGGCCTCGGCCACGAGGAACTCCTGCGTCGCCTCGTACAGCACGACGAGGTCCTTGCCGAGCAGGATGCGCTTCTCGACATACGGCTGCAGCATCTGGTGGATGCGCACCATGTCGGCCGCACGGGCCGGGCGCACGACGAACGGGGCTCCCGGCGTCTCGGTCATCCCCCCAGCCTACGGCGCTCCCCCTGGGACGTTGGCGGGTACCGGGCGACCGCCCCGCCGCCGCTGACGCACCCGCGCCGCCGCTCGCGGGCCGGAGACGCCGACGGGGCGGATGCCCACAGGCACCCGCCCCGTCGGATCGGGATCGAGTCGGCGTCAGCTCGCCGCGATGTCGGGCGTCGCCGAGATCGCGCCGCCGGTGTTCACGCCGACCGCGACCTTCTCGCCGCGAGGCGCGTTCTCGAACACGAAGCGTCCGTCCTCGACGTCCACCTTGATGTGGTGGCCCGACTCGAGCTGACCGTTCAGGATGCGCTCCGACAGACGGTCCTCGACCTCGTGCTGCATGGCCCGGCGCAGCGGGCGGGCGCCCAGCGCGGGGTCGAAGCCGATCTCGATCAGGCGCTCCTTGGCGGCCTGCGACAGCTCGATCGTCATGTCGCGGTCGAGCAGGCGGTCGTTCAGGCGCTTGGTGAACAGGTCGACGATCTGCACCAGCTCGGGCTTCGACAGCTGCGGGAACACGATGATGTCGTCCACGCGGTTGAGGAACTCGGGCTTGAAGTGGCGCTTGAGCTCTTCGTCGACCTTGCCCTTCATCCGCTCGTACGTCGTGGTCGTGTCGCCCTCGACCTGGAAGCCGACCGGGCCACCGGCGATCGCCGACGAGCCGAGGTTCGTCGTCATGATGATCACGGTGTTCTTGAAGTCGACCACGCGGCCCTGACCGTCGGTCAGACGACCCTCCTCGAGGATCTGCAGCAGCGAGTTGAAGATGTCGGGGTGCGCCTTCTCGATCTCATCGAACAGCACGACCGAGAACGGCTTGCGGCGCACCTTCTCGGTGAGCTGGCCGCCCTCCTCGAAGCCGACGAACCCGGGAGGGGCTCCGAACAGCCGCGAGACGGTGTGCTTCTCGCCGAACTCCGACATGTCGAGCGAGATCAGCGCGCCCTCGTCGTCGAACAGGAACTCGGCGAGCGCCTTGGCGAGCTCGGTCTTTCCGACGCCCGTGGGGCCGGCGAAGATGAACGAGCCCGAGGGGCGCTTCGGGTCCTTGAGGCCCGCACGCTGACGGCGGATCGTCTTGGACAGGGCGGCGATCGCCTCCTCCTGGCCGATGACGCGCTGGTGCAGCGCCTTCTCCATGAAGACGAGGCGGCTGGTCTCCTCCTCGGTGAGCTTGAATACCGGGATGCCCGTGGCCTGGGCCAGCACCTCGGCGATCAGGCCCTCGTCGACCGTGGCGGTCGCCCCGGCGTCGCCCGAGCGCCACTGCTTCTCGAGGCGCAGGCGCTCGGCGAGCAGCGACTTCTCCTCGTCGCGCAGGGCAGCGGCCTTCTCGAAGTCCTGCTCCTCGCTGGCGATCTCCTTCGCCTCGCGCACCTGGGCGATCTTGTCGTCGAACTCGCGCAGCTCGGGCGGCGACGACAGGATCGACAGGCGCAGGCGGGCGCCGGCCTCGTCGAGCAGGTCGATGGCCTTGTCGGGCAGGAACCGGTCGCTCACGTAGCGGTCGGAGAGGTTCGCGGCGGCGACGATGGCGCCATCCGTGATCTGCACCTTGTGGTGCGCCTCGTAGCGGTCGCGCAGCCCCTTCAGGATGTTGATGGCGTGCGGCAGCGACGGCTCGGCGACGTTGACCGACTGGAAGCGCCGCACGAGCGCGGCATCCTTCTCGAAGTGCTTGCGGTACTCGTCGAGCGTCGTGGCGCCGATGGTCTGCAGCTCACCGCGGGCGAGCATCGGCTTGAGGATCGAGGCCGCGTCGATCGCGCCCTCGGCCGCACCCGCACCCACCAGCGTGTGGATCTCGTCGATGAAGATGATGATGTCGCCGCGCGTGCGGATCTCCTTGGTCACCTTCTTGAGGCGCTCCTCGAAGTCACCGCGGTAGCGCGATCCGGCGATCAGCGAGCCGAGGTCGAGCGAGTACAGCTGCTTGTCCTTCAGCGTCTCGGGCACGTCGCCCTTGACGATCGCCTGCGCTAGTCCCTCGATGACGGCCGTCTTGCCGACACCGGGCTCGCCGATCAGCACCGGGTTGTTCTTGGTGCGGCGCGACAGGATCTGCATGACGCGCTCGATCTCCTTCTCGCGCCCGATGACCGGGTCGAGCTTGTTGTCACGAGCGGCCTGCGTGAGGTTGCGGCCGAACTGGTCGAGCACCTGCGAGCCGCCCTTGGCGGCGCCGTCGCTCTCCTGCTGCGCGCCGGCGTTGACGCCCACGGGCTCCTTGCCCTGGTAGCCCGAGAGCAGCTGGATGACCTGCTGGCGCACCTTGTTGAGGTCGGCGCCGAGCTTGACCAGCACCTGGGCCGCGACGCCCTCGCCCTCGCGGATGAGGCCGAGCAGGATGTGCTCGGTGCCGATGTAGTTGTGGCCGAGCTGCAGCGCCTCACGCAGCGACAGCTCGAGCACCTTCTTCGCGCGCGGCGTGAAGGGGATGTGCCCCGTCGGCTGCTGCTGACCCTGGCCGATGATGTCCTGCACCTGCTCGCGTACGGCGTCGAGGGAGATGCCGAGCGACTCGAGCGCCTTCGCGGCGACGCCCTCGCCCTCGTGGATCAGGCCGAGCAGGATGTGCTCGGTGCCGATGTAGTTGTGGTTGAGCATCTTCGCCTCTTCCTGGGCGAGGACGACCACACGACGGGCACGGTCGGTGAATCTCTCGAACATCTCACTCCTCCTAGGCGAGGCCGGCGACGTCGACCCACACCTGGGCCGCGCCGTGATTCCACGGTAGCCAGCGGGCGACCGCCGCGGCCCCGTGTTCGCCGTGGGCATAGCGACCACCCGGCGTCACGGCGGTCGACTTAACGAAAGTCGTTGACTTAACGAAAGTCGTTGTTATCGTTAGTCGTTGTTCGCGCACTGCCACCGAGGGGGACACATGGAACGACAGCAGGGCATCGACCGCGGCGACCGCACCGCAATCTGGTTCACTGCGATCGTGGCGACCATCGCCGCGATCTGCGTGGTCGTCGCCGCCGTTCAGCGGGTCATCGAAGTGCTCACCGCTCGACAAATACCGGTGCTGGCGCCCTTCCGCGGCGAGCGCGCGGCACTGCCGATCGGTCCGGACGGCGCCGACGTCATGGTCACCGTGAACGAAGCCGTGATCCCGGCGAGCGACCTCGCTCCGATCACGACCGCGTCACTCGTGCTCGAGGCCATCGTCGGCGCGACCGGCATCCTCGGCGCGCTCGCCTGTCTGGCGCTGCTGTGCGTCAACCTCGCCCGCGGCATCGCGTTCAGCCGCGCGAACACGCGCCTGCTGATGCTCGGCACCGTCGCGATCATCGTGGCCTGGGCCGGCGGCGGCCTCTTCCGCACGATGGGCGTCAACGGCACGTTCGCCGCGGTGAGCGACCGTTCGTACGACAACGTGCTGTTCGCCACCGACCTCACGCCCGTCGCGATCGTGCTCACGCTCGCCGCGGTCGGCACGGCGTTCGGTGTGGGCGAGCGCCTGCAGCGCGACACCGAGGGGCTCGTGTGACCCCGGCCGACGACGACGAGCCGACCGGAGTGCACTGCCGGCTGGATGAGCTCCTCGTGGAGCGCGGGATGACGCTCACTCGGCTGAGCGAGCTGGTGGGGGTGAGCATCGTGAACCTGTCGATCCTCAAAAACGACCGGGCCAAGGCCATCCGGTTCTCGACGCTCATCGCGATCTGCCGGGCGCTCGACTGCGAGATCGGCGACGTGCTGGTGCGCGCCGACTGAGCCCACCCGGCGACACGTGTCAGCGCCCGGCGACGAAGTGCGGCCGCGGGCCCTCGATCCGGCCCCCCGCCCTCGCCGAACCGTGCATGAGACAGGCGAGATCGATCGATGTGAGCGAGTCGCGCAGAGCGAGGGCCGACGTCATCTCGCGTCACACGCAGCGATCGCGCCTCGGCCTTTCACTACCGTGTGAGGGATGCGCGGGACGGGCCCGCCTGCCAGGAGAACCCATGAGCACCACCACCACAGCGAAGCGGGCCGTCAGGAAGCGCCCCTTCTACGCCTCGTTCGGCTTCCAGATCGTCGCGGCGCTCATCGTCGGCATCGTGCTCGGCCTGATCGCGCGAGCGATCGGACCGAACGCCGACGAGACGCCCAACAGCCTCGCCGCCACGCTCGACACCATCGGCAGCTCGTACGTCACGCTGCTGCGGGCGGCGGTCGTGCCGCTCGTCTTCACGGCAATCGTCGCGAGCATCTCGAACCTGCGCCGCGTGCAGAACGCCGCGCGCCTCGCAGGGCAGACCCTGCTGTGGTTCGCGATCACGGCGTTCATCTCGGTGAGCATCGGCATCGCGCTCGCCCTCGCCCTGCAGCCCGGCGCCCGCGACGGCGAGGGCCTCGAGACCGCCGAGCCCAGCCGCGTCGGCTCGTGGTGGGACTTCCTGACCGGCCTGGTGCCGCAGAACTTCCTGGGGCTCGCCGTGTCGACCAGCTCGCCCGCGGACGGCGTCTACAGCTCGAGCGTGAACTTCAACATCCTGCAGATCATCGTCGTGTCGATCGTGGTCGGCATCGCCGCGCTGCGCGCCGGCCGCAAGGCCGAGCCTTTCCTGGCGTTCACCGAGTCGCTGCTGAAGGTCATCCAGCGCGTCGTGTGGTGGATCATCCGGATCGCCCCCATCGGCACCGCCGGCCTGATCGGCAACGCGGTCGTCGAGTACGGCTGGGAGAAGCTGACCTCGCTCGCATGGTTCGCGCTGGCAAACTACATCGGCCTCGCCCTGGTGCTGTTCGTCGTGTACCCGCTGCTGGCGAAGGCGCACGGCCTGTCGATCAAGCAGTTCTTCACGGGCGCGTGGCCGGCCATCCAGCTGGGCTTCGTCAGCCGTTCGTCGCTCGGCACCCTGCCCCTGACGCAGCGCGTGACCGAGCGCAGCCTCGGCGTGCCTCGCGAGTACGCGTCGTTCGCGGTGCCGTTCGGGGCGACGACCAAGATGGACGGCTGCGCCTCGGTGTACCCCGCCATCGCGGCCATCTTCGTGGCGCAGTTCTTCGGCATCGAGCTGTCGTTCATCCAGTACGTGCTGATCGTCGTCGTCTCGGTCGTCGGCTCGGCCGCCACCGCCGGCACGACGGGCGCCACCGTGATGCTCACGCTCACCCTGTCGACCCTCGGCCTGCCGCTGGAGGGCGTCGGCCTGCTGCTGGCGATCGACCCGATCATCGACCTCGGCCGCACCGCCGTGAACGTCGCCGGCCAGGCGCTCGTGCCCACGCTGGTCGCGAAGCGCGAAGGTATCCTCGACCGCGAGCTGTACGACGCTCCCCGCCTCGGCCTGCCGTTCCTCGACGACTCCGACGAGGAGGAGGCCGAGCGCGAGGCGGCCACCGCCGCGCAGCGCGAGGGCGACGCCGAGCGGGTCGGAGAGACCACGCCGGTCGCCGATGCCGTCGCGGACCGCGTGACCCCGGTCGCGGACGGCGACAAGGAGGACGCGAAGGCCTGACGGCCCGCTGGTCGCCTGCCACAGAGGGGCGCTCATCCTGCACCGGATGGGCGCCCCTCTCGCGTGCCGTGGTCGGCGCGGGCCGGGGTCGGGGCGGGCCGGGGTCGGGGCGTGCCGGGGTCGGGGGCGGAGCCGGGGTCGGGTCAGGCGCGGCCGGGTCAGGCGCGGCCGGCGTCGCGCACCGCGCCGCGGGCGTCGACCGCGAGCTCCTCGGCGTCGATCGCAGCCATCAGCTCGCGCATCACCTCTTCGCCCAGGTTGCCGCGGTCGCGCTCCTCGATCAGCATCGCGCGGCGCGCCGCCAGCCACCCCTTCGACAGCTCCGTCAGGTCGTCGTAGCCGGGGCGCGCCGCGTCGGCGAGGGGGACGCCGTCGCTCTGCTCCATCACCTGACCGGCGCGATCCGTGTCGCGCTCCACGCGCAGCAGCGACTGCGCCATCCGGTCGAACATGTCGGCTCCGTCGGGGCCGAAACGCTCCTTCCATTCGGCCCGCTTGGCGCGCAGATACGCCTTGCCGACCTCCTGGCTGCGCGCCTGCATCGCGCGGATCTGCCGCGCGTCGGCGGTGTGCTCGTCGGACGCACCCACGCCGAGCCGCTTGATGAGCGGCGCGAGCGTGAGGCCCTGCAGCAGCAGGGTGCCGACCGTGACCACGAACGCCACCACCACGAGCTTCTGCACGTGGGACTCGGGCATCGCCTCGCCCGTGAGGTCGGGCAGCGCCGCCGCCATCGCGAGCGTCACGACGCCGCGCATGCCGGCCCACGACACCACGGCACGCTCCTGCACCGACAGCACAGGCTCGAGCATGCGCTGGCGCAGGCTGCGCTCGGTCACCTCGATTCCGCGGCGCTCGAGCGCCGCGCGGCGCTTGCGGAACGCGGCCGCCCGCGGGTCATCCGGATTCGCTCGGAACGCCTCGAGCGCGTGCTTCCAGCGCATGATCTTCATGCCCTGCCACATGCGGCCCCACGCGTAGCTGCCGTAGACGAACAGCGGGCGCATCAGCAGCACCACCGCGAACACCGCCAGCGCGAGCGCGATCGTCACCCCCGCGCTCTCGGTGCCGAGCTCGCGCAGCACGCGCGGCAGCTGGAGGCCGATGTACGCGAACACGAAGCTCTCGAGCAGGAAGTCGACCGACAGCCACAGCGGGCGCTCCTGCTGCCGGGTCGTGTAGTTCGTGCGCGGCGCGTGATAGCCGACGTGCAGCCCCATCGCGACCACCGCGAGCACGCCCGATCCGCCGATGTGCTCCGCGATGGCGTACGCGCCGAACGGCACCAGCAGACCCGCGGTGCTGACCACGACCGGGTCGTCGAATCGCGTGCGCAGGAAGTGCAGCACCATGCCGAAGGCGAGTCCCACGGCGACCCCCACCACCACGGCCACGGCGAACGCCCAGATCCCGTCCCACACCGTGACGGTGGCGCCGGCGACGATCGCGGCGAACACCCGCACGAGGGTCAGCGACGTCGCGTCGTTGATCAGGCTCTCGCCCGACAGGACGGTCATCACGCGGCGCGGCAGGCCCAGCTTGCGCCCCACCGCGGCGGCCGAGACGGCGTCAGGCGGCCCCACGATCGCGCCCAGCAGCAGGCCGCCGGCGAGCGTGAGCTCGGGCATGATCCACCACGCCACCAGGCCGACCGCGAGGGCCGTGAACAGCACCAGGCCCACCCCGAGGCGCCGGATGTGCGGCATGCTGCGCCGGAACCCGACGAACGAGACCTCCAGCGCGGCGGAGTACAGCAGCGGCGGCAGGGTGAGGTTCAGCAGCAGGTGCCCGTCGATGTCGAGCGTCGGGATCGCCGGGATGAGCGAGAGCAATGCCGCCGCCACCGTGATCACGAGCGGCGCGGGCCATCCCCGCCACCGGGCGAACGCCCCCACCGCGAGCGCGCCGACCAGCACGTAGAAGATCTCGGGGTTCATGGCTGCCAGGCTAACCGGGCGCACCGACGCGCAGTCGCGGGGCGGATGCCGCGTGCGGCGCGGCGCTGCACCTCGAGCGCCTCGACAAGCGACCGGCGGCGCGGCACTGACATCGCCGCCCGAGGGAAGGGCGCGGCGCGCATCCGGCCTCTCACTCGGCGCCGTCTCGCGCGACGCCATCCCGCTCGGGACGCATGCGGCGCATCGCCACGGCGACGGCCCCCGCCAGCACGGCGGTCGCACCGGCCAGCACCGTGCACGACGAGCGGACCCCGACGAGGTCGGTCAGGCCGCCCGTCGCGATCGTCGGCAGCGAGATGGCGAGGTAAGCGACCAGGAAGAACGCGGAGAGCATGCCCGCGCGCCGGTCGAGTGGAATCGCGGGCTCCAGGAACCGCAGCGCCCCGGCGTTGCCCGCACCCCAGCCGCACCCCATCGCGATACCGGCGACGACGAGCAGCAGACCCTGGCCGAGCAACGCCGCTGCGGCGAGCGCGCCCGCTCCCATGAAGAGCGCGACGCCCGCGATCGCGAGCTCGCCCGTGCCGTCGCCCCCGCGCCTCGCCAGCTGCACGAACGCGCTGGCCGCCGCGAAGAGGGCCAGCAGCACGGCACCGGCAAGGGGCGTGGGGCCGCCCCAGAGGTCGCCCGCGAGGCGCGGGCCCAGAGCGAGGGTCATCCCGGCCGCCGCCCAGGCTGCGGTGACCCCCAGCGCCGACACCATGAAGCGGCGACGGGCCGCGGGGGCGATGCGCAGCGACGACGCGTGCGGCGCCCCGCCCCTCACCTGCGGCTCGGCACGAGACGAGCGCACGACCGTCACCGCGATCGCCAGGAGGACGACCACCCCCACCAGCAGCACCCCGCTCGCCGCGAGCGGCCATGCGAAGGCGGCGGCGAGCGCGGCGGACACCGCTGCGCCGAGCGCGATCCCCGCCGCGCTCGCGACCGTGCTGAGCGTCGCCGCGCGCGGGTGCTGCGCGTCATCCGCGTCGATCAGCGCGGCGGTGCCGCTGCTGATCAGCACAGCGCCACCGATTCCCTGCAGCAGGCGCGCCACGAAGACCGGCGCCGGAGAGTCGCCGATCACGAAGAGGCCCGCGCCGGCCACGGAGACTCCGAGACCGGTCAGCAGGATCGGTGTGCGTCCGATCCTGTCGGACAGTGGCGCTGAGAGCGGCAGGGCGATGCAGGCACCGAATGCGTATCCGGCGAACAGCAACGATCCGACGCTCGACGAGTAATGCCATGACTCGCCGTAGAGGGCGTAGAGCGGCGACGGTATGGTCGCCGCGAACATCACGTAGCCCACGATGCTCGCGGCGACCGCCCGCCGGATCCACGCGGGAGCCGGCGAGGCGGCGATCACTCGTCGTAGACGAGGGCGAGGGCGCCGTAATCGCCGGCCGAGACGCCCCACAGCATCTCGACGACGCCGTCGCTGTCGTTCTTCACGGCATGGATCGTGCCCGGCGGGATGTACACCGCACTGCCGGGCCCGACGCGGATCGCGTCGTCGTCCAGGTACACGATGCACGTGCCCCCGACGAAGTAGTACCACTCGCTGCCGTGCGGGTGCTGGTGGCGCAGGTGGTACTCGCCCGGCTGAAACCGCCCGAGGCCGAACGAGAGGTCTCCGGCGCCGACCGATGCCTGCGAGATGAGGCCCTGGATCGCCCCCTCGTCGCGGGGATCGACGCCCGCGTCGTCGTCGACCGGCCCCTGGCCGATCGTGCGCCAGTTGTCTGGCGTCGCGTGGACGACGAGTGGATGCCTGTCGAGGATGGCAGCGTCCATGAGGTGTTCTCTCCTGTCTGTGCGGGCTGAACGGCCGGCCCCTGGCTCAGGCGCGGTTGAGTCGGCGCAGGAAGGCCTGCGTGCGAGGCTCTCGAGGGCTGCGCAGCACCTCCTGGGCGCTGCCTACCTCGACGATCCGACCCTGGTCCATGAAGATCACGCGATCGGCCACGTCGAGGGCGAAGTCCATCTCGTGCGTCGCGACGATCATCGTCATGTTCTCGTCGGCGAGCTGGCGCATCACCTCGATGACCTCGCCCACCATCTCGGGATCGAGTGCGGCGGTCGCCTCGTCGAAGAGCATGGCCTTGGGGTTCATCGCGAGCGCGCGGGCGATCGCGACGCGCTGCTTCTGCCCGCCCGACAACTGCCTGGGCAGCGCGTCGGCCTTGTCGGCGAGGCCCACGCGTTCGAGCAGGCTCATCGCCTTCTCGCGCGCCTCCTTCTCGGGCACGCGCAGCACGGTGGTGGGTGCCAGGGTCACGTTGCGAAGCGCGGTGAGGTGCGGGAACAGGTTGTAGTGCTGGAACACCATCCCGACCTGCTCGCGATGCGAGTTCGTCGCCTTCTCGGAGAACCCGGCACGCTGCTTGCCGGCCGTGTCCACATCGCTGCAGACGTCGCCGTTGATGGTGATCCGCCCCTCGCTCACGGGAGCCAGCAGGTTCACGGTGCGCAGCAGCGTCGACTTGCCGGAGCCGCTGGGCCCGATGAGCGCGACGACCTCACGCGGCGCGATGGAGACGCTGACACCACGCAGCGCATGCACGTCGCCGAACCGCACGTGGACGTCTTCGAGCTCGATCATGGCGGGCATGGCGGGGCTCCTCTCGGTGGTCGGTGCGGCGTCCGGCGCGGCGGCGACCGGCGGGTCGGTGGTGGGAGCGGTCACGGTGGGCTTATTCAACGGCGGGACTCCATCGCTTCTCGACGAGCTTCATGAGCATGGTGCTCGCGGTGACGAGCAGGAAGTAGAAGACCGCGACGAGGGTGTACGCCTCGAGCGGCTTGAAGGTCTGCACCTGAACGACGTCGCCGCGGTGCAGCACGTCGAGCACGCCGATGTAGGACACCAGCGCGGTCTCTTTGATGATGACGACGAACATGTTGGAGAACGGCGCGACCATGCGACGCCACGTCTGCGGCAGGATCACCTTGGTCATGGTCTGGCCGTGCGACATGCCGAGAGATCGCGCGGCTTCGAACTGCCCGGCGGGCATGCCGACGATTCCGCCACGCACGATGTCCGCGAGATAGGCGCTCGCATTGAGGCCGATCGCGATGATGCCCGCCTGGATGCCGGGGACGTTGTTGCCGGTCAGGATCGGCAGAACGTAGTAGAACCACACGACCTGCACGAGCACGGGCGTATTGCGGAACACCTCGACGTACGCCGAGATGAGCCAGCGGATGGGCGCCCAGGAGCGCACCATGAGCATGCCGAGCGGTACGCCGGCCAGCATGCCGAGAGCGATGGCGCCCACCGCCACGAGCAGGGTCGTCGGGATCCCGGAGGCCACGAAGCCGCCGTACTCCCAGATGATCGACCAATCGAAGTCATACAAGGTTGCAGCACCTTTCCACGCGGGGGTTGGGGAGCGAGTCGGCCTCCGGTGCGCGCCTGGCTGCCGCCCACTCGAGGCACGCGATCACTCGGCGACCTCGACGCCGACGAGCTTGTTCTCCTCGAGGAGGTCGGCGAAGACGCCTTCCTCCTTCAAGGCGGCGATCTCGTCGTTCATCGCCACGAGCAGGTCCTCCTGCCCCTTGTCGACCAGCAGGCCCTGCAGCGACTCGCCCCACTGGCTCTCGAGCACCTGCAGCTCGGGGTACTCGGCGATCGACGCGATCAGGTAGTCGCGCACGCCCGCCATCGCGTCGGCGCTGCCGTTCTGCACGGCCAGGATCGCGCCGCCCACGTCCCGCACGCGCAGGATCTCGGCGTTCTTCACGAGGGGCGTCAGCGCCTCGTCCGTGTTGGATCCGGACGTCACGGTGATCGTGTTGCCGGCGACGTCCAGGTCCTCGAGGCCCTCGAAGCTCGCGTCGCCCTTCGTGACGAAGGTGAAGTCGGCCGAGATGGTGTTCTCGGTGAAGTCGGCCTGCTCCTCCCGCTCCGGGGTGCGGCCCGCGAACGTGATCTCGTACTTGCCGGTCGACAGACCCAGCACGATCGTCGGCCAGCTGTCCTCCACGAGCTCCAGCTCGACGCCGAGGTCTTCGGCCATGCGCCTGGCCACGTCGATATAGAAGCCGTCCACCTCGCCCGTAGTGGCGTTGAGCGCCGAGTAGCCCGAGAGAGCAGCCCACCCGAAGGTGAGCTTGCCGTCGGCGAGGGCTGCGGGGAGGTCCTGTGCTCCTTCGGCCGCACTGCTCTGGGGCGAGGCGCAGGCGACGAGCGAACCGAGAAGGGTCAGGGATCCGGCGGTGGCGAGGATGCTGCGGGAGAGCTTCATGGCTGTCTCACATTTCTGGTGATGTGGAGCTTCGGCGGGGGATGGGGCTCGCTGGGGGTGTTCTTGTGTGCGGGAATGCTGGTGTGCTGAGGATGTTCCGGCGTGCGGATTACACCTGTGTTACGGGGCTCGCCGGTCAGGCGGGCATCGCGTCCGTGACCGCGTCGAGGAAGGCGGTGACGTCCACGCCGCCGACGATCACGTTCCGGAGACGGGCCCGGTCCCTCAGGATGGTCACGTCGGACACGGGATCGCCGTCCACGACGAGGAGATCCGCGGGCGCGCCCGGGGTGACGCAGCCTGTTCGCCCGGCCAGGCCGAGCAGCTCGGCGGCGTGCGAGGTCGCCGTCTCGAGCGCCTGCACGTGCGACATGCCCGCCGCGACGTAGAGCTCGAGTTCGCGCGCGTGTCGTCCGAATGGGCAGACATTGCCGCTGGTGTCCGTGCCGCACGCGATGCGCACGCCGTCGGCCACGGCCTCGGCGACCTGCTCGAGCTGAGCGCGGGCGACATCGGCCATGCCGGCGCGGTGGTCCTCGGGCACGACCGAGTCGGGGCCGGCGTCGGCGACCTCGGCACCGATAAGCAGCGTGGGCACGAGGAACGTGCCCTGCTCCACCATCTGCGACCGCAGTTCGGCGTCTAGGCCGGTACCGTGCTCGATGCTGTCGACACCGGCGTCCAGCGATCGTCGGATGCCCTCGCGCGAGTGCGCATGCGCCGTGACAGGGATCCCGAACGAGTGCGCCTCATCGACGATCGCCGCGATCTCTTCGACCGTGTAGTTGGGCCACTCGGGCTTGTCGCCCGCCGACATCACGCCGCCACTGGCCATCACCTTGATGAAGTCGGCGCCGCGCGCAGCCTGCACCCGCACCAGCCTGCGCACCTGGTCAGGGCCGTCCGCTGTGTCCAGCGGATCACGGGTCATCCCCTTCATGTAGAAGAGGTCGCCGTGCCCGCCCGTCATCGAGATCCACCACGGCGCGACCTTGAGACGCGGCCCCACGAACGATCTCCGTTCGATGAGGTCGCGCAGTTCGATCTCGCCCGCGTCCCGGTGCCCGATGACCCGCAGGGTGGTGAAACCCGCAGCAAGGGCCTTCAGGGCGTTCCGATAGCCGTGGAGCGCTTTCTCGGCCGGCAGCGCGTTGGTGCGGAACAGCGCGTTGGGCACCGGCCGACGCTGCTCCGACGGCGTGGTCAGGTGCACGTGCGCGTCGATGAGCCCCGGGATGACCGTGCGGCCGGCGGCCTCGGTCACGGTCTCCCCGGGCTCCGCGACGCGATCCGCCGTCGGCACGACCGCGTGGATCAGGCCGTCGCGGATGACGACGTCGTGGCCCTCGACCGGCTCGGCCCCCGGGGTCCACACTCGCGCGTCTCTGATGACCGCCTGCATGTCGCCTCGTTCCACGTCGCGATGTCAGGCCGCGGCCGTGCGCGGTTCGGCGGACAGATACCAGGTGCGACGGTCGGCGTACAGCAGCGCCTCCGAGGCGTCGCCCTCGTGGATGCCCTCGATGCGACCGACGACCAGCACGTGATCCTCAATCTCGGTCTCGCTGTGCACCGTGCAGTCCGCATAGGCGAGCACGCCGCGCTTGAACAGCGGCGCACCGCTGACCGATTCCTCCGGCACCACCCAGTCGACTGCGTCGAACTTGTCGACCGCCTTCGACGCCAGTGCGCGCATCGTCTGCTCGCCCCCTCGGCCCATCACGTTCACGGCGAACGAACTGGCGCTGCGCACGCTGCGCAGCGTGTTCGAGTCGGCCATGAACGAGACCAGCAGCGTCGGGGGGTCGGCGGTCAGCGACGTCACAGCGGTGCAGGTCGACCCGCGCGGAGTGCCGTCGGCGTCGATCGTCGTCACGATGCAGACGGTCGCGGGATAGCGGCCGAACAGCTCCGGGAACGCGAGCCGTGCTCCGGACGTGTGCGGCGCCTCGGCGGTCATGATCGATTCCATTCCTCTCACTCCATTCCGCGGTACGTCTCGCCCGGCTCGGGCCGGATGCCCACCGAGGATCCCTCGAGCTCGCGCACCCAGAACGGGTTGCGCAGCAGGGCACGCCCTACGCCGACGATGTCGGCCGTGCCGTCGCCGAGCACGCGGTCGGCGTCCTCGATCGTGGAGATGCCGCCGACGGCGACTGTCGGCAGCCCGGTCGCCCGCCGCAGGGCGCCGGCGAGAGCCGGCTGCTCCGCGCTGTGGGCGCCGATCAGCGCGGCGACGAGCCCGCCCGAGGAGACATCGAGCAGTGAGATCTGCTGCTGCCGAAGCAGGCCTGCGACGATCTCCGCCTCCGCCAGCTCGTTGCCACCCGGCACGAGATCCGTCGCCGAGATGCGCACCGAGATCGGCACGTCGTCGACCGCCTTGCGCACCGCCTCCACGACCTCCAGAAGCAGGCGCGCCCGATTGAGCAGAGATCCGCCGTATGCGTCGTCGCGGAGGTTCGCGACAGGCGATAGGAACTCGTGCAGCAGGTAGCCGTGAGCCCCGTGGATCTCCACGAAGTCCGCGCCGGCCTCGACCCCGCGCCGCGCAGCGGCGACGAACGCCTCGACGACCGTTGGAATCTCGTCGATCTCCATGGCGCGCGGCACCGCCGCGTCTTCGTTGAACGGGATCGCACTGGGCGCGACGATCGGCTGGTCGGCCTGGGCGCCGTCCACGAGGAACGACTTGCGCCCAGCGTGGTTGATCTGCACGCCGACGCGAGCGCCTGCGGCATGGCAGAAGTCGATCACGCGAGCGAACGGGGCGATCTGGTCATCGTCGTATAGACCGAGGGCGCCGTGCCCGAGGCGGCTGTCGGGCGTGACGGCCGTGTCCTCGAGCATGATCAGCCCGACACGGCCGACGGCGCGGGCGCCGTAGTGCACGATGTGCCAGTCGTTCGGCTTGCCGTCGCCGTTGGCCCGGTGCTGGCACATGGGCGACATCATGATGCGGTTGCGCAGCTCGACACCGGCGACCGTCGTCGGCTCGAGACTGGTGTGCACGTCGACCCCGGGCATCACGCGGCTGCTTCCTCGCCGCTGACGCCGGCGTCCTCGCCGCCCGGCGTGATCCCGAACTCGGGGAACACGTGCTTCGCCATGACCTCCATCGTGCCGATGACGTCGTCGACCTTGCCGCCCGTGGCGCTCATGGTCATGACGGCGTCCACGCCAAGCGACTCGTAGTACTTGAACCGCTCGATCGCGCGATCCGGCGTCGTGATGATCGGGTCGTCGTAGTCGTTGTAGATGTCGTCGAGGGGGATGTCGTAGCGCACGGGAGTGATCGATCCCGCCTTGACCTCAATCGCCTCGTTGTCGGCGCGGTCGCCGAGACGGTGCGCCTCGTTGTCCGGCTGCGCCGCGTACTGCGACATGTAGTACGACCAGTGCTTGTAGAAGTCCTGCACGTGCTCGAGCGCGCGTCCCTCATCCTCGTTGAGGAACACACGGCGCAGCACCATGACCTCGCCACGACCCGTCGGCGACTCCGCCGACGACTCGTTGTACCAGCCGAGCATCTTCTCAAGGTCGCCATGCGGGGCGAACGTGCCGAGGTTCGGGCTCGTGACGACGTTGTGGCCGGCCTTCGCGGCGGCTCGCATCCCGCGCTCGCTCTGCGACGACACCCAGATCTTCGGGTGCGGTTGCTGCAGGGTCTTGGGGATGATCGTGACCTCGGGGAACTGCCAGAACTCGCCCTCGCCCACGATGTCGGTCTCCGTCCACGCGCGCTTCATGATGTCGAGGGACTCCTCGTACATCTCGCGGGCCTTGGAGAAGTCGATACCGAGGCGGTCGAACTCGTACTTGTTCGCACCGCGTGCGACGCCCACCTCGAGCCGGCCGCCCGTGATGTGGTCGACCATGGCGACCTCCTCCGCCAGGGCGAGCGGGTGGTAGTAGGGCAGCACCAGCACGCCGGTGTGCACCCGCAGTCGCTTCGTGTTCTGCGCCACGAAGGTCGCGCACTGCAACGCCGACGGGTTCGCGATGTAGTTGAAGAAGTGGTGCTCGGGGAAGGAGATTCCCTCGAAGCCGAGCTCATCGGCCGCCTGGGCGATGTCCTTCAGTTCGGCGAGCAGTTCGCCGTACGGACGGTTGATGTCCGGGAAGAAGAAGGGGTAGCTGGTCCAGAACTTCATTTTCGCGCCTCCGTGGGGGATCAGGTGCGACTCAACGTAGTGAGGGGCGACCGCGCGACTCCTCGTCCGGCCGGGTGAAAGAACCGCCGTCCATTCGTCCGATCCGAGAGCTCGAAGCCCTCGAGACACGCCCGAGCGCGTGCCATGATGCTCAGATGCTGCCGGAAGCGATCGGGCTCCACTGATGCGGGACTCCCGTGCGATC
The DNA here is from genome assembly GCF_040302945.1 of Microbacterium sp. NPDC096154. NCBI lineage: Bacteria > Bacillati > Actinomycetota > Actinomycetes > Micrococcales > Microbacteriaceae > Microbacterium > Microbacterium sp. NPDC096154. Next base: position 458,855 of record NZ_JBEOSM010000002.1, read on the forward strand.
CGAACCGCCGACGCGGCCGCTCCGCCCGCCCCCTGGCAGGACGCGCAGGCGTTCCTCCTCGTGCTGGAGCAGATCGCGAAGGAGGCCAACAGCGTCGGCGATGCGCGTCAGGTGCTCGAGCGGATCGTAAACGCCGTCACGCAGTACGGCCCCTGGAGCATCTGCTGGGCTGGCATCCTCGACGTCGAGGGCAACGGGCTGCGCAGCCACACCTCCTCCGGTTTCGCGGAGAACGCTCCGCCCCTGCCGGAGAGCGAGTGGACGCTGTTCGACAGTCCGTCATGGATCGCTGTCGAACGCCACGAGCCGTTCGTGATCTACGACGCTCTGGAGGACGAGCGATTCCCTCTGGTGCGCGCCGACGCGAGTGCCCGAGGCTTCCGCTCCATCGTCATCCTGCCGCTGTACCTCGACGATGAAGAGGTCGGCGTCATCTGGTTCTGCGCGCCGCAGCCCAAGCTCTTCGCGGCCGACGAGATCGCCTTTGCAACGGTGGTCGCATCGATCACGAGCGTCGCCCTCAGCAACGTGCAGCACCAGGCGCGGCAGCGTGAGCTGCTTCAACAGGAGCGTGAGCAGAGCACGCGACTGGCACGGCTGCACGACGTCGTGGAGCGCCAGTACGCGGATCTGCAGCGGTTGTTCGGCCACCGTGATCGTCTGCTGCAGGCGCACCTCACGGATCAGGGCGTGACGGGGCTGGTGAGGGTCGTCTGCGACGCGCTGGGCGCGCCGATCGTGGTGCTCGACCGGTTCGGCAATCTCGTCGCCCAGCGCGGCGATGTGCCCGAGAACTGCGACGTGCCCGAGGTCGTCGCGATCGCCACGCGGGACGCGCTCGGCCTGCGCACGCGAGCGGTCGAGCTCGACGGAGTGGCCATCGCGCTGGCTCCGATCCACTCCGGAGAGGAGCGGCTGGGCTACCTGTGCTGCCTCGCCGACTGCGGCGGCTTCGGCCCCATCGAGCTCGACCTGATCGAGCAGGCCTGTCTGCACATCGCGCTCGAGTTCATCAAGGACCGTGTGCGCCTCGAGGCGCACACGCGTCTGTTCGGAGACTTCGTAGGCGCGCTCAGCGCAGGCGACCACGACCAGGAGCGCATCGAGCACTCCGCCGGCGCGCTGGGCATCGACCTGCGGCGCCGCCTGCGCGTCTTCCGCGCGCGGCTCGAGGCCGACGATCCACGCGACTTCGGCGACCTGCTGCTGTTCTCGCGGCATCTGCACCGGCTCCTGCGCAGCCGCTTCGCTGAGAACACCGTCATGCCGCTGGGTGACCGCGAACTTCTCATGGTCGTGCAATGGCCCGATCAAGCGCTCGAGGCGACGGCGTTCACGAATGAGGTGCGGCGCCTGCTGTCGCAGGCCATCCGGATGACGCGCGGGCCCCTCGTCGGTGCGGACGCGATCGGGCTCACGATCGGCCTGGGGCGCGCCGCTGTCGGCGCGGACGCTGTGCGGGCCTCGGATGAGGAGGCCCGACGCGCGCTGGACATCGGTGTGAGGATGGGGCGGCTGGGCGCCGACGTCGACCTGCAGTCGCTCGGCAGCTACGCCCTCATCACCGACCTGGACCCGGCGCAACGCCGCGCTTTCGCGGACCGCTACCTCGGCCCGCTGCGCCGGTACGACCGCGAGCGCGGCGGCGAGTTCGTCGCGACCCTCGAGACGCATCTCGCAACCGGATGGAGCGCCCTGCAGACCGCGCAGCGGCTGCACGTGCACGTGTCCACGCTGAAGTACCGTCTGAAGCGGATAGCCGAGCTCACCGGCCTGTCACTGGAGGATCCGGAGCAGCGGCTGTGCCTGCAGCTGGCGCTGCACCTCGAGCGCCTCGACGAGCGGCCGGCGGCGCGGCGCTGACATCGCCGCCCTCGGGAATGCGACGCCCGCCCGGCCGGTTGGGGCAGGGGATGAGCGACGTGAAGATCCCCGCCCTGTCCGTGCTCGACCTCGTGCCCGTGCGCACCGGTCAGTCCAGCGTCCAGGCCGTGGCCGCCTCCATGGCGCTCGCGCAGCGGGCCGACGCGCTGGGGTACCGGCGTTACTGGTTCGCCGAGCACCACAACATGCCGGCCGTCGCATCCACCGCTCCTCCGGTGCTGATCGCCGCGGCGGCGGCGCGCACCGAGCGCATCCGGATCGGATCCGGCGGCGTCATGCTGCCCAACCACGCGCCGCTCATCGTCGCCGAGCAGTTCGCGGCGCTCGAGGCCATCGCCCCCGGCCGTGTCGACCTCGGCCTGGGGCGGGCACCCGGCAGCGATCCGGTCATCACGCAGCTGCTGCGCCGCTCGGGCACGACCAGCGAGGTCGAGCAGTTCCCGCAGCACATCACCGACATCCTGAAGCTCGTCAGCGCCGAGGGCGCGACCGTGCGGTTCACGAGCGGCGGCGAGTACGGCGTGCACGCGACCCCCGCCGCCACAGGCGTGCCGGAGGTTTGGCTGCTGGGGTCGAGCGACTACTCGGCGGCCCTCGCGGCCGCATACGGCCTGCCGTACGTGTTCGCCAACCACTTCGCCGGCGACGGCCTCGAGCGCGCCATGGACCTGTACCGCTCGCAGTTCCAGCCCGGCGAGCACAGCGCCGCTCCGCGCACGTTCATCACGGCGAACGTCGTCGCCGCGCCGACGCAGGATGAGGCCGAGGCCCGGGCCCTGCCCCAGCTGCGCCAGTTCGCGCGCCTGCGCACCAACAAGCCGATGCGCGCCCTCGAGACGGTGGACGAGGCGCTCGCCAACCCGTCGGATCCGCTCGAGCAGTCGATGGTCGACCAGAACCGCGCGCGCTGGTTCGTGGGCACGGGGCCGGACGTGGCCGCGCAGCTGCGCGACTTCGCCGCCCGCCACGACGTCGACGAGGTCATGATCTCGCCCGCCGCGGGCTCCTACGACTCCGAGCCCCTCGACGCCTCCCCCGGCCGGGTGCAGACGCTCGAGCTGCTGGCACGGTCGCTGTAACCATGCGTTGACTAGCGTTCGGCGAATTCGCTTGCGTCGGCGACGCAAGCGAATTCGCCCGGCGCTAGTCAACGATCGGGCTGAGCCGCCACGGGGCCGGCGGACCCTGCGGCGGGGGACGGACGCCGCGGGATGGGGGCGTCCCGGACCGCGGGTCGAAACGCGCTAGGCGTCCGGCTCGCCCGCGATGAGGCCGCGCAGCCAGTCGCGGGCCTCGACGAAGATCTCGTCGCTGTAGCGGTCGGAGTAGTGAACGATCGCGCGGTCGGCGCGCGGGTACGAGCCCAGGAACACCACGTTGGGGCTGAAGCGGCGCAGACCCATCAGGGCGTCGGCCATCCGCTCGTCCAGGATGTGCCCGTCGGCGTCGATCACGAACCGGTAGCGTCCCAGGGCGTCGCCGATGGGGCGCGACTGGATGAGGCTGAGGTTGATGCCGCGCGTCGAGAACTGCTCGAGCATCTCGAGCAGCGTGCCCGCGCGATCCTCGGGCAGCTCGACGATCACGCTGGTCTTGTCGGCCCCGGTGGGGGCGGGCGGCGGCGTCGGCCCGGTCACGAGCACGAACCGCGTCACCGCGTCGGGGTTGTCGCCCAGCCCCTCCGCCAGCAGCTGCACGTCGTGATGGTCGCGGATGCCCGGCGTCGCGATCGCGGCGTCGGCGGGGCTCGAGCCGTCGAGGATGCCGAGGGCGCTGGCCACGTTGCTGGCCGCCGGAACGTGCTGGTGCGTGGGCAGGTGCGCGCTGAGCCATCCGAGGCACTGCGCGTACGCGACAGGATGCGCGCTCACGAGCTGCACGTCCTCGATCCTCGTGCCGGGCTTCCCCACCAGCACGAAGTCGACCGGCACCAGGTACTCGCCCACGATGCGCAGGTTCGGGATGCGGGCGAGCGCATCCTGCGCGGTCGAGACGCCGCCGTCGATCGAGTTCTCGATCGCGATCATCGCCGCGTCGCTGCGCCCGTGCGCCACGTCGGCGAGCGCCTCGCCCACGTTGTGCACGGGGCGCCACACCTGCCCGCGCGCCTCGGGCACCTGCGCGAGCGCCGCCTCCGTGAAGGTGCCGGCGGGGCCCAGGTAGCTGTACGTGCGACGAGGAGCGGCATCCGACGGCATGGGCTTCAGCCTAGACCCGCCCCGGACGGCGAACCGCCCGACGCGTGAGGCCCCGGGCGGTTCGACGTCATCAGGCCGAGACGCGCTGAGCGTCCACGTCGGCGGCGCCCTTGACGGCCTTGCGCGGGTTGGGCATCTGCAGGATGACCAGCACCGCGATCACGGCCGCCCCGCCGTACAGGAAGAACGCCCCGGGGTACGCCGTGCCGGCCGCGACCATGAGGCCCGTGATGTACGGGCCGACGATCGCGCCGAAGCGGCCGATGCCCGAGGCCAGGCCGATGCCCGTTGCCACGAGGTCGCGCGGGTAGATGTGGCCCGCGTAGACGTACATCAGGCCCTGGGCGCTGAACACGAACACGCCTGTGACGAAGATCACGGCGGTGAGCACGACCTGGCTGCCGAACGGGATGGCCAGCAGGACCAGGAACACGGCCGAGGCGGCGAACCACAGCATCGCGACGCCCTTGATGCCCTTGGCGTCGGCCGCGAACGCGCTGATGACGAGGCCCACGATCGCACCGAGGTTGAGCACGAACAGCATCACGAGCGAGTCGGCGACGGGGTAGCCCGCGGCGCCCATGATCTTGGGCAGCCAGGCGTTCAGGCCGTACACGAGCACCAGGCCCATGAACGCCGCGATCCACAGGCCGATCGACGAGCGCAGGAACGCGGGCTTCACGACGTCGGCGAACGAGCTGCGGGGCGCATCCGATCCGGGCGCGAGCGGCGCGGTCTCGGGCAGCTTGAACCACAGCACGGCGAGCAGCGCGACGCCCAGGCCGCCGCCGAGGTAGTAGAGCGACGACCACTCGGCGCCCGCGGCGCGGCCGGTCAGCGAGGCCAGCACGGCGCCCAGGTGGTAGCCGACCATCGGCAGGTTGTTCGCCAGCGCGCGGCGTCCGACGGGGGCGTTCTCCTGCATCATCGCGAGCGCGACCGGCATGCAGCCGCCGAGGCCCAGACCGGCGATGAAGCGCGATGCGCCCATCAGCACCGGGTCGGGCATGAGCGGGAAGATCACGGTGAAGATCGAGAAGACGAGCACGGCGATCAGCAGCGGGCGACGGCGCCCGAAGCGGTCGGCGAGGCGCCCCATGAACGCGGCGCCGATGCCCACGCCGATCAGCGAGAACGTGTTGACCCAGTTCATCGCGTCGACCGAGTGCCCGCCCACCTCGGGGTCGGTGAGCACCGGGATCGTGGCTCCGAGAGCCACGATGTCGTACCCCTCGAAGACCACGATCAGGAAGCACAGGATGGCGATCCAGGTGTTCGTCATGGGCGCTTTCGCGTCAGTCGACATAGACGTGTTCGTCCTTTCAGGCCGCTCGGCTGCGAGCAGGCGGAAGCAGGGCTCATCTCTGAGCCGGGGGGAGGGGGACGCGTCATGGTCACACGCGCAGCGTTCGCACACGGAGAACTCGTCCCGCTGAATGGGACTGCACGATCCGCAGCCCGCGTGTCAAGCGGTCGATTGCCAATGGGCCCGGCGGCGGGCGCCGTGGAAGACTGTCCCGCATGACGAGCCGAGCCGGACTCCCCGCCGAAGCATCCGATCTTGTCGACGTCGACGAGCTCATCAGCGCCTACTACGACCGCGTCCCGGATCCGGCGCAACCCGGCCAGCGGGTCGCCTTCGGAACGAGCGGCCACCGCGGCTCGAGCCTGAACGGCAGCTTCAACGAGCAGCACATCCTCGCCACGACCCAGGCGATCGTCGACTACCGAGCCTCGCAGGGCATCGACGGCCCGCTCTTCCTCGGCCGCGACACGCATGCGCTGTCGCTGCCCGCCGAGCGCAGCGCGATCGAGGTGCTGGTCGCCAACCACGTCGACGTGCGCATCGACTCGCGCGATTCGTGGGTTCCGACCCCGGCGCTCAGCCACGCGATCCTCACCCACAACCGCGCGCTGGCGCCCGACGACACGGGGCGGGCCGACGGCATCGTGGTGACGCCGAGCCACAACCCGCCCGCGGACGGCGGCTTCAAGTACAACCCGCCGCACGGCGGGCCCGCCGACACCGACGCCACCTCCTGGATCGCCGCCCGCGCCAACGAGCTGATCGAGGGCGGCCTCGAGAAGGTCAAGCGCGTGCGCTTCGCCGACCTCGACGCGGGCGCCATCCCGACCTATGACTTCCGCGATGCGTATGTGCGCGACCTCGCGTCGATCATCGACATGGAGGCCATCCGCAGCGCCGGCGTGCGCATCGGCGCCGACCCGCTGGGCGGCGCGTCGGTCGACTACTGGGCGCTCATCGCCGAGCACTACGGCCTCGACCTCACGGTGGTGAATCCGGAGGTCGACCCGACCTGGCGCTTCATGACCCTCGACTGGGACGAGAAGATCCGGATGGACCCGTCGTCGCCCTCGGCGATGGCGTCGCTCGTCGCGAAGCGGGCCGAGTACGACATCCTGACCGGCAACGATGCGGATTCCGACCGTCACGGCATCGTGACGCCGGACGCGGGGCTGATGAACCCCAACCACTACCTCGCGGTCGCGGTCGACTACCTGTTCTCGCACCGTCCGGGATGGTCGCCGGATGCGGCGGTCGGCAAGACGCTCGTGTCGTCGATGATGATCGACAAGGTCACGGCCGCGCTCGGCCGTCCGCTGCTCGAGGTGCCGGTGGGCTTCAAGTGGTTCGTGCCCGGGCTGCTCGACGGCTCGGTCGCGTTCGGCGGCGAGGAGTCGGCGGGAGCGTCCTTCCTGCGCACCGACGGCACCGTGTGGACCACCGACAAGGACGGCATCCTGCTGTGCCTGCTGGCCGCCGAGATGCTCGCCGTGACGGGAAAGACCCCGTCGCAGCGCTACGCCGAGCTCGAGGCCGAGTACGGCTCGTCGTCGTACCGGCGCGTGGATGCGGTCGCTACCCCGCAGCAGAAGGCCGCCCTTGCGAAGCTCGGCCCCGACGCGGTCACGGCCACGACGCTCGCGGGCGAGGAGATCACCGCCAAGCTCTCGCACGCTCCGGGCAACGGCGCCGCCATCGGCGGCCTGAAGGTGCAGACGGCGAACGCGTGGTTCGCGGCGCGCCCGTCGGGCACCGAGGACGTCTACAAGCTCTACGCCGAGTCGCTTCGGGGCGACGAGCACCTGCGCCAGGTGCAGGATGAGGCCCGCGCCGTGGTGGCGGCCGCGCTGGAGGACTGAGCCATGTACCGGTGGGGAGATCTCCCCACCGGGACACGCCGCGCCGTCACCCGCTGTTCACCCGGACGTCGCCCCGACCTCAACCCGGGGGACGACCCTGTGGGCATGAGCTCTGTCACCTCCCCTGAAGAGGCGACCGCCCCCGGTCGCCGCCCGCTGCTCAACCTGCTGATGACCGGTCGCACGCACGGCAAGCGCAGCCCGGTCACCTGCATGTACAAGTGCGACAACGCGTGCTTCCATCCGGTTCCGAACACGTCGGACAACCCGTACTTCCGCGACGTCGCCGAGGCCGCCCTCAGCCGCCGCACCGTGCTGGCCGGCGGCACCGCGGCCGCCGGCGCGCTCGTGATCTCGGCCGTCGCGGCCGGCGCAGACCCGGCCTCCGCCGCGACCGCACAGGTGGTGGGTCAGAAGGGCGGCGGCCGCGCGTTCGGCTTCGAGCCCATCGCCCCGGTGCCGGCCGACGTCGACGCGGTCACCGTGCCGCGCGGGTTCCGCTGGGACCCGATCATCCGCTGGGGCGACCCGCTGTTCAGCCGCCGCGATGCGTTCGACCCCGAGCACCAGACGGCCGAGAAGCAGGCGCGCCAGTTCGGCTACAACAACGACTACCTCGACATCATGGTCGAGCCGGGGGGACGCCGAGCGCTGCTCGTGGCCAACCAGGAGTACACCAACGCCGGCATCATGTTCCCGCCCGCGGCCGACGAGGCCGAACGACTCGAGCAGCTGCGCGTCTCCAAGGCCGCCCACGGCATGGCCGTCGTCGAGCTGGAGCGCCGCCGCAAGGGCGACGCGTGGACGTATGTCGTCGGCGGCCGCCGCAACCGTCGCATCACGGCCGACACGAAGATGGTGTTCTCGGGCCCGGCGGCAGGATCCGACCTGCTCAAGACGGTGGACGACCCCGAGGGCATGCACCCCCTCGGCACATTCGGCAACTGCGCAGGCGGCACCACGCCGTGGGGCACCGTGCTGTCGGGCGAGGAGAACTTCAACGGCTACTTCCGCGCCATCGGCACCAGCCCCGAGCACAAGCGCTACGGCCTCACGGACCGGGCGTCGAGCTACGGCTGGGAGGCCGTCGACCCGCGCTTCGACGCGCGCCAGCCCGGCTACGAGAACGAGCCCAACCGCTTCGGATGGATCGTCGAGATCGATCCCGAGAACCCCGACGAGCCGCCGGTCAAGCACACGGCCCTCGGCCGGTTCAAGCACGAGGGCGCCAACGTCACGATCAGCCGATCGGGCCACGCGGTCGCGTACATGGGCGACGACGAGCGCTTCGACTACCTCTACAAGTTCGTGTCCAAGAACCGCTTCCAGCCGGGCAGCAGCCGCAAGGCTCGCGCGCACAACAAGACCCTCCTCAGCGAGGGATCGCTGTACGTCGCGAAGTTCACGGGCGACTCCGTCGACGAGATCACCGGCACCGGCGCCCTGCCCTCGGACGGCGCGTTCGACGGCACGGGCGAGTGGGTTCCGCTCATGATCGACGACCGCAGCGTCGTGCCGGGCTTCACGGTGGAGCAGCTGCTCGTCAACGTGCGACTCGCGGCCGACGCGGTGGGCGCCACCAAGATGGACCGCTGCGAGGACGTCGAACCCCACCCGCACACGGGCCGCGTGTACGTGGCGTGCACCAACAACACCGATCGCGGCAAGGCCGGCAAGGAGGGCGCGACCGAGGCCAACCCGCGCAACTCCAACCGCGACGGCCACATCGTGGAGATCACCGAGGCGCGCGGCGACGCGACATCGACGCGGTTCGGATGGAGCATCCTGCTGCTGTGCGGCGACCCCGCTCAGAACGCGTACACGTACTTCGCGGGCTTCCCCGCCGACAAGGTGTCGCCGATCTCGTGCCCCGACAACATCACGTTCGACTCGCGCGGCAACCTGTGGATCTCGACGGACGGCGCCCCCAGCACGATCGGCTACAACGACGGCCTGTTCCGCGTGCCGCTCACCGGCCCCGAGCGCGGTCGCGTGCAGCAGTTCCTGTCGGTGCCGCGCGACGGAGAGACCTGCGGGCCGGTCGTGCACGACGAGGACGAGAGCGTGTTCGTGGCGGTGCAGCATCCGGGCGAGGAGGGCAGCTGGGGCGCCCAGAACTCGTACTTCCCCGACTACATCGAGCCGGGCGCGCTGCGCAGCGGGAAGTGGGGCGGCCCCCGCCCGTCGGTGATCCAGGTGACGCGCGCCTGACGCGCTTCATCCGATGCTCGGAGTGGCCCGGTCTATCAGGGGAAACCGGGCCGCTTCGTCGTGTCGCGGCGCACGGCGATCAGAACTCGTGAACCGGGGCGAGGTCGTCCGACAGCATCACCCTGACGGGGAGCTCGCGGAGTTGCGACGCCTCAACCTGCAGCCCCCGCAGTCGCGCGGCCGCCGCGTACTGTTCCCTGGGAAAGTCGTCCTCCTCATCCGCATCCGCTTAGTCGTATCCGTACGGATCCGCCCAGTCAGTGAGGTTGACGTCTACCCGACCTCGCCAGGCCACGGCGTTGTTGTTCGCACATGTCTGTGTGGCGTCGCCCATTCACCCGTTCCCGAGCCGGGGGCGAACGTACCGTCGTCGGTGCTCTGGGTGACCCAGGTGCACAGAAGCGAGCTGCGGCCCCGTCCGCGCCACCATCATCGAAACCGGCACCGAGTCCTACCGACTCGCTCACACCCGCCAACTCGCCGGCTGAAGCCGACGAAAGGGGCGAGTGCCTCGCCCTCCCCGGAGCGAGGCACCCCCTTTCAGATCAGCATCAAGGGGAAAGGGTTCCTCAACCGTGCTGCTCTTCAGCGAGAGCGTCAAAGTCAGGCAGCTGATCTCCCGGTTCCACATCATCGAGTTGAACATCCGGCGCAACAACACCAGCGAGGGGGAACACGACGACGGTTTCCCCAGCGATCGCCGAGCGCGAGACGACATCGACTGCGGGAACCTCGACCGCGAGGCTCGCCGGGTGGATCACGTTGTACACGTTCTGCCCCTCGGGAGCTCCTTCTAGGAGCGTCAGACCGGGCTGCTCCAGGTCGATGCCGTAGAACGTAACTCTCGTGCCGATCGGAAGCCCCTGCTCGTGCTCCTCAAGCGTGCCGAATCCCGGGAGCGCGATGTAGAGGTTCCCGTCGAAGTCGTGCGGAAGGTCGCCGCTGAGCACTTCAGGGTCCTCGAGCTTGACGATGATCGGCTCATAGTCGACGCTGTCGGTCGCCTCGCCACGATGACGGTCGAAACGCCCCCAGGAGAATGACGCAATCGTGCCGGATGCCCCCAAGTCGGCGTCCTCCGCCATCTCCGATACCGATGAGTACGGAATCGCGTCGGCGTCGAGCATTCCGTAGCCAGGGAGGTAATCCGCCATCCGGGTCGACACGGTGAGGGCGTCCGACTGGATGTGGGGACTCGCTGACTCGGTGCCCTCCGGTTTCTCAGCCACCTCCGCGGAGCACCCAGCGATGCTCAGAGCCACGAGACCGGCCGTCGCGACCGCGATGCCGCGGAAAAATGTGCCTCGCCGCTTGTCGAGGGTGAATTGCATCATGTCAGTACCTCCCGTTGATGAGCGCACGCTCGGCGGTGCTATAGGTGGTCAGGCTGCTCGCTCCGCTCACCATGCAGCTGCCGGGGTTGGAGCTGCTGTAGTGCCAGAGCCCCGTGAAGTGGCCGATCTCGTGACACATGGTCTTCGCAAACTGTGCGCCAGAGCCGGTGAGCGCCGAGTGCACCACGAGTGACCCCTGGTCGCACTTGCCATTTCCCCAGCCACCGAGTGGCTTCGTGCACAGCGCGGCGCCGAGGACCGTCGACCCGCGCAGGTCGATCTCCTTCGAGGAGTTCAGCCACCCACCGATGTCTGTCTGCGCTCCACATGTCGCCGTGTAGGTGTCGTACATGTCTGTCGCGCTGTCGAGATATGCCATCCGTGCCATGAAGACGTTGCCGTAGGTCGAGTCCCACGGCACAGCGGTGCAGAAGTCCATGTTCGCGTCATCCGCGAAGCACGGAGCAGCGTTGTATCCGCTTGTGTGCTGCGAGCACGTCGACCCGAACGAGACATCGTCGGCGGATGCGCTGGGAACGTTCGGTGCGAACAGCAGGCTCATCAACGCGAGGGCGCTGGCGAGCAGCAAGACGACTGCGGCGGCGGCGAGCCGGCTGCGACGCGTGTGCGCGCCGCCCAGAGGAGATGCGGGTGCGACGATCATCGGCCCTGCCCGTATCGAACTTGAGTCATGAACTCATCCTTTCGAGGTAACGCGGCTGCTCAAGGATGGGGATGGCAGCCGCCATGCCTCGTTGGTACAGGGAGTGTTCGACTCGCCGGAATCGTCTCGACCACACTCGTCCAGATCTGTCGCTCCGCTCCGAAAGATCTGGACCTAGTACTACAGTCGCGTTTATGGCGTGTGTCCGCGGCGTAGATAATGGTGTCGTCGGGCGGTGTGTTGGTGTTTTCGGCGCCAGCGTGACCGGT